>CAZQUW010000445.1:0-3768 GCA_964596215.1 uncultured Planctomicrobium sp. | reverse complement strand
GGTAAGGGCGTGCAATTTTACCATTCGGTCACGCAGGACGACCGGGCGCTGATCTGGTTCCGCCCCTATATCGCTCCGCCGGAGATTCCTGACGCCGAGTACCCCTTCTGGCTCGACACCGGCCGTGTCCTGGAGCACTGGCATACGGGTTCAATGACGATGCGCATCCCGCCGTTGCGTCGGGCCATGCCGTCGGCCTATGTGGAGATCAACGCCGACGATGCCCGGCGATTGGGTATTCACAACGGAGAGCAGATCAAGCTGCAGACTCGCCGTGGCGAACTTGAATTGGCCGCCTGGATCGATGGACGCGGAAGCTGCCCGCCAGGGCACCTGTTTGTACCGTTTTTTGATGAGCGACGACTGATCAATCGGCTGACCTTGGAAGCTCACTGTGCCTTCAGCAAGGAGCCGGATTACAAGAAGTGTGCGGCCCGGATCTCAAAGGTGAGACCATGAAGCCGACCGATGCCACAGATCCCGCATCTCGGACGGGTGCGACGGATGTTTCAAACAAAGCAGGGGGCATCAGGACGCCCCCTGCTTTGGGGGCCGGTCGTTTGATGACAATTGCTTTCGCGGTGGCGGTCGGAATCAGTCTGGTCGGGTTCCTCGTCGGCATTTCCGAGCCGGTCATTCCACGGAGAGCTGTCGTCCCGCACCGCGTCGTTCGAATCAAACCGCAATCGGCCGCGCCAGCATACCGAGACCTGTCGTCTGCGGTGGTTGGTCCGAATCGGTCGTGGGCGTCGAACTTCGCCACACTGAAGCAGTCGCGTCCGCCGCTGTTCGCCCCCGTGATCCGTACCCCGGCGATGAAAGACGCGGCGCTTCGAGATCGGCTGAGAACACGAGCGTTCGAGGGCGCTCCACCGGTGATTCCGCATGCCATTGAGCAACAGTCTGCCGCCAGTTGCCTGGTCTGCCACGCCGAAGGCATGCAGCTCAGTGGTCGCGTCGCCACCAAGATCTCACATCCGCATTACAGCAGTTGCACGCAATGCCATGTGGAGTCCAGGAGGAATCTTCCTTGGGCAGCTAGCGGCCTGCCAACGCAAGACGCACCAGAGAATATCTCCGAGACACTCCTTCCCGTCAACGAGTTCACAGGCGTGCTGCGTTCCGGTCCGGGACAGCGAGCCATGTCCGGAACACCACCCACAATTCCGCACACGACTTACATGCGCGGAGACTGCCTAAGCTGTCATGGACTTGTCGCACGCCCCGGCTTGAGAACCACGCACCCGTGGTTGCAAAATTGCGTTCAGTGTCACGCGCCCGCGGCGGAACTCGATCAAGTGCTGTTTGCAACACAACGAGAAGCCGAGGCCGCTCCGACGGAGTTCAGCATACGAAAGGCCGCGCAATGAACACATCTGCTCGTGAATCACCTGCATTTCGTGGCGAATCCCAGGTCGCGTTTGACGGTCCACCGCTCCCGGAAATGCGGGAAGCAGTGCTGTCTCACGATGAGGTGTCAATCCTCGCAGCCGACCTGCAGGCGTATACTCAAATCGCCAGCGTGATCTGCAAGTCCCGCTCACAGCAACACGTGCCACCCCAAAGCATCCCTCTGTCGGCGGCCGTCGATCAACTGTTCGCGCGGACTGTCACCGCAGTACAGATCCGCTACGCCTACGACGGACACGAATGGACCGACACATTGCTGCACGCTGCGACCGGCACTCGGCTTGTGCGGTGCCAACATGCGGACACTGGCGCCAGAGCCCCGTCCGTCCCGACTTGAACCGTCTGGCTGGGTACTGTCGGAACCGTCCCCGCCGAATTCCCCTGATCCGCTTTCCCCACCGCCAAGGAGTCGATGACATGTTTTGCAACCAGTGTGAACAGACCCAGAATGGAACCGGCTGCACTGACATCGGAGTGTGCGGCAAAGATGCCGACGTGCAGTCACTGCAGGAGATTCTTCTGTACGGTTTGAAGGGAATGGCGGCCTACGCCAATCATGCGCGCCGACTCGGAAAGACCGACGACACTGTCAGCGCATTCATCGAAGAGGCACTGTTCGCCACGATGACGAATGTGAACTTCGACATCCCTTCGCTGCTGGAACTGGTTCTTGAGTGCGGGCGGAAGAACCTCCGTGTCATGGAACTGCTCGATCAGGGCCACTGTGAACGATTTGGCAAGCCGCAACCAACGACAGTCCGGGAAGGGACTATTGCCGGACCGGGGATCCTGGTCACAGGGCACGACATGGTCGATCTGGCCGCCCTCCTTGAGCAGACCGTTGGCACCGGAATCAACGTTTATACGCACGGTGAAATGCTTCCCGCTCACAGCTATCCCGGTCTCAAGAAGTATCCACATCTGGCGGGACACTTCGGCGGCCCCTGGCAGAACCAGCAGTGGGAGTTCCCCATGTTTTCCGGACCGATCGTCGCGACGACCAATTGCGTGCTGATCCCCTCCGATGTGTACGCCGACCGATTGTTTACCACCCGCATCACCGCGGTTCCCGGCGGCACGCGACTCAAGACCGACGACTTTTCGCAGGTCATCGCCAAGGCCAAAGCCTGCGACCCCCTGCCCGAGAACTTCGTCCGCGAGTCGACGATCGGTTTCCATCACAGCGTGATCCTGAGCCTGGCTGACAAGGTGGTCGCGGCGGTCAAGTCCGGTGAAATTCAACGATTCTATCTCATTGGCGGCTGCGATGGAGCCGAAATCGGACGCAACTACTACACCCAGGTGGCTGAGCAATCGCCCGAACAGTCTGTCATCCTCACCCTTGGCTGTGGAAAGTACCGCATCCGCAATCACGATTACGGATCAGTGGCGGGAATTCCACGTCTGCTGGACATGGGACAATGCAACGACGCTTATGGGGCGGTGCAAGTCGCCTTGGCACTGGCCAACGCGTTCGATTGCGGAGTCAATGACCTGCCGTTGGAGATCGTCCTGTCATGGTTTGAACAAAAGGCGGTCGCCGTGCTGCTGACGCTGCTGGCCCTCGACGTCAAGGGCATCCGTGTCGGTCCGGTACCGCCGGCGTTCATTACACCGAACATCTTCAAAGTCTTGCAGGACAAGTTCGACCTGAAGTTGATCGAATCCGAACCGCCAGCCGAACTGGTCCAGCTTGCTGTCTGAACGTGTCAATGCCACGGCCGGTGCCTCAATGCGAGGCACTGGCCCCGGCGATCGCTTCGCCCCGTCAATTTGCGCCACTTAATACTTAACTCCAAGCTAACGCATCATGCAGACCATCGACGAACCGCGTCTCGAAACAGATCCTCAGTATCGCTATGAGTTTCTCTCCAGCTTCATTGGCTTCGGTCCGGAAGACGTGAAGCTCATCCAAGCCGCGGCTCCGCATCTGGGACCGAGGGTGCCGCAACTTGTTGATCAGACCTATCAGAAGCTGCTCTCATTCGATGCGACCGCCCGCCACTTCGTACCCCGCCAACACGGCTTCGACGGTCCAGTGCCCTCGGATCTCAAGTCCCTTTCCCAAGATCATCCGCAGATCAAGTTTCGCAAGGACCACTTGAACCGCTACTTCATTCAACTGATCGGCCGCGCCTATGACGCAAAGATGGTGCAGTACCTGGACATGGTCGGCCGTATCCATACGCCCAAAGCTGGAAACAAGGAAATCGATGTTCCACTCGTGCAAATGAATGCCCTCCTGGGAGTGATCTCTCACTCGCTGCTGAACTCGATTTCCGAATGGCCCCTCACACCGGAGGTGCGGCTTCGCACCATCATGGCTTTCAATAAGCTGTTGTGGATTCAGAACGACTT
>CAZQUW010000444.1:0-3794 GCA_964596215.1 uncultured Planctomicrobium sp. | reverse complement strand
GTCTGCCAGGCTGCATAAATAGGCCATGTCAAACGAATGTTCCTGATCGATAATGCCGACGATTTTGCGCAAGCGTTCGCGGTCCTGCCGGACCTTGAAACCCAGGTAGACGACCCCGACTGCTGCCACTAAGCCTAAAAACATCGCGCTGACTGATTCATTCACGGAATGACTTCCTTTCACCATTGTTTGTCGGAGCGGCAGCCTTCGAGATCACGCTGCCCCGAATTCCACCAGATGTGCAGTTCCCTCGCCAATCAGGTCAATCAACCCCTCAAAGGTTTCACGATGACCGCTTTCTCGCACTGCCTTGGTCATTAATTCTGCACGCGACATCAACGCCATCTGGACGCCCCATTTCAGCAGTGCGACTGCCGTCTCGGGATTCTTGACGACCCCGAAACAAAGTCGGAACCCGAAACCCGTCGCCAGCTGGCGCTTGGCGGCAGCCCGATCAATGACGACCAGAATGGGCACGGCGGCCACCAGGCTGTAATGCAATTTCAGGTAGTCATGCACCTGATCCTGATTCAACACGTGCAACCGATGATCTCGCAGCAATGACGCCACAGCCGGTAAATTTTCCTCAATCGCCCGGCTGACGGCTGTCTGCCAGCCGGCGCGAATATAAAAGACGTCCAGCACCCGCTGTGGCGGACTGGTCTCCAGGGTTTGTTCGGGTGATGGTTCGGCCATGTCGGTTCTCAGGTCAAGGGTTGTCAGTTCAAGTGTTTGTTCGCGACAGCCTGTGGGCCAGCATCCAGACTGCCTTCCAGGAATCGACTCAACGCCAGAGTTAATTCCAGCTGGGATTCCTTCCTGGCCTGCTCATGCAGCATGCGATACAGCGGCAGCATGCCATTGGCCAAGGCCGCCAGGGCTGCCACGTTATTCGTCAGTACCGAGGCCATAATCCCGAAGCCCATCGTGAATGCCCCGACGATGCAGAGGGCATTGGGCGCCAGAATCAGGTACCAGCTGCGGCGGACGTTGCGATCAAGATCGCGGGCGATATCCCGCAACTCGCACAACCGATGCAAACTTTCTTCCATAAAGACAATCTGCGCCGCGGCGGGGGCGGTCGACGACGCCCCCCCCCCCCACCTCCACACGGGGGCCGGCGTCAGGGCGGTCGAAGCAGTGATGACAACGCCCACCAAACAGACTTTGCGTCCCTGCTTCTGCAGTCGTTCTACGTAGTCCACTTTGTCTCCCGGCAGCACGCCGGCAAAGTACTCATCCATCTGCAAACTCTCGGCGAGCTTGCGAGTGGGGCCTTCATGATCGCCCGAGATCATAGCGATATGCTTGATCCCGCGGGCCCGCAGCCCCCGGATGATCGTGACCAGATCTGGGGATTCGCGGGTCAACGTACCGGTCTTGTCAAAGAGGACCGTGTCGATGTCGTGCATCAGTTCCAGGGCGCGACCATCCTTCACCAGGATTCCCTTGCTGGCACACAGGGCGAGCGACGTCAGCATCGCCAGCGGGGCGGCCATGCGGATTCCGGTACCGAAGTCGCTGTTCAGGACCGCAACGGCCCCTTGCGGCCCGAGGGTCGCCAATCCCAGTGCCGACAGAGCCAGCGTGGGAACAACGGCGCGATCGGCCATTTGTTCACCTTTATACTGGCTCCCTAGTTTATGGCCGGCCGAATCATTCAAAATCTGAGCAATCTTGGACGAGGCCGTATCGGCCCCCGCCTTCTCTACTTCGACGTAGATCTTGCCCGCCACCGCCAGCGTGCTGGCAAACACCCGGTCCCCCTCAGCCTTCTCCGCCGGAGTCGATTCACCGGTCAAGGCATGCTGGTCGACCATCGCCAGGCCTTCTTTGACGATCCCATCCACCGGGACTGATTCACCGGTATGCACGACAATCACATCACCCAGCCGCAGATCGGCCAGCGAGATTTCGACTTCCTGGCCACCCTGCCACCGCTTCACAAATTGCGACTGCTTGCCGAACGCCTGAATCAGCAGCCGCTGGGATTCGTCCTGCGTCCTGGCCACCAGTAGGCGACCGAAACTCAGGCACAAACGCAACACCGACCCCGCAAATATCTGTCCTGTCAGCACGCACCCGGTGACCACGATGGCATCCAGGATATCGACCCCCAGGCGCCGTTCAAAAACCGCTACTTGAAAGGCACTCCTGAACGTCGTCAGCGACGTATAGAGAAAGAGGGCCCCCGCCACTGGCAGCATCACCGGAAACACAAATTGCGCCACCGCCGCCAGCGGGACCGACGTCACCGCCAGCGGGAAATCGAGATCCCGCGGATCCAATTGATGCGGGATCTCGGCCTTGGCCAGGGCACGGTCGATGATGCTCAGCACCTGATCGCGACGCAGGGACCGTGTGTTGTACTTGAGCACCAGCGTCCCATTAGAAGGGTGCGTCTTGTACGAATCGATCCCCAGGACGCTCATCAATTCCCGTTCGACTGACTGGCAGACGCTTTTTCGGCGATACAGAAACGGATGTTTCAGTTTCATCCGACCGGGGACTTCTTTCAGCATCATCCACGGCTGCCGGTCAACCTGCCCCGGAGAACCGGCGACCACAGGCATGCGGCCGAGTGGCTGTATCGGGGAAGCCTCGATATCGGCACCGCGCAGGGCGAACAACCGATTGCGCGGACCATGCCCATGCGCACCATTTCCAGCAGTGTCACCGTTCAAGGCAGCGGGGCGTCCCCTGGCCGCGGTTGCCCAGTGCAATGGATTCGTGGCACCGGCTCCCGCCGAAAACGCCGGAAGCGGGACCACTGATGAGACCGCCGGAGCCTGATGTGCAGCCACGGTGTCGAAAGTCGGAGTCGATAATGTCCGCAGCCGACTCGATACCGCCCGCAAGAAGGCGACCGCTGACGTGCCCGAATGCCGGATCTCGGCGACACACGGCGCATCGCCCCTCCCCCCCAGCACGACCGAGACTTTCGCCTTGGGATCCGCGTCGAGAATGCAGGCCACGAAGGCAGTCGTCGTGGAGTGCTTCAAATCGCCAAACAATGTTCGACTTTGAATTCGCACTCGCCCTGGACCAGGACACGTAATGGCGACGTCATTCATGATACGTGAGTTGCAGATGGTAAGTTCGCCCGTGGGCGACGGTCGCTGCGCAGCCACCTGCGCCCGCGTCGGAACGGTGCTGCAAAAAAGGCCACTTCAACCCGTGAAATCAGTCACCCGTGCTCTGTCAAACAGAGAACGTCGGGGGCCACTGACTCTGGCAGTGCTTACAAAACGTCAAAATCCACGCTCGCACCGGCACAGCCAGCGGCCCCCAACCCTGAAATCAACCTGTGATTCAGCAGCTAGGCCGGAGCCAGAGCACCCGCGCCGGCTTCCGCCACCAGTGCGTCTTCCACCGACTCCACCGTCTTGGTGACCTTGGATCGCGACAACCAGGCATCGACATCTGCCGATGCGGCCGCACTTCCTTCGATCAACCCCTGCACCAGCGGATTATTCTTGGGAATGTACCCGCAGACGAAAAAGACTGGAAAGCACACCCCGAATGACAACGTATAACACGACGAGTAGACCAGTTTCTGAGCAAATCGGGGGCGCCAGAAACTGCCGCCGGAAGATAACGAAACGACCTGCCCGTTGGCTGGCTCAACCGCGGAACCGTCCAGTTGTGCAGCGGCGGCATCGATCTTGTCGGCAACTTCGTTCAAGAATGTTTGAGGGGCGTTTTCGTTGACATTGTCCATAGCGGGTCTTCCAAAGTAATTCTGCGTGATTGCGGTTCCCTCCGCCAAAACAATCCACTTTTTAACGAGGGCC
>CAZQUW010000443.1:0-3828 GCA_964596215.1 uncultured Planctomicrobium sp. | reverse complement strand
CAACAAAGGACTGGACCGCGCCGCTCGCTTACTGAATTGGTTACGTTCCCGCTTCCAGCGCGATGTGCGAACCCGGTCGTCGGTCGCAGCCATTGCCCGACACCACGGTCAGCAGTTTGACCGGATCTCGGCATGACACAGTAATCGGCAAATCTTCGGCGTTACGACCGCTATAAGCCGCCTATTCGCTGGTGCAGAGATTGCGGATGAGTGCAGTCGTCGCATTCGCCTTGTCTGCGGTTACTCACCCCGTCCATGCTGGACTGGAGATTGCTCGAGAACCAACCCCAGGAAGTGAATACGCCATGCCCACGACTTGCGAGACCGACGTTGCCAACTGCCCCATATTTCGGACCATGTCTCCTGAAGACCGAGACGCCATACTGCTGCTGTCGGACTTTCAAACTCATGCCCATGGTCACACCATTATTCGCCAGCGTGACAACAATCCCAGTGGACTGTGGATGTTGCGATCCGGTTCCTGTGAAGTGCTGGCAAATATCCTCTATGGCGGTGAGCAGCAGATCGCCTTTCTTTCTCCGGGAGCCGTCTTCGGCGAGCTGTCGTTTTTTGATCCCGGCATGCACTCTGCGACAGTTCGCGTCGTTAAAGATGCGGAAACCATGCACTTTTCGATCGAGGCGTTCGAACGACTTGAAATGAACCAGCCGCTGACCGCATACAAGCTGCTCCGAAATCTGGGCCGGATCATGGCCCAGAAACTTCGCCGCATGGATCGCTTTACGGTGGATATGTTTGCCTATACCGGCAAGTCAGTACAGTAATCGGCCGCCGTTTTTTCGCTAAGATCTGGAATAGTCCGCGCGAGTTCCGCGGCCGAGATGGCAGCGCGACGGGACAGTCCCGCCGGCAGGAGTGCTCATCTTATCGCGTGCGTTGAACGCTTTGTCTGACGGGGTGGCCCGGCTCACTTTTGTCTGGTTCGAATTGCAGTTACCTTCTACTCTGGATGCTGCCGAGATGATCGGCGAGTCTCGCTGACTGAATCGGCGCCGACAAACTCGTACCAGGGTGTGAAATGCAAAAAATCATTGTGAGTCTACTGGCGCTGGCGGCGGCGAATGTTCCCCAGGTGGACGCGGCCGACGAGCCTCCGGCGCCTGGCGAAACGAAGCGCGTCCGCTGGGCCAGCTTGCCCCCGGTCAAACAGAACGCCTCTCGTGTACCGCGGATGAATGACAATCCGACCATTGATGCTGACTGGCACAAACCGGCTTGGAAGGGTGTTACGCCGCTGACACTCGAATACTACATGGGAGACGAACCTGCGCATCAGCCCAAAGCCCAGGCGAAGGTCGCCTACGACGACCACCATATTTACATCATCTGGAAGGTCGAAGACAAATTTGTGCTGGCGAAGCGCACGCAGCATCAGCAGGACATCTGGCGCGATAGTTGTGTCGAGTTCTTTTTCGCGCCCGGCGGTGCGGGGAAGGAGCAGGACTACTTCAACCTCGAAACCAATTGTGCCGGGCTGAAACTGCTGCACGCGAATGTCGGCGGCAGCACATTCAACAAGTTCACGGCCGAGGACTTTTCAAGCATCGTCACGGCGAACTCTTTGAAAGGGCCGATCGACACCGAGCTCGCCGGTGCAACGAACTGGTCGCTGGAATACAAAATTCCGCTGAGTCTTCTGGAGAAAGTCGCCAAAGTTGAGCGTCCCAAGCCTGGAGTCACCTGGCGTGCCAACTTCTACAAGTGCGCGGATGACTCGAGCCATCCCCACTGGCTGACATGGTCACCCGTGACCAACGCAAAACCACAATTCCACCTCCCGAAGTATTTCGGAACCCTCACGTTTGAATAAACCGGGCGTCGCTGGACACTGGGCCGGATGGCATCAGGCGGCGGTTCCTGCCCCGAGGGCTCCGCTGGAATCACGCGCTCTTGAGGTTCAACATGGAGCTATGGAGGGATTGTTCAATGACACTCAGCAATGAGCAACGAACTGCGGTCGGCATAGGGGAACCCGTGTCGGTGGAGATTGATGGGCAGGCGTGCGTTCTCATCGTGAAGGATGTCTACGAGTAGGCCCGGAAGATTATCGACTTTTCCGAGATGTCGCCGGACGAAGCGTATGCCGCCGTTGAACAGGCTTGGGGTGATGACCCGGGCCTTGACGCCTAACAAGATCTCAAACGATGAGGGGCGACGTTGGGATCGTCGATCTCCGCCCGCTGAATCCGGTGGCCAAGGTACGGCCAGCGATCGTGGTCCAGAATGATCGCCACAACGGCCGGATGGCAAATACGATCATCCCCCAGATCACCAGCAACCTCGCACGATCCCATGAGGATACGCAGCTTCTCATCGACCAGACTCATCCCGACTGGGGACCATCGGGGCTCCGGCTGCCATGGGTGATCAACGCGGCCAATCTGGCAACATTTCTGCAATCACAGATCACGCATGTCATCGGGACGCTCTCGCAGGCAACGATGGCCAAGGTCGATGAGTGCTTGAGATCCGCTTTGGATCTCTGAGTCACAATCGTCCCGCGCGACACGGATGCGCGGGGTAGCTCAGATTTCTGTACCAATCTGGGGCTATGCGACCCAAATTTACCCTGTCGCCTTTTCCTTCGCGCTATCAAGGAGATGTTGGGCTCTTCTGCAGATTCCGGCGAGCTTTCTCTGCGGCTTGCGTATGCGGATACTGCCGAACGATTTCTCTTAGCGTGACGATGGCCTTTTCCCTCTTACCGTCACTGGCAAAATTTTTAGCGTCGTTAAACAACTCGTTTGCAAGCTCTTCGTCATCTGCCAATTGATCGATCTCAGTGAATGTTGACTCATTCGGCAAATCTACGACAAATTCTGATGGCGGTGAACCGCGGAATGAAGCAGGGAGCGGAAGTGGTTTGTTGTTAGTTGTGGTTACTTGAGCTAGACGAAATGTGTTCTCAAGTTGCGTTCGAGCATTAATAATCGCGTCGACAACTGCGGCACCGGTGAGCAGTACTGCGGCAATAAGAAATACAATAAATGCTTCAATCTCGTGAATCGCGCCATTCGCTGCTGATAAGATTAACATTCCGAATAGAACGGCGACGGCGCAGAGGATAAACAGAAGTATTCGCATCGGATGTGAGACTTTGCAGAAGCAAACGGTAAGCACGGACGGTCGCCTGGATTTCGCGAGCACTGGACCCGCTCATAAAGTGGAGCTTACCTCACGTTTGTAATCGAGTCAAATGTTCATTCGGCAGAATCTGGGGAACAGATCGCTGGGTGGCACGGGTTCTTGAATCCGTGTGAACAGCCGAAGTATGTATCGTCTTCGTGAATCAAACAATATTCACACAGTCGATAGGCGCGCGCCGCGACCAGGCGGCAGAGGTCGAGACTGACGTAGCTTGTCATGGTGAACAGTAGGTTCTTGCGCGGGCTTTCGCCAGGCGCATGACGTGCTCGAGAGTCATGAAATGATCGAGCTCTGAAGACTCGTCGGGGGTTAGCCCGGCGGTCTTTTCCTTATGGATCAATTCGGCGACGTAGTCTTTGGTTTGCTGAGATGGCTCGAAGTGCGCAACGGCGTCTGGCGTGCTGCCGGCGGCGATAAAGTCCACGATTTCGTCATATACTGTGGCCATAATCTCACTCTACCAGAAAATTGCGAAGGAGCCAAACGCCCTGATTTCGGTGCCTTAGACTAATGGCAGATCCCATGGACTGCGGTAGTCCCTCGCCAGCAGCACGTCGGCCACCGGGTCTTTGATGAACTGCTGCGTCTGCGGGGCGAATTGGACTGTGCGGCCGACTCGGTAGGCGATGTTGCCGAGGTGGCAGAGAGTGGTGCTGATGT
>CAZQUW010000442.1:2403-3828 GCA_964596215.1 uncultured Planctomicrobium sp. | reverse complement strand
ATGCAGCGGCTGCGAGATGCCATGCTGGGGCCCCTGTAACAGCCGTTCCGCGTGCTCTGGTGGCACAGATATCAACTCAAACGAACTCTTCACGCGAAACGAGTACGGCCACGGATGATTCACCGTACCTCGTAACAACACCCCTGGCCTCAAGGAGTCTGTCTGATGAAGAAGCTTGTCACCCTGTCTGCTGTCGCCCTGGCGGGTGCTACTGTCGGCGTCGGTTCGACGTTCGGCTGGTGGCCCGCTGAGGAGCTGAAGCCGCAACCACCGCAAGTTGCTCAGGAGGCGCCTGCTGAGTTGAAGATTGAGTTCGTGCAGCCGGTCGAGGCCGGGAAAGATTCCGGCGATTCGCAAATTGATATCATCGGAGATCTGCCGACACACCAGCCGAAGATTGCGGTCATTCAAAAGCTGGATCCAGCGAGTGGAAATCTCGCCAAGCTGGCGAAAGAACTCGAGCAGGAAGCGAGTGAACTGGACAAGAAAGGGCAGAAGGAGGCGGCCGAGGAGAAGCGCGCGGTTGCTCGCCGAATTCGCGAAGCACTGCCGAAAGTGACGATCGGCATTGGCCAGGGGCCGGGACCGAAATGGCTTACCCGCGACAGGGAGCCAGGTAAACCCGGGCACGAATCGCCGGCCAGCGCGGTCGAACGCGAGATACACCGGTTGCACGAAGCCCTGAATAAGACCGATGATCCTGCCTTACAGGAGAAGCTGAAAAGTGCGATTCAATCGCTGAAAATGAAGCTGCAGCACATTCAGGCAAACGGCCCGCAGTTTAAGGTTCAGCATTTCGAGTTTCGTGATCCCAGTCAGGGACCAGCGGGACATCCCGGTATGCCTCACTCGCCGCGAACCATGGCGTCAGGCCAGGGGCCCGGGGGAGGGCCCCCGTTTGTCATCGAAGAGCTGCGTAAAGTTGCCGACAACCTGCAGCGTGAAGGGCATCCAGAACAGGCCCGGGCGATTCGCGAACACATCGAGCGGATGCAGGATCGTATGCGCGAAATGCAGGCGCGGATGAAAGAGCATGCCCAGCACGGGCGCCGGGATGCGGAACGTGGTCCCGGTGATGGACCTCACCCTGGCGATGACCGGGATCGACCCCATCGCGAATTTCGACATGAGGAGCCCCGCCCCCACGGTGCTGAGCCGCGCGACGGGGAACGCCGCGGGCCCCATCCCGGCGATTTTCACAGGCCGGAGGGCCATCACCCGCACCCGGGACCGCATCCGGGTGAAGTCATGGGAATGCTCAAGGCACTGCACCACGAGATCGCTGAACTGCGAGGTGAAGTCCATCAGCTGCGGAAGATGTTAGGCCATGATCATCATCCGCAACCGCGCGATGCGAAACATCGGGATCGGGACGGCGATGATGACCGGGACGAACCGCGATCGAAGAAACGCGGGGACGATGAC
>CAZQUW010000442.1:0-2303 GCA_964596215.1 uncultured Planctomicrobium sp. | reverse complement strand
GATGATGACAAGGACGAGGCCAAGTCCAAGCGTCGCGACAAAGATCAGGACGACGACGATCAGGATGCAGACGAAGAAAAGAGCCGCGACGAAGAAGACGTTGACGTGCAGTTAGACGACGCCCCGGCGAAGAACGCTGACGACGCAAAAGGCGTTGAAGACCAGTCGGATGAGGCAACAGAAGAACAGAAGACCGAGCGGGCCGACTTGAAAAAGCCTGCGGAGACTTCAGAGGACAAACCGCAACTCGACGATTGAAGCTCGAAGTCACCATGCCAGGCGAGAGACGGCGCAGCCGTCTCTCGCGAGCGTCCGGCGTCAGCCGGATGGTTTCTGGACGGTACCCAAAGCAGAAGACAACCACAGCGTTCTTTGCGAGAGATCGATACTACCAACGTCACAAATCCTGGTCCTTTGCGGAGAATATTCTCCGACTCAGGTCGTTAGGAAAATGCACTCTGCTGCATCGACTGTGGTTCGTCCGTGTCCTTCTGTGGCGGTGAAGCACCCTGGCTCGGATCCGTCAGGAAAGGTGAAGTGTTTCTGCCGTTTGTAGCTCGCTAACAACCATCCGGCTTACGCCGGACGCTCGCCTGCGACGGCATTGGCGATTCATTCTATCAGTGTAAAAAACAGCCCGGGCTTCGTTGAAGAAGTCCGGGCTGCGGGTTTCAAACTGCTGGCTGACAGGTCAGCTTACTCAGCGGCAGGCTCGGGGGTATCCATTGTGAACAATGGCCCTGAGGTCCCGCTGGTGCCACCCTTCAACTCTTCGCGAGGCACGTTCTGACCAGCGTCAGTTCCGCCAGCGCTCGGAGCACCCGGAGCCTTGGGCTCGGGTTCGATCGGGCCTGACAGCTTGCGGCTGAGGCCGATCTTGCGATCGTTGATGTCGACCCGCAGGATGCGGACTTCGATCTGATCGCCAACCTTGACCACTTCTTCCGGGTTTTCGACCTTCTTGTCGGCCAGTTCGGAAATGTGCAGCAGACCTTCGAGGCTCGGCTCGAGTTCCACGAACACACCGAAGTTGGTCAACTTGGTGACGGTTCCCGTGACCACAGCACCCGGAGCATACTTCTCGGGGATGGTGGTGCTCCACGGATCGTTCTGCAGTTGCTTCAGGCCCAAAGCGATACGCTTGCGTTCCTGATCGACTGACAACACCTGGCAGGTGACCTTTTCACCCTTCTGCAACATTTCGCTGGCGTGCGAAATCTTGCGGGTCCAGGACATGTCGCTGACGTGCAACAGGCCGTCGATACCTTCTTCGATTTCGATGAAGGCACCGTAGTTGGTGAGGTTCCGCACGGTCCCGGTGACAATCTGGCCGACCGGGTATTTGCCGGCGACGTTGTCCCAGGGATTGGGCTGAGTCTGCTTCATGCCCAGCGAAATCTCTTGCTTTTCCTTGCTGATGCCCAGCACCACGACTTCGACCTTGTCGCCGATGGCCACCAGTTCGCTCGGGTGATTGACACGCTTGGTCCAGGACATTTCGCTGATGTGCACCAGACCTTCGATACCTTCTTCGAGCTTGACGAAGGCACCGTAGGACATGACGTTGACCACTTCGCCAGTGATCTTCGTGCCGACCGGGTATTTTTCCGAAACCACAGCCCAGGGGCTGGGGAATTTTTGCTTCAGACCCAGAGCAATCTTCTCGCGGTCGGTGTCGACGTTGAGGATCATGACTTCGATCTCGTCGTCGATCTTGACCATTTCCGACGGGTGATTGATGCGGCCGTAGCTCATATCGGTGATATGCAGCAGGCCGTCGATGCCACCCAGGTCGACGAACGCACCGAAGTCGGCGATGTTCTTGACCATACCCTTGCGGATCTCGCCAATCTGAATCTTGGACAACAGATCGCGTTTCATCTTCTCGCGGTTGTCTTCGATCAGCTTGCGGCGTGATACGACGATGTTGCGGCGGGCTTCGTCGATCTTCAGGATCACGCACTCAATGGTGCGGCCGATGTAATCGCCGATGTCGGCCGGACGACGGATGTCGACCTGGCTGGCGGGCAGGAACACGTTGACACCGATGTCGACCAGCAGACCACCCTTGATCTTGCGGACGACAGCACCGGAGACAACGTCCCCTTCCTTGTACTTGGAGATGACAACTTCCCAGCTGCGAATGCGGGAAGCCTTCTTCTTCGACAAGAGGACAAGGCCGGATGAGTCTTCGACTTCTTCCAGCAGAACTTCGATGGCCTGGCCTGGTTCGGGGGGCGCTTCGCCTTCTTCCCAGTCGCTCAGTGGAACGACGCCTTCGCTCTTGTAACCGACGTCGACCA
>CAZQUW010000441.1:0-3875 GCA_964596215.1 uncultured Planctomicrobium sp. | reverse complement strand
TGGCAAGGATTACGATCAATTCGAAATCGAGCGCACAGGGGCGGCCTGTGCGTTGGAACTTTACCGCAGCAACCTCGAAGACCGTCAGCCCCCTCTTTCTTCGCGACCTTCGTGCCCTTCTGTTCCAAACTCTTTTTTAACAGAAGCACACAAAGGCCACGAAGGATCAAGAAGACGTGTCAGACCAATTCAAGGCTGTTGTATTCTCACGCTTGCCGGACGGACCGGCCTGGAGACGACTACTGCAAACCTCTTTGTGACTGTAAACCATCAATAGCTATAGGGTTTT
The DNA here is from genome assembly GCA_964596215.1 of uncultured Planctomicrobium sp. Lineage (GTDB taxonomy): Bacteria > Planctomycetota > Planctomycetia > Planctomycetales > Planctomycetaceae > JAKFVC01. The sequence continues at coordinate 3,586 of CAZQUW010000441.1, read as the reverse complement.
CAATCACAGGATCTCAGCAGGGATTGTGTGAACCAGCACAAAACAGATTTGACGTTGATTTTGCCACGCGACACACTCCTTTATAGCAGTAGTCAGGAGATCCATCCCACGATGTCACTTGGTTAGCGTTTTAATGCCCAACCTGGCGCGGTCACGGGGGGCTCAGCAGGGGCTTCAACGAGTTTGCCGTACAGGTCGGGGCGACGGGCTTTCAAATATCTTTGCCCGCTGGAGATGCCGATTTTCTCGGCGGTGCACAGGCCGACGACCACATCGTCACCGAGCGCATTCGATTCGCACAGGACTTCGCCGAAGGGATCGAGAATCATCGAGTTCCCTCCCTTGACCGTATCGTCATCCAGCCCCACGGGATTCGTAAAGACGGCGTAGATTCCATTGTCGTAAGCGCGGGCGGGCAGCCACCGCAGCAGCCAGCCGCGATTCTTCGGGCCCATGAATTCCTGCCGCAAACGCACCGGATCCCGATCGCGATTCTCCCACAGTTCGCGGGCCACCGTCCCGCGGCCCGGCATCACGGACGGCAGGCAGCCGGTGACATGCGGCATGAAAATAACCTGGGCCCCGTGCAAGGCATTGATCCGCACGTTCTCGACCAGATTGTTGTCGTAACAGATCAAGATGCCGCATTTGCAGCCATACAGATCGAACACGCAGTATTCATTGCCCGGCGTCAGGTAGGGGCTGACAAACGTATGCAGCTTGCGAAACCGGGCCACCAGCCCATCGCCGGTGCAGCAGACGTAGGTGTTGTAGATCTGGTCGCCGGCACGTTCGAACAAGCCCGCCAGCACGGCAACTTTGTATTCGGCGGCAATACGGATCAATTCCTGCGTGCTCGGTCCCGCAGGGACTTCTTCCGCCAGTTCCCACAACTGCTGCCTGGAATGCGTCTGCACGAACGTGTAGGCCGAAATGCAGCATTCGTGAAAGCTGACAACTTCCGCCCCTTGAGCCACCGCCTGGCCGGTCAACTCGCGAATGCGGGACAGGTTGTAGGCCTTATCGCCGTTGCGATGTTCGAACTGTGCCGCACCGATTCGAATGTCGCGCATGTGGGGTCTCTTTATCACAGAGCGGGGCCGGGTGGGACTGTCTTGTGCTGCCCCTTCTGCTAGCCCCAGAACTTCTCGCCGTGCAAGTTCAATGCGGGGCGGGTTTCGACTTCCACTTCGCCGTTGCCGATGACCCGGGTCTTGCAGGCCAGCCGCATTTCCTTTTCTTTGCCGAGGTACGAGAACAAAGCGATCGGATCCAACCACCAGCGGATGCGTTCCCACAGGCTGGGCGGACTGACGTTTTCCGCCCCCTTCTTGATCAACACCTTGCACGACGCACATTGCCCCCAGCCCATGCAGTTCAAATAGCGGTGCGGTCCCGTGTACAGCTGGATGCCTTCCCGCAGTGCGGCGTGGCGCAGATCGGTACCGGGTTCGACCTCGATTGTCTTCTTTTCGTTCAGGAACTTGATAGTAGGCATGAATGAAATCTCAGGGAAAAACGAACTTTGGTGGAAGGAGTCCAGTGTGGGATCTTCGCAAAAATCATACGAAGCAAGGGGGGGAAATACCAGCAAGGGAATGACGAATGCCGAAATCCGAATGACGGAAAAATGGCTCCTGTCGAATGACCAAAACGACAGTGACTAATGACAGTGACTTCAGTGCGTATGAACTGCATTCGTCATTCGGATTTCGTCATTCGTCATTTCCTCTCTCCCTTGCCCCACACGGACCAATCCGGTTGAATGCAAGTTCGTGTTAAATCGAAGATCGCTCCCCCGAAAGGATTCAGTCATGTCATGGCAGCTTGACGCCACTCCCTGGATTGCCGCCGACGCGGAATGGTTGCTCGTGGGTGTCCCCGAATCGTTCACGCTGACTGGTTCCTATGCCAGTCTCGACACGGCCTTGTCCGGCCAGTTGACTCGCCTCAAGGAAACGGGCGATTTGACCGGCAAACTGGCCGAAACGGTCGCTCTTCGCGGTGTGCAGGGGCTTCGAGCCCGACGCCTGTTGATCGTCGGCCTGGGCAAACCGGAACAACAGACCGAAGCGGGTCTCAATAAGGCCTACCTGACTGCAATCCGGCAGATCACGTCCAAAGCGCAGCAAACGGTGGCGGTCGCGATCCCGGCCGGCCTGGCCGCCACGCCCGCTACAACCGTTCGAATCATCGCGTCCGCACTGCAAATCAGCGGTGAGGGGCAGGATCTGTATCGGGTCGAGCGTGCCCGGTATCCGTTGACTTCCGCTCTGTTCCTGGCCGAATCCGGCAGTGACCTCGCCGCCTTGCGAGCCGCCGCGACCGAGGGCACGGTGATCGGCGACGCGGTCAACCTGGCTCGCGAACTGGTGAATCAACCCCCATCCGTCCTGTTCCCCATCAGCTTTGCCCAGCGCGCGGAACAAGTTGCCGCAGAATGCGGCTTGAAATGCGAGATCTTCGACGAGCCGCGATTGCGTCAGGAGAAGATGAATGCCCTGCTGGCGGTGAACCAGGGAAGCGTCCAGCCGCCGCGGATGGTGGTGCTGGAATACAATCAGGCGCCTGCCGGCGCACCGACGTTAACAATTGTCGGCAAAGGAGTAACGTTCGACAGCGGCGGACTGTCACTGAAGCCGACAGACTCGATGCTGACCATGAAATGCGACATGGCGGGTGCGGCCACCGTCCTGGGAACAATGCAGGCGATTGCCAAGCTCAAGCTGCCGGTGCACGTTCGCGGATTGATGGGGCTGGTCGAAAACATGCCCAGCGGTTCGGCGTTCAAGCTGGGTGACGTCATGCACGCCCGCAACGGCGTGACGATTGAAAATCAGAATACCGATGCCGAAGGTCGGCTGGTCCTGGCCGATGTGCTCAGTTACGCCGTCGACCAGGGAACAGATTGTATCGTCGACCTGGCGACTTTAACGGGCGCCTGCGTGGTGGCCCTGGGAGAAGAGGTCGTCGGAGCCTTCAGCAATCACCAGGGCTGGTGTGACCAGTTGCTGGGAGCCGCGGCGCGGATGGGTGAAGACACCTGGCAGATGCCGATGTGGGATCACTTTAACGAGTTGATCAAGAGCGAGATTGCCGACGTCCGTAATACCGGAGGCCGTTGGGGCGGGGCCATTACCGCCGCGAAATTCCTGGAAAAATTTGTCGGCGGCAAGCCGTGGGTCCATCTCGACATTGCCGGGCCGGCGTTTGCCGGTTCGACTAAACCCCATCGCGAAGGTGGCGGGACGGGCGTGATGGTCAAAACATTGGTGGAATTGGCGAGATCGTTCAAACAGCCGTAGGCCGCTCTTCCCGCGCCTGACACGTCGGAGTCGGGCGATTCTCATCCAGCGGTCCTGGTTTTCCGACAACGTATCCAGGTGAGCCGGGCTGCCGTAGGGCCCCGGCGCACCGGATCGTCGAAACCGAGTGAGCGTCCCTGGCCCCCTTGTTCCAGCCCGACAGGGGGGAGAGTCCGGCGACGTGGGGCGCCCCAATCGTGTGAAGCTGTCCGGTTTCTGCCGGGTTTGACAGTTGACTCGGTAGGCGATGTGGGGAAAATTTGAACTGCAGTAGCATTTGC
>CAZQUW010000440.1:0-3880 GCA_964596215.1 uncultured Planctomicrobium sp. | reverse complement strand
ACTCTTCGCCGTTTCGTCATTGGTCATTCATTCGACATTCGGATTTCGACATTCGTCATTTCCCAACATCCTTTTTACTACCAGTTCCGCCGACCGGCCCAATTCCCAATGTCGCCTGCACTCGACAGATCTCCGCGTTTCCCGATGTTCGAATCGCCGCAATCCAATCAGGGACTGGCAGTTCGGTAAACGTCGAAATGCATGGGCGCCCCCGAACTGGGAAACAGATCCCCGCCGATCGACGGGGGCAGCTCCCGAAACGACGTAAGACTTCCGATGCGTCAGGACATTCTCCGGAGTTCCACTCCAGAATCAGAATCGCGGTATTTCCAGCGGTTCTCAACTGACGCAGACGTGTTGTTCGCGACGATCAGCCCAAGGCCACGTCGAGAACCATCATCACAGCAAAACCGAGCATCAAGCTGACCGTTGCCAGGTCCACGTTGCCTTGCCGGTGAGATTCCGGGATCAACTCTTCGACCACGACGTAGATCATGGCTCCCGCGGCGAAGCTCAGGGCATAGGGCAGGATTGGCGCGGCCACAACCACTGCCGCGGCACCGACGACGGCCATGACCGGTTCGACGGCAGCAGAGAGCTGCCCATACCAGAAGCTTTTCCAGCGGCTCATGCCTTCACCGCGGAGCGGCATCGCGACCGCGAGACCTTCCGGAAAATTTTGCAGGCCGATCCCGATCGCCAGCGCCACCGCGGCGGAGAGACTGGTCGCCTGAGTACCGGCGATGACGCCGCCGAACGCGACTCCAACCGCCAGACCTTCCGGAATGTTATGCAGCGTAATCGCGGTCACGAGCAGTACCGCGCGGCGGATCGACGACTTCGGGCCCTCGGCTTCTTCTAATGGAAAACCCAGGTGCAGGTGCGGCAGTAATCGATCTAACGCCCACAGGACGGCTCCGCCGGCCAGAAACCCGATCAGTGGCGGACACCACACCGGCAGCGGGCCGTGTGCCGCAATCTCAATGGCCGGTGCCAGCAGCGACCAGTAACTCGCCGCCAGCATTACCCCCCCGGAGAAGCCGAGCATGGCATCAAGGAGCTTGCGATTGATCTGGCGAGTCCAGAATACGGCAGCCGCTCCCATGGCAGTCACCCCCCAGGTAAACAACCCGGCCAGCAGGGCCTGCACGACTGGATGGAGAGACACAAACCAGGAACTCATGGCGGCAACCTTAAGGGCAACTCTTTGACAAAGCCAGAGTATGCCCTCCCACGGTCGAGGTGTCCATGAGGAACTGGGGACAAATGAGGCAGCAGGCCGGTCAGCAGACTGGGATTTCCCCGGCGCACAATCGATCGACAAACTGCGGCAACCGCTGCAGTTCGTGTTCAATCACTTGCGACACGCGCGATTCCAGGTCCTTCGATTCCACACCCGCTGTGGGCACCAGTTCGATGGCCACCGACCAGGGGTCATCCAGTCGGCGACCGATCTGGCTGCATAACCAGACAGTCGCCTCATCCACACCGCTGACCGACGCACAGATCTGCAGGGCCATCTGCTGAGCCAGCAAATTGTAGATCTTGCCCACATGACTGACCGGATTTTTGCCGGCAGCGGCTTCGGTGCTCATGGGGCGGTGCAGGCTGATCACGCCATTGACCCGGTTACCCCGTCCCACCTGACCACCGTCGGCCCCCTCGGCGGAGGTGCCCAGCACCGTCAGATACATACCACCAGCCCCGCGTTGCGGATCATCGAGCACATTCAAGGCCAATTCGATACCGTCCAGGGTCCTGAGCCGGCCTTCCAGATAATGTCGCACGTCGTCACGGACGAATTCTTTACGCTCGAAATAGACCGCCGAGTTCGGGATGAACCGATCGACGAAGGCAGCCGCAATGGTCAGGTAAACATGCCGATCATGACGCGCAGCCATGACCTTGATGTCCTCGCCGATTTCAGGAAAACGGACCTTGAAGTCCGCCGAGTTGAGGTAGTGTTCCGCTGCCAGCACCAGTTGCTCGGTTTCGGTCAGCGGCGCATAGCCCACCGCCGCCGACGTGTCATTGGCGGACAGCTCCGCACGGGCAAATATGTCCACTAACTCCGGAGAACCCGGCTGAATTTCATTCTGATAGATCACATGCCGGTCCGGAACAACGAACCGCAGGTTCTGCTGGAACCAGTCCGTTGCGGCCTGTTCCACAATCTCGCCGACGGGAATGAGCTTGCCATTCACTTCGGCCGTGGCCCGGTCGCCGAAGATCAGCCGCATCGGAGCGACGATCTGGCCGCCGCCCGGGCAGGGACGGGACTGCCCGGCCACCAGCAGGCCTTTGTCGATATTGTGATGCAGGACGCGCCCGCAGGCTTCCCGGTACGCATGACTCAAGGCAATCGAGGCCGCCTCCATGATCGAGTCGCAGATCGTGTCGGGGTGCCCCAGCCCTTTACGTTCGACATGTTCCGTGCGGCACAGCGCAGCTGGCGTGCGACGGGACGGTTCAAACAAAATCTGAGTCATCGATTCACCAGACAGTCTGCCCGAGCGGGCATTAAAAGATTGCAGGCCGGCATCTGAAGCCTCTGATACGGGCCCGCTTTAAGTTCCAAGTGATGTGATTTCTAACGCTGGAAAACAAGTTCCCCTTCGCCCGCCGGAGCACCGGGCATACTGAAGGTGAACGAATCGTCGGCAGTAAATTTGATCTGCCCCACCATGGGACCTTGCCGGGGATCGTTCAGCATTAAGGTCCCCTCGCCGAGAACATAAGAACCCGCAATGGTGGTACTCTTACCATCCCGCGTAAAGGTCCATTGAAAACTGGAGGCATCGGGCATCGACAGCACGATGGTGGTTCCGTCCGGCGCTTTGGCCTTCCAGGTCCCCAGCATGCGAGCCCTGGCGACCGCGTTTGTGGTCGGAGTTTCCACTTGCTCCGGCGCCGGGAAGACATCGGGTTGTTGAGCGACCTGGGGCTGTTCGGCAGGTGGGGCCAGCATTTGCACCATTCGGGCTGCCACTGCGTCTTTGGGCACGAGTTGTACGACAACCCGGAACTGCGCCACCGCAGCATCGTCGTAGCCCCCCGTCATGTAGAAGTATCCTAATAGAAAACGGGCTTCCGGGGATTCGGGATGCTGTCGGGAATACTCTTCCAGATCACGCATTTGAGCAGTATAGACGGCCACACTGGGATACAGGCTACTCAGTGTCGTCCAGTCCCACCCCGGCCCTGCGGCCAGAACCGAATGCAGCGTCGTCGCAGCTTCGGGATAGCGTCGCAAGGCAAACAGGACGAGCGCTCGGAACTCGTGAATGGCCGAATCCCGCGGCATGAATGACAATGCGGAGTTAGTGTCCTGCAGTGCGCGTTCATACTCACCACGCCGAAACGCGGCCCGGGCCGAATCCATGAATTGCATGGCCTCGGATGAAACCACCGGCGTGCCCTGCGGATACTCGGCCACGATTTCGGGATCGACATAGACGGTACCAGTGAGTGGCTGCGAATAGTCGATCACCACTCCATTCCCCACCAGAACGGGCTGGCAGCCACCACAATAAGGATTGTAGTAGCCAATCCCGATACCCCAGCCGTATAGCCCCCACCCGGCCCAGCCCCACGGACGGCCCCAGCCGGAAGTCCACCACCAGGGTTGCCCCCAACCAATTCCCCAGCCTGTCCCCCAACCGACACCCCAGGGGCGTACCCAGCCCAGCCCCCACCCGGCATACGGCCAGCCCCCTCCGTGTCCCTGCCAATGGCCGTGATGCCATGGATGATGCCAGTACTGTTGCTGCCCACCAAATGGATGGCCTCCTGGAGGACGTCCGCCATGAGGCAGTCCTCCCGGTGGATGCCAGCCCGGCCCCGGTGGATGCCCACCGCCGACGCCACCGGGTGGGCGACC
>CAZQUW010000439.1:0-3900 GCA_964596215.1 uncultured Planctomicrobium sp. | reverse complement strand
AAGGAACGGTCGCGACCTCACCGCCGCTGATTGTGGACAGCTGTTTGTATAACGTCAGGTCGATGCTGTCGCTGATAAAGCGCACGGCGCCGTCGCCAAACAGGAAGTGTCCGCCCCCCACATGATCGCTGCGGAAATTGCTGGTCGTGCTGACTCCGCCATTCTGGCTGTCGTTGCAGTTGTTGTCCTGGGCGGAATTCAGGTCGCCGTAGATACTCTCGGTGATCGGGTTCTTGTTCTGACGTTCGATGGTCGAGCCAAAAATACTGGTGGTACTCCCCAGGGCCCCACCGGTCGCATTCGCCACATACTTGGTGTTGAAGTTAGCCTGAATCCAGCCCTGCATGGCGGTGCTGGAAGCGGCCGGCGTGGTGCAGCCGAACCCGGCACACACCGTCCAGCGCGTTCCGCCAGTCCCTTCACCGACGGCCAGCGTATTACTGGCCCCATCCGTGACATCACTCAACTTGATGTGGTGCACCAGATCAAACATACCCAGTTGCGACCGCGGCATGGGGGTCGGCGAATTATACAGGCACCAGGAATCATTCGGACCCTTGGACAAAATATAATCTGTCGACCCCAGGCTTCTCGCGGCAAACGCGGGAATCGCCGCACCAAACACCAGATTCGCTGCCGTGCAATCAAACGGGTTGCTGTGCGTGGCCGACGGGCAGGAATAAACGGGGATCGCTTTTGAAGCGACATTGGCCCCCGACTGCTGACTCCAGGGCAGGCTGCTATTGTAGGTGTTGTAGAGATTGGCCTGATCGATATAGGGCAACAGCATTGTGAACTGGCTGGCGTATGCACTCCAGGAGGTGCCGACCTGCTTGGTCAGCCCGCCGGGGAAGGTCCGGAACGAATCGTGATAATTGTGCAGCCCCAGTCCGATCTGTTTCATGTTGTTCCGACACTGGGACCGCCGGGCTGCTTCACGGGCCTGTTGCACGGCCGGCAACAGCAGGGCAATCAGAACGGCGATGATGGCGATAACGACCAGCAGTTCAATCAATGTGAATCCGCGCGGACGTGACCAGGTGTGCTGTTGCACGATGCCCCTCCTGCGATTGAGATAATTCGGGCGGAGAAAAAAGAAGGCCCGAACCAAAAAGTGAATCGAAACGCCACAGAACCTGGCGTTGACTTCCAGATACTAGCAATCTATCCCCACAACTCTCAAGCCGGCTTTAATGTATTTCTGCCAGTACTGACAGTTCGAGCACAGATTGACTCGTTCAGGTGCAATAATGACTCAGATTACGCCACCCCGCGCATGACATGACGTCGTATACCTCTGCCGTATCGCAGGACATGGCAGACCAAGACGTGACGGCGTTTTGGCGAATCGCCGGGTGGCGACACAGGCTGACGTGCTCAATCTCAATCCAAGTTTCGATCCCGTTTTGATGCCGGCTCAGAGCCGATCCAGAAATGGGTCAGTGATTGAATGCCCAGCAAGGGATCGTATCGATCACTTACAAGCCCAAGCAAAAACTTGAAACACAGAGTCACAGAGATCGCAGAGGAATTGCACACAGAGTTTAAAAAGAGCCTCTGTTTCCTCGGTGACTCTGTGTTTTCAAATTCGGCGATGCCGCCCGATATTTGCTTAGCTCATATGGTCAATGATCTACGAAACGCCTGTTCTCATTGAAACAAAACCAGAATCAAATTTCGCCAACGGATTTCATCGGCTGATTTGGTAACGATCAATTTACGGTATCAGCACTCAATGCTCGCACTGGCAGTGCCGGTGGCACCCAGTCCTGGACTCAAAGTTTGACAAAGCACTATCCTTTCGGGGCCGTGTTCCGGGAGATCTGCTCGAGTAAGGCGTACATTTTTTCGTCGTGGTGCGGTTGCGCATCCTGCCCGGAGTGGATCGGATAGGTCGGCTGCACTTTCGCTTCGCCGCAAATGACGGTCAGCAAGTTCGAAACCAGCCGCGAACGTTCGCTTTCGGCCAGTCCCAGCCCTTTGGCATCGAGCTGATTGATGGCCTCGTAAACAATCTCGACGGCACCTTCGACCACAATCTTCCGCGCATCGACGAGCGCCTGGGCCTGTTGGCGAACCAGCATGGATTGTGCGATTTCCGGGGCATAGCTGAGGTCGGAAAGTTCAAATGCCAGGACCTCGGTCCCCGCCGCGTCGACTTTGGACTGCAGCAAGGCCACCATCTCGGCACCGATGGCCTGGGCTTCGGCCTTCAAACTGTGTCCGTCGGGAGATTCATACGGATACTTCGACGCCACCTGCTTCAGCACCGCCATCGCCTGTGTTTTGACGAAGCCGTGCGCATCTTCGATGTCCAAGGTCACCTTTTTGGAATCGACGTAGCGATAGGTCACGACCGCGGCGATGACGATGGGGTTGCCGTTGCCATCGGCGACCGTGGTGCGGGGCAGTTCCAGTGTCTGCCGTTTAATCGTCACGGTATGCAGCTGGCGACCCCAGATGTTGCGGAAGTACAGTCCCGGCTCGACCAATAGTTCGGAGAACTTGCCCCAGTAGATGATGACCTTTTCTTCCTGGGGATGCACGATGACAAAGCTGGCCAGGACGGTGATGAAACCCACCAGGCCCCCCAGAATCGTGGCCAGAAAGAGGAAGACGCCGATTACCTCTACCATGTACTCAGTCCTTGAAGTCGTCAGGAGTCGAGCGGGGCAACCTGAGATCGCTCCGCCTGCGGAAGGGTGTCGTACTCGAAATGCAAACGAGTGCCGGGAAGTTTTGGATCATTAAAAACGGCAAACCCATTTTGTCGCGCAGGTTCCAGCTGAAGATGATCCACAGGCTGAGGCAGCCCAAAACGCGGCCAGTCCCCGGTGGCGACGTGCTTCATTTCGCGGGGGACCCGGATCCCAGTTCGGGGGCGCTTATGATGCCAGAAACTTTTCCGAACTGATGTGCGCTGATGGAGTTGGAGGAATTCGAGAATCGAAAATCGTTGGCGTTCCTGCGACATGAAAATTTGGCAGGGGATGAATAGGTGGTAGAAAGGAGGTGGGGAAATGACGAATGTCGAAATCCGAATGACGAATGAATGACCAATGACGAAACGCTGGAGGATTGTGTTCGGTGGCAGGGGGGGCCCCCTCGCGTACGAATCAGGAAGGTGTGCGTATGTGTAAAGGGAGCAAAGAGTGCGCGAGTTTTGCCTGTCCGTGAGTAGGAGAAGATCTCACGCAAAGGCGCCAAGGCGCAAAGAATTGGATCGGTCGCCTAGGACGCCGTCCTCTTTGCGCCTTGGCGCGAGAAAAACTCTTCCAGTGCGCGGGAGGGAAAAGTAGTAAGGGAGCAAAGAGTACAAAGAGAACGCGAGTTGCCGCCGCGGACCGCGGGCGGCCAATCTGTAGCCTGACTCTCTGAGTCGGGTCGTTCGACGCTGGCATACTCCCGATTCAGAGAATCAGGCTACAGACGAGTAATGGAGCAAAGAAGACAAAGAAGTCGCGAGTTTTGTTTGTCCGCGTCGTGAGAAAGATCTCACGCAAAGGCGCCAAGGCGCAAAGAATTGAATCGGTCGGCGAGAACGCCGTCCTCTTTGCGCCTTGGCGCGAGAAAAACTCTTCCAGTGCGCGGGAGGGAAAAGTAGTAAGGGAGCAAAGAGTACAAAGAGAACGCGAGAATTTGCTGGGCGTTATGGTCCGTAAGATGGGCACTCCTGCCCGTCTGTTTTGGCGAGTGGAAAGCGGAGTCGGGCAAGAGTGCCCAACTTACGGCCGAAGTGGCCAATCTGTAGCCTGATCTTTGAATCGGGTCGTTCGACGCTGGAATGCTCCCGATTCAGAGAATCAGGCTACAGACGAGTAATGGAGCAAAGAAGACAAAGAAGTTGCGAGTTTTTATTGTGTGCGAATCCCCGCCTCCAACTATGCTAAGGATCTTTTA
>CAZQUW010000438.1:0-3905 GCA_964596215.1 uncultured Planctomicrobium sp. | reverse complement strand
TGGAACGATTCGGAGGTTGTCCCGCATGTGGTCCGCCACGGCGTGCGCGATTGCTGCGAATGAATCTCTCTCAAAGCATCGAACCTGAAGCGAAATGTGCACATTGCGACTCAGCAGTCTGTGTGACTTGAAAGACAAAGTGCTGATGATATACGACGTGGCAGTAATCGGTGCCGGGTTTGGCGGCAGCTTGATGGCATTGATCCTGCAACGGATGGGATTGCGACCGGTCCTGATCGATCGGGCCCGCCACCCGCGGTTTGCGATTGGGGAATCTGCCACGCCAATTGGCGATCTGATCTGGGCTCGATTAACCGAACAGTACAATCTTCCCCGCTTACGGCCGCTGGCGGAATACGGTTCATGGCAACGCGTTTATCCGCAATTGCCGTGCGGCTTGAAACGTGGATTCAGCTATTTCCTGCACCGACCCGGGCAAAGATACACACCTGCTCCGCAGCATTCAGATGAGCTGCTGGTCGCGGCGAGCCATGGTGTGGAGGATGCCGACACGCATTGGTATCGAGCGGAATTTGATGCGTTTGTCGCCGGTGAGGCCCAGCGTGAAGGAATCGACTATTTCGATCAGACATTACTGACCGGACTCCTGCCTGGTGACGTTTGGAAACTGGAGGGAACGCGATCTGGCGAACCGATTGCGTTCCAGGCCAGGTTTCTGATCGATGCATCGGGGGAGAGCGGATTCCTGGCCGGGCATCTCGGATTGACGAATCGTACCGACAGTCTGCAGACGAATTCCCGGCCGCTGTTCGCTCATTTTCGTGACGTTTCCGCATGGTCTACATTACAGGGTTTTGATGCCACTCAGCCCGCAGGACATCCATTTACCGACCATCCCTATCCCTGTGATGATGCTGTACTGCATCACCAGTTTGAAGGGGGGTGGATGTGGGTCATCCCATTCAATAACGGGATTACCAGTGTGGGCTTTTCACTGGATCAACGGGTATTTCCTCTCGACGAAGCGGTCTCGCCCGCTGATGAATGGCGGGCCCTGCTCCAGCGGTACCCGTCGATTGGCGATCATCTGCGGGATGCGAAGATCTGTGGCCCCGGCGACCATCTTATTCGAGGCGGACGAATGCAACGCTGGTTGAGTCCCACGGCCGGGCCAAACTGGGCGCTACTCCCCACGGCAGCCATTTTTCTGGATCCGCTGCACAGCACCGGGAATGCGCATACCCTCAGTGGAATTGAGCGGTTGGCAGGAGTGTTTGGCCGACATGTGGGACGCTGGAGTGATCCATTGTTTCATGCCGAACTGCGGGCGTATGATGCCACCTTACAGTCAGAATCGAAGTTGCTGGACCGTATCATTCATGGCTGTTTTCTCACCTTGGGGGACATGGACTTGTTCGGGGGAATGGCTGCCTTCTATTTTGTCGCGGCCATCTGGGCAGAACACCGACGGCGGAGCGGACTTTGGCGGGCTGAGGACGCGTTTCTCGGAGCGAACGATCGGGAATGGTCGGCAATCGTGGATCAGTCTTACCGCGAACTTATTGAGCTGACGCGTTCCGGACCAGTTGCAGTTGATGCCAAACCGGCCTTCATCGAGCGGCTCCGGCAGCAAATTGCTCCCTATAATCTGGCCGGACTGTGCGATCCAGGACGACACAATCTTTACCCGTATCCGCAGCCCACCGGGGGTTAGACGGTGAGTTTGGGTGACCCCGGTCGAATGAGTCGAGTTCTGGAAAACTTGATTGCCAGGTGTTGGGAGAATTTCCTCAAGATCCAGATCGATAACGAGCTATGTCTTGATCTCCGGAACGCGCTTTGCCGATGGGTTTGATAGCCGGAGACTAGAGAATCGCCTCACGCTGGATTCAGGGCGTGCGAATCCCTGGAAATGAAGGTTGGCGAGTCTTCCACGAACCTCGATTTCGGTGGAGCCAGTCGTCAAGGACTTTATGATCCGTTTGCAGACTGAACCGGGCGAGTATGCCGTTCTGCAAATTTGACATATGCAAATTTGATAGTAACCAAGGGCTACATCAGATACTCTGAGTATGTGTTCGACACTCTAAGTATGAGTGCGACCAGGAAATGGTTTGTGGTCGAGACCAAGTGATAAGAGCTGAGCTCAATCAGTTGCCTCCTCCGCGAACGAGAGGATTGCCAGAAAATGCCGAACCGATGTGCTTTACGATGGCTGGCCGCCGGTCTGGTGGCCGGAGCGCTGGCCTATGGGCCGCAGTCGACTTTCGCCCAAGGCAGCGGACTGTTTACCGGTAGCGGACTGAGCAAAGGCGGAACTGGCGGAATCACGGGAAACCTGGGCGCAACGGGATTCGGCTCGATGACCTCGGGTAAGTCAGGTGCGGCGGGTGGCATGACCGGTAGCGCTGGCGGATTAAACCCATTCGGAATGCAGGGCGGCGGAACCGGCTTGGGCGGTACGGGGGCCCAGGGAGGTGCCGGTATCGGCGGGGCCATGGGCGCTGCCAATTCGGGTTTCATCGGCCGCAACGGTGGAACGTTCGCCGGAAATGCACAGGCCGGCCAGGCGGGAGCCGGTGCGCGAGGCGGGGCAACAAGAAACTTCAGCCGCACCGGGAATTCCGGGGCGAATGATTTGCGGAACTCTGAGTTCGCGAACGGTGGAAAAGAGCGTAAGACAAGTCAGGTTCGACCGCGACAGAAAGTGGCTTTTGAGTACAACGCGAAGGCTACCGAGACTGTCGCGGCGACTGCGTCAGTGCGGATGGACCGTATTACTCTGAAAAATCCATCCCTCAAGGGAGTGGCGGTCGCCGTTCAGGACAATCAAATCGTCTTGCGGGGAAAAGTAAAAACACCCGAGCAAGCGCGTCTGGCTGAAAATCTGGTACGACTTGAGCCCGGCGTGCGCTCGGTTCGCAACGAACTGGAAGTCGAGCAACCGGCTGTCCTGGAATAGGCTGCGCTTATTTCTGCTGACGCAGGATCATCAGATAATTTCCCCGATCGGTCGCCATCGTCTGGGGGCGCTGGCGACCTCGGTTGGATACACACCATTTCAGGACTTCTCCGTCGTATTCGTAGATTCCCTGAAAGCTGCGTCCTTCTTGGGGGCCGCTGGTCCCCTCCGCGTCCAGGTTTCCAGTGTGCCCGTCGCCGGTGCTCGTAAATGTCCCGCCACCGATGCCTCCTGGAGCGCGGCGGGTGCTCAGTTCACGGCCGGTAATACGATTCCCCTCAACGGTCAGTTCAATCTCCATCTGGCCGGAGTTTGGGGTCTCACCTCGCCCCTCGACGACCCAGCCGCGCCAGACACCCGCCGGGATTGATCCCCTCGCGCTGCGTCCTTCCGCTCCGTTACCTGTGCCATTTCCCCGGCCACCAGTTCGCGCACCAGAATCGTCAGTTTCGGATTTGACCGTACTCGGCACGCTGCGAGGGATTCGTCCGCCGTCTCGCGACTTGTCATTCCCACTCGGCAGGCGATCCGCACCTTGCATCTCATCCACGGTCAGCGCTCCATCCTGATCCGCATCAAGCTGTGCGAACAGCTGTGTCAAACGCTGCAATTCGGAGCGAGATAGTCGCCCGTCTCCATTTCCATCAAGCTGCTTCAGGATGGGGGGCAATCCGGCGGCCTCAACGGGTGTCGTCTCGTCGTTGCCAGGGCGGTTTTTCGGAGGCGAACTCGGCCTGTTTGTTGCCGGACCATTCGACCGATCGCGATTTCCTCCCGACCGCGCCCGGTGTTCTTCAAACACCTGCTGGAATTCCGGCCGCGAAACGGTCCCCATGGCAGACTTTCCTGCCATTTCAAAAATCCGCGTCAGCATGGCGCGAGTATTCGGGCCAGCCTCGTTCATCGTCAGGCGGCCATCTCGATTCGCATCGAGGCTTTGAAACATCTGATCGGCTTCTTTCGAATCATCTGGACGCGATTG
>CAZQUW010000437.1:0-3908 GCA_964596215.1 uncultured Planctomicrobium sp. | reverse complement strand
TCCATGCAAAGTGGCGTTGCGACGCTGGGCCAGCTGTTTTGCGAGCAGAGTTGCATCACGGAGACACGGGGAACACGGAGAGGAATTTTTTAGAACCCCAAACAAAACCGGTTATGGGAAGTTCAGAACCGCGGTATTTCAAGCGATTCCTCTTGGCATTTCTCGGTGTTCTCTGTGTCTCCGTGGTGCAACTCATCAATCGTCCAATGACTGCCGGCTTGGCACTGCGTAAGGTCGTGGCATTTTAGAGGGCGGTCGCTAACGGGACTGACGGGCCTGGAGACCCGTCCCACGTCACGCTCTCGCCTATTCCTGGCCGCGATCTGCGACACGCCGCTGCGGAGAGGCGGACTGCCATGCTTCCAGCTTGTCCAGGACCTGACTCACCGCCAGCAATGGTTCTTCGGCTTCGGCTTCAAAACGCAGGGTTTTCTTAGCGTCCTTCATGTGAATTGCCGAGCACGTAAAGAGGAAGGAGTTGCTGTCCTCGAGATACGTGAAGTACTGCTTGCTTTTGCCGACGCCCAGAGCTCGTAACCGTTTGGTCGCCTCCTGCCAGGTCAGTTCGTTGACCCCGGGAACTTGTTCTTCTTCAGTAACGGCAGGCGTTGTCTCTTGTTCGGGGGCCTCTTCCGGGGGATCGGGAGGAATGACTGGTTGTGTTGCTCGCTTCCCGGTGTTCGGCTTTTTCTGGACGGGTGGGGGAGCAAAGCTCCCTGCATCAGCGAACTGCTCGCCCTGAGCCGATTCCTGGGGGATGAAAATCGGCGCATCATGCGGATCGCGCGAACGGGGCTGGGTTTTGGGCCTGTTCTCAGGTTGACGTGGAGCTTTCTGGACCGGCGGCGCGGCTTCGAAGGGATTCGCTTCGGCGTCCCCTTGCGGAGCGTTTTCCAGAGGTTCCTGGGCCGGAGCGGCCAGATCACGCGGACCAGTTCGTCGGCCGCTCCCCTTCGGTCGACCGCCGCCGAAGGTGGCGGAGTCATCAGGATCAGCTTCGCCCCGAGGTTGTGTCATCGAGCCATCTGCACTCCCGACATCAGCGAGTTCTTCGAACGGCTGGGCCTGGTTGTTCAAATCGTCGAACTCATCGGGCGAGGTCTGGCTTCCAGATCGCGGGCGGCGTGAATTCGGCCGAGATTTCGGGGTGACTTCGCTGTCGTACTGGTCAGCGGGGGGCGCTTCACCGAATTCCGCATCCGCGTCATTCTCGAATGCCGGGCTTCTTCGGCTCCGCGGACGGGGCGCTTCCTCTTCGAATTCTTCGAACTCCTCTGCTTGAGGATTCCGAGCGCGCGATCCGGCTTTGCGCGAATCAAGTGGGTCGTCGAAGCCATTCACGTCCGAGCCCGATTCGTCGAGCGGGGCGAACAGATCGTCGGCGTCATGTCGTGCGGCGTCGCCAAACCGTGGCTCGGCAAACGCACGGCTGTCGCGGCTGGACACGACTTGCTTGGAACCGTTGGGATCGATCAGATTGCCTGGGGCAAACTGCGGAATTCCAACGACGGCTAATATCGGAACAGCCACCAGGGGCGCGAGCATCAGCAACGCACCCATCGGCCCACTTCCTGTGGAACGCATGGCAGGACACCTCCCTGTGTCATACCGGCTCTTCAATACGCGGGCTGCCGTGTTACGTCTGGCAGCCGACTGCGAAGGCACGGCGAACTTTTAACAGCAAAACCTGCTGGCCGAGGGTCTAACTCCTCAGCGTCGGGGATTCTAATGTTGGACTTCCAGACCGACAATGGCAAAATCTGCCGGTGAGCAGACAAAATTTCAAACACGTACCGTGATTCGCGACTTCCGGCCCTTAGTTGCCCGTACCAACAGCCTTGCGATGTTATTGCAGAACTGGAACACCAAGCACCGGATAAAACAGAGCGAGATGCTATTTGCCACGGAGTCTTAGACTTTTTGAAGTGAGCGGGGTGTCACAGGCCCGCCGGTGTCGCATCGATACCTCTCTCGTGTTCTCTGTGTTCTCCGTGGTGAATCTCTAACTTAATACGATTACTGCGGTGTTGCTGGCGTTAACCGTTGATCAGCTTGGCCACCGCGGCAGCGGCTCGCTGCTGCACTTCACGAATCGCCTCCGGGGTGACGGACCATGCCGTGATCGTGACTTCCGGTTTAAAAGTGACGAGTGCCACTTTCGCCGGCGTAATACCCATGCCCTCTTGAATGGCCCACGCATACACGCCGAGTTGAAATTCGTAATGCTGCAGCAATTCGACCGAATTCCCGGCCGCGAAGCGATCGCCGGTCTTATAGTCGTAAATGAGCCACTCGCCGGCCGCGGTCTGCAGTAAACAGTCAATTTTGCCGGCGATGCTGCGCGGCTCGCCGGGGAACAAGTCTGTGGGCAGGGCGAGGTTGAATTCCAGTTCACGGTAGCATTCGCGGGCCTGTCGCAGCTCATCGGCCAGGGGGGAGGTCCAGAAGGCATTCAGCATCTGGGTGGCAGCGCGGCGCAGGTCTGTCGGCAGCGGGGCGAAGGTGCTCGTCCAGCACGCCTCAATCAGTTTGGGGATCTGGCCTGCATCGCCGTGCGGATCGATTCGCTCGAGGATGTTGTGCACCAGCGTGCCGAGATCTTCCGCTGCCGGAGGTTGGTCACGGTCCGGTTCGTCAGTCCCTCGACCTCCGGGGGCAGGAAGTGGTGCTTGCCCGCCCCGCAGGAGTTGATCGAGTTCTTCGAGCCTCGAAACACTGAAGCTCCGTTGCTGCGTGGCATCAATGGCGACCGGTATCAGCAGCGGCGGTAACGGAAGTGGCTCGGCCTCCTCGACCGATTCGCGGAACTTGGAGAGTGACAGCGTTTCGTGAATCGCCGCGGGCAGCAGCGGTGAGCGAGGTGGCACCAAATGGGTTTTCACCGCCGGACAACTGCCGGCGTACGGCTCAGGAATCAGCGGCCGGTCGGTCGCGGGATCGATTATGGGGAGGCCCGACTGCAGATCGAACCGCGAGGCCAGCAGTCTCATCCACCCCGAGCTGACCTTGTCCAACGCCTTCAAACTCGAGGATAAAATCAGGTAATCCGCAGCGCGGGTCAGGGCAACATATAGCAGGCGCAGATGTTCCGAGGCATCGGCTTCACTTTCGAGCAGTCGATGCAGACGCAGGCCCAGGTTCTCGGATTGCCGGCCGAACTTCTCCGGGGGGGCGATCAGCGGTCCGAGTTCCGCGCTGAACTCAACCGGGCTGGGAGGGGGCTGGCTGCTGCGATCCATGTCGGCCACGATCACGACGGGGAACTCGAGCCCCTTGGATTGATGGATCGTCATCAGGCGAATGACGTTGTTCGATTCGGCCTGTGTGGCGGCCAGTTCCTCGTCCGCTTCTTCGGCGACGGCCCCCTTTAAACGTTCTACAAAATCAGCCAGAGTGAAACCGCCGGCCCGGTCAAATTGCCGGGCCATTTCGACCAGCTTTCGCAGGTTCGCCAGTTTCCGGCGCCCCAGGAATTCCGGCACCAGTGACGCATCGTACGCGGTCAAATCGAGCGCCCGCGTGATCAACCCGGCGAGTGACAACCGATCTTTGACAGACCGCAGTTCCGACAGCACTTTCTGGGCATGGACAACCAGCGACCGCTGTGCTTCGGCAAGTTCTGCCAAGGGCGGTTGCTGGAGGCCTTGCTCCAGGCTTTGGGCGTGCCGAATGAGGCTCATCAACGTATCGTCGGTGAGGCCGAAAAAGGGGGAGCGGAGTACGCCCAGCAGGCTGATTTCGTCGTCGGGTTCATTCAACGAACGCAACAGATTCAACAGGTCGAAGACTTCCTGTTGCGCGTAGAAGGCCCGCCCGCCAACCAGGTAGTATTCCAGGCGGCAGTCGCGCAAGGCCTGTTCGTAATGCCGGACATCGCTGAGTGCCCGGAACAGGATCACGATGTCGCG
>CAZQUW010000436.1:0-3912 GCA_964596215.1 uncultured Planctomicrobium sp. | reverse complement strand
AGTCCGATCCGGAACCCGAATCCTCATTGTCCCAAATATCTATAGAAACTATGTAACTCGCGGTGTTAACTTCATAACTGAGATTATCCGGCGCGATAGTAAAGGTCGCCGTTTCAACGCCTTCCGCAACGCCATCAAACAACGCGAAAACGTCGAGATACACGGTGTTTTGACCCGCGGGAATAGTGACCGTCGCAATGTCAACCGAAATGCTCATTCCGCCTGTTGCGCTAAGCGTACAGTCTAATAGGACAGGGTCGTTGAGTTGAATCTTGACGGCCAGCGGACTCGTGGTCGAACCGTCACGACCAACACCAATTCGGGTAGAAGAATCGCCTTCACCCGGCTCAAAGATTGGATTCGTATCGGCAAAAAACATACTGACCTGGGGCGTCAGCAGGGCACGACACTCGAGTGCTTCGGTTGAACGTGCGATCAAAGGTGACCGGCCCACCCGTTTTGCTGAAACGTTACGTCTGAAAGGACGTCGAGAGAATGCACTGGTGAAGCAGGACAGCCACGATTTCAACAGCATGCTTGCCATCTCCGTGATGTGGGATGTTTGTAATTGATCTCTATTTCAAGCAATCACTGATCCGCCAGGCCACTCACCGGGCGTCGCAGTAAATATCAAGCATCGAACCGCTTGAAGGGGCAAGGGAGTAGGTGCACACTAGGAAGCATGCAGCAAGCGCACGCCAAACCGTTTGCGGGGTTCAACCGCGAAATACAGACTTATACAAAGGCAAGCATGCCCCGCCAGCGGCATCTACGGGTGGCGATTCGGCAAAGCACGCCGTACGCCGCTCTAAACTATACCGCTCGCAGTGAACAGAGAAACCTTGAGAAGAGGCGAAAAGGCTTCACGCATAGAGGCCAGATGTCATCATCCGACCGTCAGCACTGCCGTTTACACAACCGCACAGTACCATTCATCTCACGAGTGCGCCCACGAAGGATTAGCACACGAAATACATCTGGACGTAAAGCGGTAGATCGAAAGCTTTGATCTTGCAAATTGTTCATCCTTCTCAGGAGCCGCTCTTTTGAGCGGCGATTGCCGAGTGATGCAATTGGATTCCGAAGTATCCAGAAGATAGGGCATCGAGATCAATCCATTTCGAACTCGAGTGCCGATCAGCTCGAAATGCCCGCCATACTCCATTACTACACTACTTGAAGCCAGACGTCATTCTTCAGCATTTCGCGGCGGTTAATGTACAACGTGAGATAGAATACATTTGTGGCAATAAATTGCAAGACATTCGGTCGTATTTCCTGGCGTTTCACAAATTGTTCACGCTGAGAAGCATTTGGCGATCTCCGAATCGCAGTGAGGCACTTCTCGAGCGTGACCACACCGGGGTGCAAAGTTGCGAAAGCTCAGCATCAAGACCCAGCCTCGCAGTCGACGTTGTGAACTGGGGTGATGGCCACGCAGTCTACGGCTGACAAACAACATCCGGCGCAGCCGATTCATGGGACGCTCTCGCTGCTGGATGTCACCTTCGATAGGAACAGGGGGCAGCGCAGGACGACAAGTTGCTGGGAGATCGAGGAGGCCGGCTTCACTAAGTCATGGTCGATGGCAGTGTGGCCGCGTGCGCCTGATAGCTAGAAAAAAGGATTTGGCTGCTCGTGAACCAATCGATTGCGCTAGATGACCACCCCGTCTGTGTCTGCCAACTGCAGACGGCGGACGGGGCTGCTTCATCACAGGCACAGACACGGGACGTAATTCAGACAAAACTTCGGAAACTGCTTTTTCGTTGACTGTTCTCATTGTTAGGGTAAGGTTCCAATGGCTCTATTTCGGCCGGTGCGACCGACGCAGTCGCGCTGACAGGCGTTGAATTTCGGGGACGGTCAGGGGCTCGACTCCGGTTATCTTGACGGATTTCAGATAGTGCCGCGCTGTATTATTTCCACTGGGACTGATCTCTTCACTCCAGAACAGCAATGCCGCCAGGATTGTCGCGAGTTCCCGCGTGTCGAGCATGGGTTTGGACTCCAATTCGAGGCTTGAGTTAAGGCCGGTTGAATCAATGACAATCGCTGTTGACCACAGACAAAACTGCCTCGGTCCAATTCGTGATGGGCCGAGGCAGTGCGAATCCAACTTCACAGGCAGGGAATCACAGGACGGTCAACTCGCCCGCGAAGAGATTGAAAGTCAGGTCGGTGTCGGTAATTCCCCCTCTCAACCAGCGGCTAAATTGATGTAACATCATCCCGGCAGCGATGCTGGCCGTGTAGATGGTGCTGCGAGCCGTGCAGCTTCCGGATTGCGCCGCGGACTGATCAAACAGTGTTTCCGGATAATGTTCTCTGCCCGATCTTTCGGTGACGGTTAGAATGCGCACGACTTCCCCCAGCATCCGGCCGTCACACCAAAATTGAGCAGTTGGTTGGACGGCACGCCAAATGGCCGTGCGGGTCGAAATCGAATCGACACAGCAAAAAACGGCATCTTGAGTCACATGCCGGGAACGGAATCGATCGGCAATAGTTGTGACGTCAATCGCCGGATAGATTTCTAGAATGGATCTTTCGGTCGCCATGACCTTCGACATACCGAGATCCATCTGACGATATCCCTGAGTGGTGACATTCGTCAGCTCCACGGCATCGAAGTCAATCAGCCGCAGTCTGCGAGTTCCGATCGCCGCGAGCTATAAGGCGACCGGCACGACTTGTAAACCGGCTTGGGCCAAGGGCACCTCTAGTAACGCTGATAACCGGCAACAGGCCCGGATTTCGGCTCCCGTCCATTGAGCGTCGTCAGGGAGCCGTTGAGTCAGATCGAGACCGAACTGGGTGGCGTACATCTGCCAGATCTGTTGCTTTTGCTCGGCCGCAGGCAAATCGAGGAAGAACAACCCATCAAACCTTTCGGCGCGGCAGAACTCGGGAGGCAACTTCGAAACATCATTGGCCGTGCAGACCACGAACTCATCGGACTCGTGATCATTGAGCCAACTCAGCAAGCTGCCGAACATCCGCGCGGACACTCCGCTATCGTTCTGTCCTGAACCGCTGACGCCCGAGAGGGCTTTCTCCACTTCGTCGATCATGAGAATGCACGGCGCCATGGCGTCGGCAATTCGCAAGGCCTGACGGGTTCGCGCCTCCGATTGACCGACGAGCGAACCCAGTAAGGCACCGACATCCAGAATGAGCGTGGGACGGCCCGTTTCGTTTCCCAAGCTCTTGCAAAACGCGATTTTACTACTTCCCGGCAATCCCAGCAGGAGAATGCCTTTCGGTTTCAAGCCTGGCCGTTGACGATTGCTGGAACGCAGTGACCGCAAGCAGAAGGCTTTTAAGGAATCGAGCCCGCCGAGTTCCTCAAAGGCATCCCGACCTCGATAGAGCGACAGTAGGCCGCTCTTCATTAAGGACTGGGTCTTCAGCACCCACAGCGTCCCGGGCTCCAGCTTGCCGTGCCGGACCAGGCTCAGTGAGAACGCCCCTTCCGCTTCGTACCGGGTCAAACCGACCGCCGCATCCAGAACCTGGTCAGAGTCATCAGACAACTCGTTTCTAAAACAGGTTCAAAGAATGAAAAAGCCACTCGCAGGGAGTGGCTAACACGTAGGATCCGGAATTGGCATTGTCGTATTTTGGCCCCATGGCCGTTGCTAAAAATCGTCGGTGGCTGTTCCGATGGGCTATCAAACCTTGGTAGGTTTTCCTGGCATTTCCCACAATCTCTGTTAGAATCGAGACTTGCGGAATTCGTGCGGAGGGAGCCTCACCCTCCCGCCCGCCGGGCGACATTTGAGATCGCACGACTGCATCACGCAATTCAACAGCTCGACTGCTCAACGGCAGCCGGGCTGTTGTCGTTTTCCGGGCAGTGCCAAATGCCTCTCATTTGTGGAGTTCAATTGCTCGGGTGATTATGATGGC
>CAZQUW010000435.1:0-3951 GCA_964596215.1 uncultured Planctomicrobium sp. | reverse complement strand
GATCCACTTCGGACAGCGCGATCAGCGGTGGGACCGTGGTTGTGGCTCGGTTACGAGAGAGGAATGCAGCATGCGCTGGTGTTATCTGGGGGTGTGCAGCTGGTGCGTGATTTCTGCCTGCCTGGCCCCGCTGGCGGCTCGGCAATCCAAGGGTGGGCCTGCGGCGCCGCAGAATCAGGCGCGCGACGCCAAATTGCTCGCAGGTTCCACCAGTCGCGTTTACAAGACGGTCGGCAAGACTGATCTCAGCCTGCATATTTTTAACCCGCCCGGTTTTCAAGTCCGTGATCAGCGTCCCGCCATCGTCTTCTTTTTCGGCGGCGGTTGGACAACCGGGACACCGACGCAGTTCGCCCCCCACTGTCACTATCTGGCCAGTCGCGGGATGGTGGCAATTGCCGCCGATTATCGAATCCGTTCGCGGAATCAGTCGACAGTTGAGCAAAGTACCGCGGATGCGAAGTCGGCCCTGCGCTGGGTGCGGGCCCATGCCCGGGAACTCGGCATCGATCCCCAGCGCATCGCGGCCGGGGGAGGCTCGGCCGGCGGGCACCTCGCTGCGTCGACCGCGACGGTTGAGATACCCGATGAGCCCGGTGAAGACAAGACCGTGAGCTCCGTGCCGAACGCGCTGGTACTTTACAATCCGCCGCTCGTGCTGCCGTCCCTCGCGCAACTTAAACTTAAAGCAGTAGCGGCCAAGCGTGACCCCCTGCCCCCCTTCTCCGGTGATCCGCTGGTTGTTTCGCCGATACACCATATCCGAGCCGGACAACCACCGGCCCTGATCCTGCATGGCACTGCGGACAAGACGGTTCCCTTTGAGACCGCCGAGAAGTTCCGTGATGCATACGTGAAAGCGGGCAATCGCTGTGAACTGGTGGCGTACCAGGGAGAAGACCACGGCTTTTTCAACTGGAATCGGGACGACAAGAAGCATTTCGTCGGCACACTGACGAAAGCCGACGAGTTCCTGAAATCGCTCGGCTGGATTACAGGGACCCCCAATGTGAAAGAGTACTTTCAATCCCGGTTGAACCGGTTGAAGAAATAGCCTGTGGATTCAATCCCGGCGCGTCATCTCCCCCCGGCTGCTTCGATTCCGAAATCACGCCTCCCGCCGCGATGTGCGCGACCGCAAGGACTCATCGAGTAAGGGAACATCAATATGCCGTGCCCGGCATTGCAACTGGATGGGATTTGAAGACAATGACACGGTTGTCTCGATGAGAGACAATTGTTCGTGACATGCCAGACGCTAAGCGCGGGTGTGTTACAATCGGTCATCGAGCCTGCTGAAGAAGGGAGGGATCATGCAACGCAATTTCAACGTGAACCCGACCTCTGAGCACGACCTTTACCTCAGGCTCTTCATCACGAATGGCGGCGGCTGGTGATTTAGCCGCTCCGTCACGCTCATAACGTCCCGCCCGTGCCCTCCAGGTTGTGAATTCCAGGACTCGGCCCGAGCGCTCTCTGTTCCCCGCCTTTCGTCCAGCGTCGCGCTGTGGTGCGTCGCGGGTGGCGATTTACTGCCGGCTCGTCTTCGTATGGCCTGGGACCAATGCGTCTCAGGAGGATCCTGTCATGACATTCGCGATCATCGAATTTGGTGTTGCGGCCACAATCATCATTATTGCCGGCACGTTCCTGTCGCATTATGCAGATCAAATCGCGGAACGAACCGGTTTCGGACGACTGCTGATTGGCAGCATTCTGCTGGCCGGGGCGACGTCGCTGCCAGAGCTGTCAGTGGACATCTCTGCGGTACAGAAAGGCATGGCCGACCTGGCCGTGGGCGATTTGATGGGCAGCAGCCTATTCAATCTCCTGATTCTGGCGGTGCTCGATCTGTCATCCCATTCAAGAGGCCGGATGCTGTCTCGACAGGCTGCACGTCATGCACTTTCCGGAAACGTCAGCGCGGCACTCGCGGCGATTGTGGCCCTGAGCCTGCTGACACCGCCGATCCTTGCGGGGGGTGAAATCCTGGGGATTTCCTACGGGCTGTGGCTGGTCGCACTGGGGTATCTCTTTGGCATACGCCTGGTTTATTGTGATCAGCAAGCGTCTCGACAGGAAGCTGTCGCGGCGGGAGCTGTGCCTGATCAGGTGGTCCCGGGAACCTGGCATCTTCCAGCCCTGGGCTTTATCGCCGCGGCCGCCGTCATCGTTGTGGCGGGGCCCTACATGGCCGAAGCGGCGGGAGTCATTGCGGATGCCAGTGGACTGGGCAAAACGTTTGTGGGGACCACGCTGGTGGCCTGCAGCACGTCACTGCCCGAACTGGTGGCCTCGCTCGCCGCCTTGCGGATGGGAGCACACGATCTGGCCATCGGCAATGTCCTGGGAAGCAACGCCTTCAACATGCTGCTGTTGATTCCGCTGGATCTCGTGCACAAGGGACCAATTCTCGCCGCGGTGTCCAGGAATCATGCCATCACGTGTCTCGCAGCCATCGTCGCCACCCTGGTCGTGGTGCTCGGACAGCTGTATCAAGTGGAACGCCGACGGTTACTGATTGAGCCCGACGCTTCGCTGGTGATCGCCGTCGTCTTCGGGGCGTTGTGGCTGATTTACCAGATGGGGGGCTGAACTGCCGCACGTGGACTGACTGCTGTTCAATAACTTGTGCCTGACGGGAAATCATGAATCCGACCTACCCCGAGATCTTCGCCACGGTGCTGTTTGTGCTGGCGGTCCTGCATACATTTTCCGTGCAGCAGTTTGCCCGCTGGGCCCACCAATACCCGCGCGGCTCGATTGCCGAGAATACTCTGCATTTTCTGGCGGAAACGGAAGTGGTGTTCGGCCTGTGGGCCGCCGTTCTGTTTGCCTGCATTGGTCTCATTGAAGGCTCCGTCGATCGGGCGGTGCACTACATCGAGAGTTTGAACTTCACGGAAGCGAAGTTTGTGCTGGTGGTGATGGTTGTCGCCGCGACGCGCCCGGTGGTGGTCCTGGGAGAAAGAATCCTCAATGCGGTGGCGCGCTGCTTGCCACTGCGGGACAGCCTGGCGTTTTACGTGACCGCCTTATCCGTGGGGCCGCTGCTGGGCTCGTTGATCACCGAACCCGCAGCGATGACGCTGCTGGCCATTCTCTTGAAGCGGCGCTACTTCGATCGAGATATCAGCCGACGTTTCGCGTATGCGACCCTGGGGCTGTTATTCGTCAACATTTCCATCGGTGGCACCCTGACCCACTTCGCGGCGCCCCCGGTGCTGATGGTGGCCCACACCTGGCACTGGGACACCCAGTTCATGATCCTGCACTTTGGCTGGCGCGCGGCCATCAGTACGGTCGTGTCGACAGTGCTGGTCGCCACCGTGTTTCGTCGGGAACTGCTCGCGGTGGAAGCCGTTCAGACCGACAAGCGGCACGTCCCGGCATGGTTGACGATGCTGCATGTTCTGTTTCTGGCGGCAGTGGTCTATTTTGCCCACCATCCTGATGTCATCTTCGGAATTATGATGCTGTTTTTAGGGCTCACGACGGCGACCCGCGAGTATCAGGACCATCTGAAATTGCGGGAAGGACTGCTGGTGGGTTTCTTCCTGGCGGGGCTCGTGACTCTCGGCAGCCTGCAGGCGTACTGGCTTAAGCCGCTGATTACGCGGCTCGATGGTTCGATGCTGTTTTTCGGAGCCACCGCGCTGACCGCCATCACCGACAATGCGGCCCTGACCTACCTCGGTTCCCTGGTGGAAGGCATCGGTTCAGACTTGAAGTATGCCCTGGTGGCCGGCGCCGTCACCGGGGGCGGCTTGACCGTGATCGCCAACGCTCCTAACCCTGCCGGCGTGGGCATCCTGCAGACGGCCAGGGTATTTGGCGCCGAGGGAATCAGCCCGCTGGGGCTGTTCCTCGGGGCTCTCGGCCCGACCCTCATTGCGGTGGTCTGCTTCTGGTTCTTATAAGTTCGACGTTCTGTGAAACCCGGGGCGAAGC
>CAZQUW010000434.1:0-3962 GCA_964596215.1 uncultured Planctomicrobium sp. | reverse complement strand
TCAATCGTTTTGATGCGCACCCCAACGAGCGAGCCCACGCGATCGTCGCAGAGGCCCTGCAGAAACAGCTGCTGCACGATCTGTGCGTGCCCCCCATCGCCGAACCCGCTTCACTGAAATGATGCCATTGCCTCCGATCTTCTGAGCTTTGCGGAAATTGCACTGTTCACGAGCGTGCCTGTCGGCAATCACCGCGCAGAGACATTTGCCCTGATTTCCAGCAGTCAATATCACCGGGCGTTGTGGATGTTGTTGCCAGTTGTTCCAATGTCAAGCCAGTTTCCGAGTACCTGTCGCGGCACGATCGTCATGCAGGAGTGGTCGCTGTGAGTTTTGTGACACGACTATTTGATACGTCGGGATTTCCCGCGCGGTGGAAATGCGGTCCCGGATGGACTGACAACCCGTCACTTGGCTGGCTGCACATCCTGTCTGATCTGGCGGTCTGGTCTGCCTACTTCGCCATTCCGGGCCTTCTGGTATTTTTCATCGTTCGAAAGCGGGACTTGCCATTTCGCAAGGTCTTCTTGCTATTCGGGGCTTTTATCCTGTTCTGCGGAACCACCCATCTGATGGAAGCCATCATTTTCTGGTGGCCCGCATACCGCCTGGCGGGGCTGATCAAACTCTTGACAGCTCTCGTTTCCTGGGCCACGGTATTCGCGTTGATCCAAGTCGTCCCGATGGCTCTCGCCATGCGCAGTCCGGAAGCCCTGGAGCGGGAGATTAAGGCCCGCCAACTGGCGGAGGATGCGTTGCGGCAAGTCAATTCGGAACTGGAACTCCGCGTCGCTGAGCGGACCGCCGAACTGACGCGAGTGAACCTGGCATTGCAGAATGAACGCGAATGGTTCCGCACGACATTGGCCAGTGTCGGTGACGCGGTGATCGCGACCGATACGACCGGACGTGTGCGGTTTCTGAATCTGGTTGCGGAATCATTGACCGGCTGGAAGCCGCACGAAGCCGAAGGGCAGGCACTGACAGATGTGCTGCGGATCATCAACGAGGATACGCGCCAGGCCGTCGAGAATCCGGCCATCCGAGCCCTGAATGAGGGGACCGTAATCGAGCTGACGGACAAGACACTGCTGATTGCACGCGATGGAACAGAACGGCCTATTGATGACAGTGCGGCGCCGATTCGTGATTCTAGCGGTCAGGTCAGCGGTGCTGTGGTGGTTTTTCGTGACGTCACCGAGCGGCGTTTGCAAGACCAGTCCATTCGCGAGAACGAAGCGCGTCTCAACTTCGCCCTGGCGGCGGCGGAACTCGGTCAGTGGGATCTCAATCTCAAGGACCAGACGGCATTTCGCAGCGTCAAGCACGATGAGATCTTTGGCTACGACAGCCTGCTTCCCGAGTGGACTTACAGCAAGTTCCTCGAACATGTCCTGCCCGACGACCGCACGCTGGTCACTCAGCGTTTTCAACAATCGATGACCGTCGGTGACGCTCTGGATCTGGAATGCCGGATCAAGCGGAAAGATGGTGCCATTCGCTGGATCTGGGTTAAAGCCCGCATCTTAAAAAATGAGTCGGGACTCATCGACCGGATGCTGGGAACGATTGCTGACGTCACCGACCGCAAGAACTTCGAAGAATCTCTGCGTCAGAGCGAAACTCGATTGCGGCTCGCCCTGGAGGCGGGGCACATGGGGGTCTTCGACCGCAATCTGCAGACCAACAAGGTACAGTGGTCGGAAAATCTGGAAGGCATTTTTGGACTGCCGCCGGGCGGCTTCGCGGGGACATATGAAGCATTTCAACAGCTGGTCCATCCCGAGGATCGGCAAATGGTCAGCGACGCAATTCAACGCTCGATCCACGAGCGATCGAAATATGAACTGGAATTTCGAACGATCCGTCCCGATGGCAGTATCCACTGGATGGCTTCGAAGGCGATGATCTTCACCGACTCGCGAGGCGAGCCGCTGCGCGCCGTGGGCGTCTGCCTGGATAACACTGAACGTATCCAGGCGGAGCAAACCAATCGGTTCCTGGCCGATGCGAGCGTCGTCCTGTCCGCCAACGTGGACTATGAAACGACGTTCCGTCAGGTCGCAGAATTGTCAGTGCCATTCTTCGCCGATTGGTGCCTGGTGGATGCGGTTGGCCAGGATGGCGCCCTGCAGCGCGTGGCGGTAGTCCATCAAGACCCCGTCAAACGGGAGTACGCACTCCGCATCATAGATCGCTTCCAACTTCGCGAGGAAGCACCTTACAGCGCGCTTAACGCTTTGCGGACCGGCAAGTCGTTCCTGGTCACTGACATCACTGACGATATGCTCGCCGCCTTCACACAGAATGACGAGTACCTGCAGCTGATGCGGGAACTCCAGCTGAAATCGTATATCGCGGTGCCGGTGGTCGCACGCGGCAAACCACTGGGGGTCATCTCGTTCTTGACAGCGAATTCTCCGCGCCGCTACGTTGCGGCGGACCTGGCACTGGCCGAAGATCTGGCACACCGCACGGCCATTGCACTCGACAACGCCCACCTCTACCAGGAACTGCGCGAAGCCGACCGCCTGAAAGATGAATTCCTGGCGATGCTGGCTCACGAGCTGCGCAACCCGCTGGCACCGATCCGCAATTCCCTGTTTATTTTGCGCTCGGAACAGGCCGATCCGGAAATGATCGAGCAAGTGCTGGCCATCGCCGAACGCCAGGTCCAGCATATGGCACGGCTGCTGGACGACTTGTTGGATGTTTCGCGCATCAGCCGCGGGCTGATCGAACTGCGTAACGAAACAGTAGATGTGAATCGAGTGATCCAGCTGGCCATTGAAGCGGTGCAACCGCTCATCGCGGAACACCGGCATGGGCTGACCGTTTCGCTTCCTTCGCCACCGGTTGAGCTGACCGCTGATCCGACGCGCCTCGAGCAAATCTTAACCAATCTGCTCAACAATGCGTGCAAATACACCGAGCCTGGTGGTCACATCTGGCTGAACATGGAAGTTCTGGATCAGGAGATTGTGATCCGCATTCGGGACACAGGAATCGGTATCGACGCAAATATGCTGCCCCGGATTTTTGACCTCTTCGTTCAGGCCGACCGGCAGCTCGACCGCTCGCGCGGAGGAGTCGGGATCGGGCTGACGCTCGTCCGTCGCCTTGTGGAATTGCACGGCGGAACGATTGAAGCCACCAGCCCTGGTCTCGGGCAGGGAAGTGAATTTGTGGTCCGCTTGCCCCGGCCTAAGTTCCATTCGCAGGGATCCGACGAGTCGTCCCTGGCAATTGCGCCAGCTCAATCTGAACGACAATCCGCTCGACGCATCCTGGTCGTGGATGACAACGTGGATGCCGCGAATAGTCTGGCTATGTTGCTGCGGATGTCCGGCTATGAAGTCGCGACGGCGTTTGACGGGGTCTCGGCAATTAATTTGGCCACACAGTTCTTGCCAGAGCTCGTGTTCCTCGATATCGGAATGCCCGGCATGGACGGCTACGAGGTAGCCCGACGACTACGACTGGACCCCTCTCTCCAGAACACCAGATTGGTCGCTCTGACCGGCTGGGGACAACCACAGGACCGCGAGCGTACTGCCGCGGCTGGGATCTGCCATCATCTGGTCAAGCCGATTGAGCCTGCGGCGTTGCAAAAACTGCTCGGCGGGTAGTTTCGTCCAGCCGCGCCGCCGGTCCGTGGTCCCTTGCATCCCCATGATTGCGGCGGCGTCTCGTCGCGCTCCATGATCGTTGAACGTTCCCGATCTGGGTCGCCCTGTTCCCATCGAACCAGGAAGATGCGGCGACTCGACCACCTCAAGTCCTTCAGCATCAATCTGTTATGCGTATCCACCGCATCTGGACGTCGAAATGGGAACGGGAGGAACAGCATTTGCCAAATTGTTGCGGCTGGAATGCCTATCAATCCTTTAAGTGGAGATGATCATGCTCGTTTCAACCGCTGATCGAGTGCGCGAGAATACTGCGGAGAGTGTTAATGAAGA
>CAZQUW010000433.1:0-3971 GCA_964596215.1 uncultured Planctomicrobium sp. | reverse complement strand
CGAGCGGATTAACGGTTGAACGGGAAATGAACATCGAATCCGTATCGTCTTAACTGTACCGATTGTAAGGGCCACCGCAACCGCAATTTCAATCCGCGTTCGCATCACACCGCGTTGACATTCGGCAACCTGTCCATTTCCTGACTCTTTCCAGGCAACATCCCCAATCCCCTTCGGCAATCGATCGGTCATCTCGATTCATCGGACTGCCAGTTGGCGGCCACCATGCCCCCGCCGATTCTGCCGCCCCTGGCTTTGCCGATTTTCTGCAGTCCTGCCCCAAACCCCCATTGGCAACTACTTAAACCGCCGATAACATCAATGATGATGGATGCATGATCGCCCTCGGCAATCGCGGAGCTACGCCATCTGGCTCCACCTGCCGCCCCGCCTCCAAACCTACCATGCTTAACATTCTCGGATCTCGCTCTCGATTGTGCGACGGATTGTCCCGTAGAGAAATGCTCCGCGTGGGCGGCTTGGGCACGCTGGGGCTCAGCCTGCCGATGATGCTGCAAGCCCGGGCCGCCCGGGCGGCTTCGCCAGCTGCGGAAGTCGTCGGACGTGGCTCCGCAAAATCCTGCATCATTCTGTTTCTGATGGGGGGGCCACCACAGCACTCCACCTGGGACCCGAAGCCGAAGGCGCCGATCGAAGTGCGCGGCGAATTTGGCCCGATCGACACCGCCGTGCCCGGACTCCAGATCTGCGAATTGTTTCCGCAGACGTCCAAGGTCGCCGATCAGCTGGCCATCCTGCGAGCCATGTCGAGCGGCGATAATGCTCACTCATCCAGTGGCTACTACATGTTGACGGGGCAGCCCCATGCCCCGATGAATACCGAAAACGCCAATCCCGGCTTCCCGAACGACTACCCGAATATGGGCGCTGTCGTCCGCAAATATCTTCCGGCACGCGGTGCGTTGCCCGCGGCCATCCGTTTGCCGCATCGCATCTTCAATACCGACGGCAGTGTCTGGCCTGGTCAGGACGGAGGCTTCATGGGCCGCGCCGCCGAACCCTGGCTGCTGAACTGCTCGCCCGGCGATCCCAATTTCCGGGTCCCCGAATTCTCGCTCAGTGTCGATGTCAACGACCGCCGCATGGCTGACCGGTTGTCGTTGTTACAGCAGGTCAATACCCAGTTCGATGTGGCCGCCCAGTCAGGGCTGCCATTAACCTATGGCCGCTATGCCCAACAGGCCTTCGACCTGCTCGGTTCCCCGCAGTCCCGGCAGGCCTTTGATCTCGATCGCGAATCCCCGACGGTCCGTGATCGCTACGGCCGCACCCAATTCGGCCAAAGCGTGCTGCTCGGCCGCCGTCTGGTGGAAGCCGGGGTCAGCCTGGTGCAGGTCAACTGGCATCGCGGACCGGAAGAACCTTCGGATACCCCGTGCTGGGACAGTCACGCGCGCGAAAGCCAGCGATTGAAGACGAACCTCATGCCCCCCGCCGACCAGGC
The DNA here is from genome assembly GCA_964596215.1 of uncultured Planctomicrobium sp. Taxonomy (GTDB): domain Bacteria; phylum Planctomycetota; class Planctomycetia; order Planctomycetales; family Planctomycetaceae; genus JAKFVC01. The sequence continues at coordinate 2,506 of CAZQUW010000433.1, read as the reverse complement.
GATTTCAGCCCTGCTGGAAGATCTGCAAACTCGCGGCTTGCTCGATGAAACCCTGGTCGTCTGCATGGCCGAATTCGGTCGCAGCCCGCGCATGAACGGCGCTGGAGGCCGGGACCACTGGGGCAGTGTCTACTCGGTTGCCCTCGCCGGCGGCGGCATCAAGGGGGGGATCATCCATGGCGCGTCCGATGCCATGGGGGCCTACCCCCAGGAGGGCAAAGTTCCCCCCGAAGACCTCACGGCCACAATCTTCCATTGCCTGGGACTCGATCCAATGACCGAAATGTACGACACCCTCGGCCGCCCGCTGCCGATCAGCCGCGGTGAGATCATCCACGAGATCCTGTAAACCCGGGTAGACGAAGTCGCCAGTATCCTTAAGATTGCTCGATAGGCATTGGGACGGCACTGTCCGGATCGTCGCATTGGAATAAAAAACCTCTAGCAAAACCGGTTGTGGGAAGTTCAGAACCGCGGTATTTCCAGCAGTGCTGAACTGACGCAGAGGTTTTGTCTGCGTTTCCAAGTGTTCGGGGCACGCGCCCCATCGGAGATGACTGAAATCAGATCGCGTTCGCGACTCTTTCAGGAATCCAACTCCCGATGATCGCGGGGTGCCCTGATTCACGCTTCCCCTTCAATACGTGACTTCAGGACTGGCCCTGACATCGAAACCTTCAACCTGGACCTTCCCCGAATGGATTCCCCTCAACTGCGGCGACTGACCGCAATCTGCCTGGCCATGCTCGTCATGGTGGTGCCGACGCGCGGCGCTGCCCAGGCTGAAATTGCACAATCCGCCCCGCGCCGCACGCTGGTCGTTCTGATTGGCGGCATGGATTCCGATCCGACTCCCGCGCAAATCGCCGGCACAGCCGCCAGGAACGCTGGCAACAGCGGGCTCTATCGACTCCGCAGTGACCTGCAGCGTCCCCAGATCGTCACCGAGTATTTCAACTGGAATGGTACGCGAGCCAGTCAGATCAACTCCCAACCTCCCCCCCAGGCCCGGGTGATCGTCGACACGATCCGCAAGCACGTGAGGCACCATCCGCAAGACCGAGTGGTCCTGGTCGGCAACAGCTGGGGCGGACATACGACCTACGAAGTCTGCCAGCAACTGGTCGATTCACCGACTCCCGTGGCCATCGATTACGCAGTCTTCCTTGACCCTTCATCCACAGGCCGAGCCGAATCGGCCCGCCCGAAGAAACTCCCCATCAACATCAACCGCGCGACAAACTTCCACACCCGGAATCTGTTCGGCTGGGGAAAACTTCCCAAAGACGAGCGAATCGAGAATATCGATCTCGGCGATGCCCGACACGGATTTCAAACCCCCGACGGTCCGGCCTACAATTCCACGTTCGATTTCAATGCCCACGTCGCGGCCGAATGGGATGAACGCATCCACGCCGCCATTCGAACCCGGATCACCAACCTGGCCGTGCCGCCAGTCTTTCAAACAGCTACCGGTGCTCCGTAAGGCGCCCGCGGCACGCGTTAAGCCGCTGCCGGTCGTTAAACGCCATTGATTCTGGTGAGCGGAACAGGCTGCCTACGAAGGTCGCGCCCCGCGGAAACATACAGCAACTGCTTCCAGCTGTCGCGGTAACGAAATCGCGAAAAGCCTTTAAAACGGACGCAATTGTTTGGCCAGGGTGTTGACTGGCCACCTCCCGCCCCGATAATTAGAGATGCCTGATTCAGCGTAGGCAGCAAAGTTTCTCGATCGTCCCAGCGGCGATTACGAAGCGATGCCGCTGGGGTTGGTCAGGATTTGTTTTTCGGAAACACCACTGAGCTCCAGCCATGGCCGGAACACAGTGTGTGATTACGAGTGTGTGATTCCGTAAGGACGCATCGCGTGCAACCCACGAGTGCGCACAGCGACGCGGTGAGAAAAATTGAACTCAGGGGGGCGAACGGTTTCGACTGGATCGCCGGTGACTTGGGTGGCGTGCCGTGGTTGATCAGATGGCCACGTAAAAAGCTGATCAAATAATAATTGCCAACAAGCAATTCGCAATGGCTGCCTAGTAATAGGTAGTCCTGGTTCAGGAATCCCCGCCTGAGGAGTCCAAAAACCAGTCGCAAAATCAGGCTGGCTCCGGTTCAATGCCCACTACGGCCGGAGCAAGAAAAGTGGTGGACTAGCGGCGAGAAGGCCTTGTTGGTCGAGCCTTCCGCAACGAGACCAATCAACCAACTACGCACGTAGAGGCTCATTTCCAAGCATCACAGGACGCGGGTTCAATTCCCGCCGCCTCCACTCAAAGGGCACTTGCGAAAGTTCGCAAGTGCCCTTTTTCATTTAAGTTGTGGAATTCACCGCTCGTCCAAAAGGCCCGCTTTTGCCACTTGTGTCTGATTTTGTGTCTGATTTTCGACTCCAAATGTCTGATCTTTGGGGTTAGAATGGAAATTCAGACACGAGACTCCACCTGTTTTGAGAGCAAAAATATGGCGAGAAAAAGGGATCTCTGCCGGGACAAGCGAGGCATGT
>CAZQUW010000432.1:0-3986 GCA_964596215.1 uncultured Planctomicrobium sp. | reverse complement strand
GGCAAAAGTGGTGAGAGCGATGATCAAAAAAGGTTAACGGCGTAGAGTGGCACCCTGCTTTTTAGCTTTGAAAACGCACCAACGTGATTGACGATCCCCAGAACATTTACCGCGTCTGGCGTCGACGCAGCACGCTGAAGAAGTTCTTGTAACTGTGATTGGGCGCCGGCACCGCACCGTTCTCGCCCGAGAGATCCGCCGGTTCCGCAGCCGGATCAACGCGTGACGTGTTGCTTTCCACACGGGCGTCCGGTTCCACGACATCGTACTGGCTCGCACGTTCGATTCCGTCCAGCAATTGATCGAGCTTCGTCGCCCGTTGACGGTTCACGAGGTCGGGGAATGACGTCGCCATGTTCTGCTGCAGATCGCGGCCCACTTCGACGACCGTCGAGCCAATCCAGTCTTCCAGATCAACGGTCAGCTGATGTTCGGCAGTGACCCCCGACGGCAACTCGGCATTGGCCGGCAAATCGACGTCGATGCGTTCGACGCCATAGTCAGTAATCAGCTCCACTCCCGTCGCGGAACTGGAATAATCTTCGGACTCTTCGATCATCGCGCAGATGGCGTCGATGCGGTCCAGGGGCCGAATGCTGGAATCAGCACTCACCGCGGTACGAATGGGCTCGGCGGTCGCGTCGATGGCGTCTGGCAGGCCGACTTTCGGCGCCGCATCCAGGGGCATCGGACATTCAGCAACTTCTTCGCCGGTCGTCGGCGCGACCGGAGCGGGAGTGATGAAGACCGGCACCGGCAAGGTCGGAGCAGGGCGGGGAAACGCCGGTGCGAGCGGCGCATCCAACTGCGCGTAACCGTCGAAGACCACCTCTTCCGCGGGCAGCTCCTGGGTGTCGAGAACGGGACGCGATCGAACCGCTGTGACCGCTCGCAACGGGTCGGGCGTCCGCTTGCTGAGCAACTCTGAACCGCTCAGCGGGGCCGTGCTGACGACTTCCTGCTCGACCACCGGCGTACGGGTTCGCCCGCGGGTCGGAATCGTAAAACTCGACGAGGCATATTCGTCCGACGAATGGCTCATGCTGCTTTCGGTTTTTGCCGGCTTGGCCAGCCAGGCGAAGAGGGGCGGACCATCTTCGTCCTCAATTTCTTCGACTTCTGCTGCGCACTCGGCATCGTCGTCCGATCCAAACTCGAAGACCGACGACACTTCGTCCGGCAGGGCCAGATCGCTGGTCCGCTCGTCTTCACATTCGGGAAGCTCGCTGACTTCCTCAACTCGGACTGCGGACTGCGATGCACGCTGCGATACCGAGGGGGCGGGTACGCTGCTGTCCCCCGCGCCAAATTCAAAGCACGCCGTCTCCTGCTCATCGCTGCTGCCGACCTCGGTGCACCCATCGTGTTCCAGCGTCGCAGCAGGCTGGTCCGTTAACGCGCCGACCTCGAGAACTTCAGTCGACTCGGTCGTCGCCGTTGCGGGTCGAATGGTTCGCTCATGGAGGGCCGAGGGATTCCAGCGGAGCGGCAGTTGCTGCACATCCGCCAGAGCCTGCCGGACGATGGCCGCGGTCACCGTGGTGGAACCGGCCAGATAAGCCTGCATCAACGAATGGTCGGCCAATTGATTCAAACAGCGCGGCACGCCGTCGCTGGCATAGGCAATCAACTGCAACGCAGCCGGCTCAAACAATTGATCGACGATCCCCCCCGCCCAGCGGATGCGATATTCGAGATAGCTGATCGATTCCTGCTGCGTGAGAGTCTCCAGGGCGACATGGCAGGCGACCCGCTGATTGAACGCGGCCAGTGCAGGCGCGGTGAGGCGTTCTTCAAATTCGGGATTGCCGCTTAACACGACACGCATCAGCGGCACGCCATGTTGTGCCAGATCGGCCAGCAGGCGGACTTCTTCCAGCAGACGGTCCGACAGCAAATGGGCTTCGTCGAGAATCAGCAGCAGCCCGTCACGTTGCGAGATCAAATTGCGGAGCGCTGTATTCAGTTCCAGACGCAATTCCTGATCGGTCATGCCACCGTAGGGCTGGCCGAGTTCGTACAGAATTGCCTGCAACAGGGCGCGCCGCGTCGGGAATTGCCCCGTGCCGAGATAGACCGTGGTGAATCGCGGAGCCGACTCGGCCAGCAGAACCTGGACGAGCAACGTCTTACCGATACCGGCGGTGCCTGTCAGGATGGCAATGCCCTGGCCGTTCTCGATGCAGCGGCTGACTGTCTGAAACAGAGGTGTCTGTGTCGGAGACAGGTAACAGCAGCCGGGATCCGGCGTCGCCGCAAATGGGCGACGGTCCAACTGAAAATGGCCTTCGTACATGGCTCACCACATCGCTTCTACAACTATGGATCGATATCGATCAGGCTCGGTTCGCCACAAATGGAACTCACCGTTGCGTACCGGCAACCCGGCAGACTCGTCGATCGGGCCCGGAACGCTGAATGTGCTGACATCCCACCGCAGCCAGAGGTGAGCCGCGAGTCACTCTGTATCGATCAGATGGAGGCTATTCATTCATCCGGTTAATCGTGCCGTGACGCGGTCAGACTTGAACTCAAGCGGACCAGCCGTTCCAAGGTCTCGCGTTCTTCGTAACCCATTAATATTCCAACTGTTAACAGTATCCCCAAGAGGTAAGATGGCGAAACTTTGCCGAGCACGGCAAATGTTCCAAAGCCGCTTTTTCTAACGATCCGGCAACCTCGGGACGACAGGGTTCCGTGGCCCGGATGATTCACAGCCGAAGCCACGTCGCCTGACTCTCCTGAGTCGAGCGAATCCCTGCGAGCTTATTGACTCGTACCACGCGGCGCTCGCCGTCGACGCAAACTGGTGAGCGGTTGAACTGCAGAATTCGCTCGACTCGGGAGAGTCATGCGACAACGAGCGGCCGGCGGACCGGTGTTAACCAGCGTTAACATTTTTCACTTCAGTTAACAGTCTGCTGGTCCTAGTCGAACTGTCTTCTTCGTGGCCGGTCCCGGAATTTGCTGCAAGACCGGCAGGGTCGCGACGAGATCTCACTTAGATGGCCATTGGCACACCGTTTGTATTGCGTCCGGTGGGGGAGTCTGCGCACATTATCCGAGAGCGGCGGCGTGCAGGCCCCTCGACACGGCCAACTTTCCGTTCGAAATGTTTTTCAGGTTGCAGACCAATGATGTCACTTCGCGCTACCCCCGACACTCGCAGGACAGCCCTGCAGCGGTGCGGGGTGATCGTCGTGGAGTTGATCCTGACGTTTCCCGTCCTGCTGGTGCTGATGCTGGCGGTGATTGAGTTTTCGCTGATCATCATTAACGTGCAACAAGTTTCGCAGGCGGCCCGCATGGGGGCGAAGATTGCCGCGGAGACGCCCGGGTTGGGAGGCTTCACCGACCCGCCCCTGACCAATACCACCGCCACCGCGATCCGCGCTGCCGTCAATCGCCAGTTGTTTACGGCCGGTTTCGGAATCAGCTCCGCGCGTGGAGTGACCCTGCGTCACACCGTGAATGCGGGCTACCAGGCCACCGACGGCCTGGCCGCCGATCCGATTTTGCCCGTCATGCCCAACAACGCCGTCCGAGTCACCGTCTCGGTCAATCTCTCGGAGTTGACGCCCGACTTACTGGGGACCTTTGGCTACAGCACCAGCGATCAGACGGTCGAACTGACGACGACTTACCCGTACGAACAATGAGCCCGGAGAGCCAGCCAGGAGAGCCTTGTCCCGCACGGTCGGGGTGAATTGGCACCTCACACCGATGATCACCACGAACCCCGGAGCTGACGGCTCTGGAATCAGCCGAAAATGATGATGTTGACCGAGTGTTTCTGTCCCTGAAGAAGATCCCGAAAAGCCAGCCATGCGACGCGCCACACCAGCCGAACCTCGTTGCTCGACCCGCCCACCGCGGCGCGGCATCGCCACGGTCTGGATTATTGCCTCGGTCCCGGCGATCTTCACGCTGCTGATTGTGCTCACCGACATTGGCACGGTCTGGCAAGCCCGGATGGAATTGGAAAC
>CAZQUW010000431.1:0-4025 GCA_964596215.1 uncultured Planctomicrobium sp. | reverse complement strand
TCACGGCATGGCCGCTCAACGACACCTGACCTGCGGCTTCGCACTGATCCCATTCTCAGTTTGTCGCTCATTTGAAACGGGCTCGTTATGATGCCGCAGTGACTCGACTGTGGCGGCTGGCAAGGTTTTCAATCGTATTCCGAAACCCGCCAGGCGCGAAAACTTCTACCGAATATACCAGTTCCATCGCATGCCCCGAATCAATCAACTCAGCGCCAGTGTTGTCAACCGCATTGCGGCCGGCGAAGTCATTGAACGCCCCGCCAGCGTCGTCAAGGAACTCCTGGAAAACAGCGTCGATGCGCTGGCCAATCGGATTGAAGTCGACATCGTCGACGGCGGGGCAGAACTGATTCGCATCAGCGATGACGGCGAAGGGATCCATCCCGACGATCTGCTGCTGGCCGTTACCACCCATGCCACCAGCAAACTCAGTGAAGCCGACGATCTGTTTCGTGTGCAAACGATGGGATTCCGCGGTGAAGCGTTGGCCTCGATCGCCGAAGTCAGCCATTTCCGGCTGCGCAGCCGGCAACCCGACAACGACGCCGGCATGGAGCTGGAAGTCAACGGCGGCGTGATCTCACCCCCGCGCGAATGTGGTTGCCCGCTGGGGACGACGATCGAAGTCAAACAGCTCTTTTTCAATACCCCGGTACGCCGCAAGTTCATGCGTTCCTCGGGCACTGAATTGGGGCATATTTGCGAGCAATTCACGCGAATCGCGCTGGCCAATCCGCGATTGCACCTGGTCTTGCGACACAACCAGAAGGTCGTCTACGAACTCCCGGCGACGGATAAGCTCCTGGACCGGCTCAAGTTGTTTTACGGGGCCCAGCTGGCAGACCAGTTGATCTGGGTCGAAACGACGCTCAATAACTATCGCGTCTGGGGTTATGCCGCACATCCCAGCCAGAGCAAAGCCACGCGTAAAGGGGAATACCTGTTTCTCAATGGGCGTTGGATTCAAGACCGCACGCTGCAGCACGCACTGACCGAAGCCTATCGTGGCCTGTTGATGGTCGGCCGGTACCCGATCACGTTTCTATTCCTCGAAATGCCCCCCGACGAAGTCGACGTCAACGTCCATCCGACGAAAGCCGAGGTCCGTTTTCAGGATAGTCAGACGCTGTTTCGATTGCTGTTGTCGGCCTTGCGCACCAAGTTCCTGGGAATGAATCTCGAGAGCCAGATCAAGGTGCCGGGCGCAGGGGCCGCAGAACCGAAGCCACAACCGGTTCCGGAACCTCAGCGCCCCCTGCCACTGCGTGAAGAACTGAATACGTGGGCCGATGCGCAGTTCGGCGGCAGTCCGGCCATGCGCAGCACCGGCAGCGATGAGCCCGCGGCCAGGCCATTGAGTTCTTCGGTCCCCTGGTCAACCTCCACTCCGGCCCCCTTCAAACCTTTCCCCGAGGGAAGTGGCCAGCCCCTCTATCGCCCCACCGCCGCCAGTTGGTCCGCCCCCCCTGCTCCGACCATTACAGATGAAAGCCCTCCTGACAATTCCACCAGCGCTGTTGCGGAGAACTCAACGTCAGTCACGGCGGCCTGGATTCCGGCTGCCGTTCCGGCACCCGAGACGACCGACGCAACGCCCGCCGAGATGGCTCGGGCGACCGCGGTGGAATCAACCGGCACTCCAGCGTCCGCGTCACCCCCCGCATTTCGCGCCATGCAGGTGCATGACTGCTATCTGGTTGTGGAATCGGACGAAGGTCTGACCGTCATCGATCAGCACGCCTTGCACGAACGGATCATGTACGAGCACCTGCGGGAACGCGTGCTGGCGGGGAATGTCGAGTCACAACGGCTCCTGTTACCTGAAGCCATTGACCTGAGCGCCCCGGAAGCGTCAGTGCTATTGGAATATTCGTCAATCCTGTCCCAGATCGGCCTGGAGATCTCGGACTTCGGGGGCCATACGGTCCTGCTCAGCCGGTATCCGGTCATGTTGCGGAAGTTGAACCTGTCGGGACTCGTCAAGGATATTGCCCAGCAATTGTGTGAAAGTGGCTTGGCCCCCACGCGCCGGGACATTCTGGATGAATTACTGCACATGATGTCCTGCAAGGCTGCCATCAAGGCAGGACAGCGTCTGACTTCCGAGGAAATCGAGAGTCTGCTGGCCCAGCGACATCTGATCGACGACGCCCATCACTGCCCGCACGGTCGGCCAACATCATTAACACTCAGCCGCATGGAACTGGACCGCCAGTTTGGTCGTTTGGGTTAGCGCTGTTACTTCCAGAGGAGCGTCCGGGAAATCGATGCCGCTGGCACAACCGGCGTAAACCGGTCCGATCACTTCATGTGTTGACTTTCTCCAACTGTTGCCGCATCCAGAATCTCCCGCAGGCGTGGGAGGTTGCCGGAGATTCGACGGAGCAAGCGGCTTCCAAATGCCGATCCAAACCGCGGAGGACGGGCTGTTCCGCCTCTCTGAAGGTCCCTATGCGTCATGAGCACGTTTCACACAGTTCAGGCGGATGGGGCTGCGATTTCCCGCTGTTTTCGAAGTCAGTCCACTGGCCTCCAACGCGACAGAGTCTGCCTGACTGGTGCGTCGCGGCCGTCCCTTAAAATAGAACTTCGAGGACGGGATTTGACTCGTCGACGTAAGATTTTGCTTCACACCTCTGGCGGCGGTATGTTATTCTCCAGATGAGGGTCAGTCTCGCCAGTTGCCGCGATATCCTGCGATCGCAGATCTGAAATATCCAGATTGCACTGCAAGTCAGACTCGGCCCACATATGGCCTCATTATTTCGAGGAAGTCCGCGACATGAAAGTTCTGAAGATGCTCGATTGGCGGCTCTGTGTCGTTGTGCTGGGAAGTGGTTTGCTGATGACCGCGGCCTCCGCCGCGGCCCCCATCAAATCGACCTCGCCCGCCGCGACACCCGGCCTGGTGCAGTACCAGACACCCCAGGGCGTCAGTTACGCAGCGGTCATACTTCCCGCTCCCGCTGCTCCCCGCGCCGCAGCGATTCCTCACGACCATATTGTGCTGATTGATACCTCGGCCAGCCAATCGGGTGACTTTCGCAGTCGATCGATCGCCATGGCGGGCGCCGTATGTCGCTCATTGCCGGCCGGGGATCGCGTGCAGCTCCTGGCTGCGGATGTGACCACGTCCAGCCTGACTGACGGCTTTGTGGCGATTGGCAGCCGCCAACTCCAGGCCGGGTTCGATAAGCTGGAAGAACGAGTCCCCCTGGGTTCCACCAATATGGAGCTCGCGCTGCGGACCGCGCTGCAAAGCTTCTCGGGCAAACGTGCCCGTTCGGTGCTGTACATCGGCGATGGATTCAGCACGGCACAATTGATTCAGTCGTCCGCGATGGCGAAATTGCTCGCGGATATGCGTGCAGCAGCCGTTCCGGTCAGCAGTTTCGCGATTGGTCCGCGAATCGATCTCATTCTGCTGGGGACACTCGCTCAACACACCGGCGGCGCGGTGATTTTCGACGAACCCAATCAGGTGGCTGACGCCAGCGACACGCCTGCCGAACTCTCCCTGTCTGCCCAGGAAATCGCTCGCGGGATGGTCGCACCGGTGTTCTATCCCGAACAGATCGTGACGACTCCGAAAATTCCCTCACTCTACCCTCAAACGTTGCCCCCAGTTCGCTTTGACCGTGAGACGGTGCTGTTGGGTAAAGATCTCGCCTCTGACAAACTGCAGGTCAAGCTTTCCGGGACCCTTAACGGACAACCGCAGGAGTATTCCTGGACGATCGTCACAGAAACGGTCTCCGGATCGGCCGGATTCGTCGGACAAGCCTGGGCCCTGGCTGAAAGCTCACAGGGCTTAGCCATGCCGTGGGCTGGCCGGCACCTGATGAACCAGGCTCAGGCCGCATTTGATTCACATCTGAACGCTCTAGCTCAGGCTGGCGTGCGGTCACTCAACCAGAAAAAACTTCTGCAAGTTGAGGAGATCGCCAAGACTCTGCAGGAACTCGACCCTGCAAATCTCGATGCTCCACAACTGTTAAAGGCCTCGCGGCGTCTGGAAGCCA
>CAZQUW010000430.1:2427-4028 GCA_964596215.1 uncultured Planctomicrobium sp. | reverse complement strand
GTAAGGGAGCAAAGAGAACAAAGAATCGCGAATTTTTCTCCTGCCCGTTTGCGAGCGGACGGACGGGCCGGGAGACCCGTCCCACGATGCCAAATGGCAAACTGGGGCCCTTATGGGATTGAAGACAGTCATCAACATCTGTTAATATATGGGACTGGCCTGTTGTCTTGAGTTGTCGCCTGCAAGGGGTCGATGAATCGAGCATAACTCAGCAAGTCCTAGTTATTTGCATTGACCGAACTGGGTGCAGTTCGGAGTCCCATTCGAGTTTCGCTTATGCTCAATGTGTTGACATCCAAACATCGCTGCTGCGATGGAATATCCCGCCGCCATTTTCTCAGTGCAGGTTCATTAGCGCTGGGAGGAATTACTCTGGCCAGGGCGCTCGAACTGCAGGCAGCTCAGGCCAATCCTGCGGCGGTCGATCGCGAGGCGTCGGTCATCGTCATCTGGTTGAATGGCGGTCCCAGCCATCTGGAAATGTACGATTTAAAACCGCACGCTCCGACCGATGTTCGCGGGCCATTTTCGCCGATCTCGACGACCGTACCCGGGATGGATATTTGCGAACTGCTGCCGCTGCACGCCAAGATGGCCGACAAGTTCACGCTGCTGCGATCGTGCCATCATACGTTTGCCGGCCACAATGACGGTACGCCGATGGTGACCAGCGGCTATCCCGACTGGAATGATGCGCGGAACGAACCCGTCTACCCTGACATGGGGACGGTGGTAAACCGCTATTTCGGCGCGGTCCGGAACGGCTTACCTACGGCGATGGGCATGGGGGCCCGTCACTGGAGCTACGTCCCGACAACCGCCGCCGGTTACTGGAGCAATGCCTATCGCCCCCCAACTGTTGACGGAGGACTCCCGAATTCCTCGCTGACGATCGATGGGCAACGCTTCACTTCAAGGCGCGAGGTTCTCGGGCAGCTGGATCGACTCCGCGGCAACCTGGACGTCAACGGCGTCATGGATTCGCTCGACACGATCAACCATCAAGCCGTCGACATCCTGACCGGCAGCCGGGCGCGTGAAGCATTTGATGTCTCCAAGGAACCACAGGCCGTGCGGGATCGCTATGGCGCTGGCTGGGGACAACAGGCTCTGGCCGCCCGCCGACTGATCGAAGCAGGGGTCAAGTTTGTCACCGTGAGTGTGCCTGGTGGCAAGTTGATTTATAACTGGGACGACCATGCCGTGAACGGGGATCTGCCCACCGCCATGCGCGAGCGGCTGCCTGGATTTGATCAGGGGGTGACCGCCTTGATTGAAGATCTGTACCAGCGTGGAATGAACGAGAAAACCCTGGTGGTGGTGACCGGCGAATTCGGTCGTACGCCGCGTGGCAGCCTGCAGAAGGGGAACAATAATGGCGGGCTGCTCAACTGGGGACGAGACCACTGGCCCAATGCCATGTCGATTCTGTTCTCCGGCGGAGGCAAGAACATGGGCAAGGTCATCGGAGCGACGAACAACCACGGCGAGCACCCCAAGGAACAGCCGGTGACTCCCCAGGACCTGCTGGCGTCGATCTATGGCCACCTGGGAATCGACATTGGGCGCAGCTATGTGAATCCAGCAGGCAGGCCCATTGC
>CAZQUW010000430.1:0-2327 GCA_964596215.1 uncultured Planctomicrobium sp. | reverse complement strand
TTCCGCTCCGGGAGCAGGCACTATGCTTTCATTTCGACATCGCGGAATTCAACTGTGCGATGGTCTGAACCGCCGCGAATGGTTGCGTGTCGGGGGGCTGAGTGCCATCGGGTTATCCTTGCCGGACCTGCTGGCGGCGAAGAGTGCCTGGTCGGCTCCAGACGCGGCTCCCCGGCTGGCCGGCGGCTTATCGGGGGCCATGTTTGGCAAGGCCAGGAATGTGATCTTCCTGTGGCTGCAGGGGGGCCCGCCGCAGCACGAGACCTTCGATCCCAAGCCTGCCGCCCCGCTGGAGATTCGCGGCCCCTTCAAGGCGGTGCAAACCAACGTGCCCGGGATCGAGTTCTGCGAACTGCTGCCCCGGACGGCTCAGCGTGCCGATAAGCTGGCGATTATTCGGTCATTGTGTACCGACGACAACAATCACGATGTCAGCGGATACTGGGTGCTGACGGGCTATCCGTACGGGCCGGGCAGTGCGCGGCAGATTAAGCCGACCGACTGGCCGTATCTGGGTTCGGTGATCAAGATGCTCAAGCCGAGCGAACGGCTGCCGGCACTGACCAGCGTCTGGCTGCCCGACCTGATGCGGCTCAATGACAACGTGACTCCTGCCGGCCAGACGAGTGGCTTCCTGGGGGCCATGTGGGAACCCGAGCGCTTCGTCGGCGACCCGGCCGCGGGGGACTACCGCATCGAAGGCTTGTCGCTGCCAATCGAATTGCCACCGCAACGGATGAATGACCGCGCGGCCCTGCTGGGGCAATTGAACCAGCGCGTACGTGATGTCGATGGAGCAGCCGCGGTCGGTGGCTGGAGCAAGCTCTCTCGATTTGCACTCGATCTGGTCACCTCCGGGCAAGCCAAGGCAGCGTTTGACCTGAGCCGCGAACCGGATGCTCTGCGCGATCGGTATGGCCGTCACACCTGGGGCCAAAGTTGCCTGCTGGCCCGGCGGTTGATCGAGGCGGGCACCCGGCTGGTCCACGTCAACTGGCCGCGGGAGCCGGGGGATAACGCCGTCGGTAACCCGCTGTGGGATACTCATAATCTGAACGCAGACCGGTTGCAGGATACACTTTGCCCGATTTTTGATGTGACCTTCGCCGCGCTGCTGGATGACCTGGAATCGCGCGGGCTGCTGTCCGAGACGCTGGTCGTGGCGATCGGCGAATTTGGCCGGACGCCGAAGATCAACAGCAATGGTGGTCGCGACCATTGGGGACCGGTCTTCAGTGCGGCCCTGGCGGGTGCGGGAATTGCCGGCGGCCAGGTGTTTGGAGCGAGTGATAAGAACGGAGCGTATCCGAGCATCGATCCGATTCGACCACACGATCTGACGGCGACCATTTTCCATCTGCTGGGCATTCATCACGACGATGTCTTCTATGATCGGACGAATCGACCGCAACCGGTTACCAAGGGTGAACCGCTCTATCGGCTGCTGGGTGACGCACCGGCGACCGCGGCCCGGTGTGTTTCGACGGCCGATGAACAGCTGGTTCCCCCGTTCGATGCCAACCCACTGCTGGATACTGATTTCTCCGCCCAGAAACTGATTCCGATTACGCCTGCGTCCCGTGAGAAGGGCTGGCGCGGACACCCTTTCCCGGTCTTGGGCACGACAGGAATTCAGGCCCAAGTCAGCGTGGATTCCAGACCGCATGCCCGCCTGGGCGTATTCGCCCCGCTGGTGGGGGCGGCACTGACCGTTCCCGCCGGTTCCAAATGTTTGCTGACACAGGAAATCAAAAGTGCGCGCGGCGGGCACTACACGTTGACGATTCGCGCCCATGGTGCCGGATCCTCCAACGGAACATTCCAGCGGTGCTTCGGCGGCATGACCTGCCGCGTAGCACTTCTGCGGTTCACGGAAATGGAGAAGAACCCGTTGCAGGCCCAGGAATTGGCCAGCGCAGGATTTCAGCCTGAGTTCGGCGACTTCAGCCACCCGCAAGAATTTACCGTGAGCAGTTTCCTGGGATCCAATGTGCCCGGAGCCAATTTCTCTGTCGGCAACGGCTTAGCCATTGCCGTAATCATCGAAACCCGAGCACCGCTGGAACTCGCGGCAGGTGAAGCAGCGTTTCTCGCCGTGCACGACGTCCGGCTGGAATTCAATCCGCACCGCCGCAACGACAAGGTGACGGTCTAGCGGGCTGGCCGTTGCCAGATGTCAACAAGTGCTGGTCAGCCCGATCTTAAGAAGGAAAGGAGTTACCGGATGTAAAACAAAAAGGACCGACGGCAATCACCGTAAGTCCTTGATGTGTCATTGGCCGAAGCGGGGATCGAACCCGCACACCGCTTTCGCGATACAGGATTTT
>CAZQUW010000429.1:0-4033 GCA_964596215.1 uncultured Planctomicrobium sp. | reverse complement strand
TCGCCTTCAGCGCTCCGCGTGAAGACAGCCGAGCGCGCCATGGACCATAAATATCTTCCAGCGATGCCCGCGAGTCTCGCTCACTTCACGCGGAGCGCTGAAGGCGACTTTCTGATTTTACTTCATCCAGAATAGGCATCTTCATGAATCAGTAACCTTCAAGGCGCGCAAATATCGAGCGGCATCGCAAAATTTGAAAACACAGAGTCACAGAGGAAACTGAGGCACTGTATGAACCCTTGGCGCAATTCCTCTGCGCTCTCTGTGGCTCTGTGTTTCAATTATTTGCCTGGGCTTATACACGATCAATACGATCACCCAAACGCCGACGCTCGCAGAACCACTGCTTAAGCTCGGCGAGCAAGTCAACGCACAATCAGGCGGCACCGCGCCGACCTGAAACAGTGCCACGACTGCGTCAGTCAGTTCACTAGTCCGCGTGCGATAATTCGTGCTCGGCTTCGAGCCAGAATCGGACACTATCCCCTTGCGGCCTTCCGGTCGCTTCCCACTTAAGATAAGCGTGCAGCCGAATGGCGTCGTCGGATATCGGTTGCCCGTTATGCGCTGGCGCAATGGATACGGTGGCCACGGCAGTTGGACTCTGGATTGCGGTTTCGCTTGATTTGGCCGGGGGAAGGTTTTTAATCTTCTTACTCATGTTTGCAGTGCCTTTCTATGTTCTTAAGCACGGTGGTTACAAGCCACAAACGCGCAAAGCACACCGTGATCGTTCCGATGGGGCAAAACTGAATGGCCACCGTTTGGTGGCCAGACTGGATCTGTGAAATCGCTACAGGCCACCGCCACGATCGTGACGATGGCCTGCGGCAAATTGAGCCAGAGGCAGGCTCGGAATTACTGACGAAACGCTCGCTGATCTCGATTCAATCGACCTAGATGAGCGGGGCGATGCCGTCGAAAACGTCCACTTCCTCACCCTCTTCCTGGTCGTTCACATTGTCCTCTGATCCAATGAGGAACCAGTCACGACCATCGCGGCCAAACAGTTCGTCCACGTCTGAATCCGGAATGACCGTCGTTTCGTCAAATGCGACCGGGCCGGTCCTCAGGCTCGCGACGCGAGTGGCGTAGTCATTCTCCGACGTCCATTTCGCCAGGATCGACTGCAGAGCTGCATCATTGGCATCAAATTGTGTCGCAGCACCGACGAGCAAGTCGCTGGATTCAGAAATGGAGCCTTTGACGACATCTTCCCCATTGCCTCCGATCATGACGGTCCGGTTTCTGGCACCAATCAGGCGATCATTGCCACTCCCGCCCGTTAGTATGGTTGGGCCACTGCCTCCTCGCAGGACGTCGCCACCGGCACCACCGTCCGCCCATGCCGATACTCCCAGTCGGCGATTGAGCCTGATGTGGTCGTCCCCATCGAGTCCAAAAATGACGACCCGCTGGAATGAGTTGGCGGCAAATGTCGACCGCTCTCCATTCACGACAACACGAACCATTGTGGCATTATCCACGGGTGTCAACCTGATCCGGTCGGCGTCATTGGTACCCATTACCAACAGCATCTTCTGGCCTGGATTGAGCGGATCGTCGACAACTTCGGCGCCACCATGCGGAACCGCACTGATGGCCAGGCTATAGTCTTCGACCTCACCGTCACTTGCCAATCCATCTGGTCCCACTCCACCGGCCGTCGAAATTCGAAATCGAGCGAATGTCTGTCCGGCCACGGCATCGGCAGAAACCGGTATCGTCAATGTGTTGGCTCCAGCCGTGACGTCCAGGCTGCTGGCAATCTGCTCGTCCTCGTCGAACGTGCCGTTGCGGTCCATGTCAATCCAGGCGTCCAGCTTTCCAGCTGCAGATGCGTTGACCGTGATGGTCGCTCCGATGCGTGCGAGAATGTGAGTTGGCAATGTCACACCATCTTCATCGTCCACGCCATTGAGGTCGTCCCCTAATCCGTTCAGTGGTACCTGGCCGTCAGCTTCTGTATCGCGCTGGGCGCCGAGTTGCGGCCCGGTTGCCACATGTCCCGCACCGTTATTAGCCACCAGTGTGCCATAGGAATCCGGGGCGTCACCATAGTCAATCGGTTCTTCAAATAACCGCCCATGCACTCCCTCGATGATCTCGCCGCCCGTTCCGTCGGTGCCACGGCCAACCCAGAAGATTCCATACTGGCTGTCGTTGCGAGTGATTACCGGAACCGTCTGCGGACCCTGGGCGAATGTATTGACGATGGTCTCGTCAGTTAACGGAGTTCCATCGGCGAGGTACTGCCGCTGATAGACATCCCAGGAACTTCCCTCACCCCCCGTTTCGCCACTTCCCGAAGCAGTCGAATTGCTTTGCCAGGTGATCGCGAAATGTCCCAGAGAATTCGAATCGACAGAGGCGAATCGCTGTGGCCCCTGGGTTGTTTGATTCACCTGGAATTCGGCCAGCAACGGAGTCTTGGCAGCGTCAAACGTACGGGCAAACACGCCCCATGAATTTCCGTCCTGGTTAATACTTTGCCAGGCAACCACAAAGTTCCCCGCGGCATCGATGGCCACATCCGGAGACTCTTGCGCCTCGAATTCCGGGTTGATCACATGGACCAGGACCTCGGGACCAGTTGCAGTCCCCTCAGCGCTATACCACTGCGCGAAGACGCTCTTTTCCGAATCGGCATCGTCGGGCAGCAGTCCAGCCTGATGATCACTGACCCAGACCACGACGAACTCGCCGGCTGCGTTCATATCGATCTTCGGCGAGAACTGAGCCAGACGGTCGTACGCGCCGTCCGCAGTGTTAACCTGAAATTCGTCGCTCAGGGGGTCTCCATTCGCATCGAACCGTCTCGCGAACAGACCGGTCAATTCGACATCGGGGCTCTGCCAGACAACGACGAAGTTGCCGGCAGAATCCATGGCGATCGCCGGCTTGCTCTGATCTCCAGCCGTCGTCGAATTCACGAGAAACTCTGTCCCCTGCGGATTTCCGTCGCGGTCGTAGCGTTGAGCGTAGATGCCGTGGCCATCGGCATCTACGGTATCCTGACTGTCTCCCTGCCAGACCACCACAAAGTTCCCCGTGGAATCCATGGCCACTGCAGGATTGCTCTGATTGCCGACCACGACGGTGTTCACCAGGAAAGCACTTCCGACCTTCGTGCCATCCTTCAGAAATCGCTGACCGTAAATGCCCAGGCCGCGTTCGTCACCGACGTCTTCCACGCTCTGCCAGACGACGACAAAGTTCCCTGCCTGGTCATTTGCGGCGGACGGCGAGGCTTCGTCGGGGCCGGTGAAATTTGCCAGGACTAATTCCGTGCCCACCACATTAATGTCAGCGGGTCCGCTCGTCATTTGAAAGCGTTGACCGAATACGGCAGAGGTATGAGTATCATCGAGCCCCAGCCAGCCAACGATCGCCCGCCCTGACGGATTCATCGTCACGACGGCATTCGTCTGCGGTCCGGCAACGATGGTGTTCACCAGGAACTCGGTGTTTGGTCCCGCGATAAAATCGGGCAGAATCGGGGTCATACTCGAATCGTAGGCCTTGGCGTAGATACCGAAGCTGAAACCGTCCTGGTGTGAGCTTTGCCAGGTCGCCAGCACGTTCCCGCTGGCGTCCATCGCAACATCCGAGGAGCGTTGCGGCTGGGAAGTCGTGTCGTTCACAAGCAGTTGTGTGCCGTCGCTTGCCGGATTCGCCGCGTCGATCAGGCGCAGGAAGATATCGTCACCGGTTGAGGTACCACCACCAGATGTCCACGAGACAACAAAATTCCCGCTGCCGTTCATCGACACGGCGGGATCAACCTGGTCGCGTTCTGCGGTCGTATTGATCTGCAACTCTTGCGCAGCGCCCCGCAGAACAGTGGCACCGGCATCGTAGGAACGCGCCCAGATTTCGACACTTACTTCTTCGCCTTCCACCACGGCCGCTTGCGGCCCCTGCCAGGCAATGACGAACGAACCATTGGAGGTTGCGGCTCGTGAGACTGTCGGCGACTGCTGGTCCCCCGCGGTGATGGTATTGACCGCGAATTCACTGACGTCGAGCGCCG
>CAZQUW010000428.1:2965-4036 GCA_964596215.1 uncultured Planctomicrobium sp. | reverse complement strand
CATCGCGGCGGTATCGATGAGCGTTGGTTTGGCTCGACCACCATCGCCATGAACGACAACCGTGGCCCGACTGAAGGGCTCAGCTTCTGCGTGTTCGGTAAGGAAACTTTTACCCTGCGCGACGCCGTCGCCGAACTGGGTGCCGAAATCGTCGGTAAGCACATCTGGAAGAAGTACAACCGCTGGCCGGTCTACTCCAAGTTCTTCGACAACATGGGGCCCATCCCCCACCACATGCACCAGAACGACAAGCAGGCCAAGCTGGTCGGACAGGAAGGCAAGCCAGAATCCTATTACTTCCCCCCACAGATGAACGCCATCGGGAACAATTTTCCCTACACGTTCATGGGCTTCGAACCGGGCACGACCAAGCAGGATATCATCCGCTGTCTCGACCGCTGGAACGAAGGGGACAACGGGATCCTCAACTATTCCAAGGCCTACCGCCTGCAACCGGGCACTGGCTGGTTGATTCCCCCCTGCGTACTGCATGCCCCCGGCTCGCTCCTCACCTACGAACCGCAATGGGGTTCGGACGTGTTCGGCATGTATCAGTCGCTGGTGGAAGGTCGCGCTGTCCCGCGCGCCTTGCTGACGAAGGACTTCCCCGAAGCCAAGCACAACGACAACAAGTACCTGGTTGATGCTCTGGACTGGGATCAGAACGTGGATCCCAACTTCAAGGACAACCACTATCTGGAACCGGTGCCCGTCGCCAATACCGAGAAAGAAGGCTATGTCGATCGCTGGATCGTCTACGGCAAGTTCGCAGGCAAGCAGTTGTTTACGGCCAAGGAACTGACGGTCGATCCCGGCCAGAAGTGCGTCATCAAGGACGGCGGAGCCTATGGCTGGATCACCGTTCAGGGCGAAGGCTACATCGGCACGTTGCGGCTGCAGACCCCGGCGATGATCCGCTACGGCCAGATGACCGACGATGAAGTCTTCGTCACCGAATCGGCCGCAAAGGAAGGCGTGACCGTCGAGAACACCGGCACCGAACCGCTGGTCGCCTTACGCTACTTCGGCCCGGACGCCAGCCCCGATGCGCCGGAAGTCGGAGCGCATAAG
>CAZQUW010000428.1:0-2865 GCA_964596215.1 uncultured Planctomicrobium sp. | reverse complement strand
TTCGTCATTCTGGTTTCGTCATTCGTCATTTTTTGTCCTCAGACACCATCCCTCAGACACCCAAGAGGCAACCCTATGTCCACCAACAACTTCCCTAAGCTTCACAACGCCATGTGGCCCGGTCTCGTGGGCAAGGGATCTCCGGGAGCGGAACCGTTCATTGACCTTGATACGATGCTCGACCTGACGGCGAAGTCCGAGGTCAATGGCACGAAGTTCGATGGCGTGGATCTGTTTCTGTACGACCCGCATATTTCGATCGATCTCGATGACGATGGCATCAAACGACTCGCGGAAAAGATCAGTTCGAAGGGCTTTGAAGTCGGCACGGTTGTGGCTCCGGTCTGGTTTGACGGTTCGGCGATGGGGGACGAAACCCAACGCAAGAACTGGGTGAATGCTGTTCGCAAAGCGTGTCGCATCGGCGAAAAGTTGCGTCAGCTGGGGATCCGCCCGAACGGTGTCGTTCGCATTGACTCGGCCGCCGGCCCCGGCGACTGGGTGAAGGACACCGAGACGAATCAGAAGCGGATCGCCGCTACGTTCCGTGAAGCGGGCGATGTCGCCCAGGGTTTCGGTGAACGCCTGGCCGCCGAAGGTGAGATTTGCTGGGCCGGCATGCACAGCTGGCGCCGCATGGTCCAGTTGCTCGAGTTGACCGACCGGCCGGGGGTCGTGGGCTTCCAGGCCGATATGGCTCACACGCTCCTCTACACCCTGGGCTACAATGCTCCGGAAGATGCCCTGCTGCCCGCCGGATACGACTGGAAAGACGCCGCGAAGCTCGACGAAGCCCTGAAGACGTTGACCGCCGCGTTGCGTCCCTGGACGATCGATTTCCACGTCGCCCAGAACGATGCCACGGTGAAAGGCAGCGGTTCTCACGACAAGACCGGCCGCCACTGCCTCGCCAACGATCCGAATGGCAAGTTGAACATCCCGCACCATGCTGGATTCTGGCTGCGTGACAATTATGGCAACCTGATTCAACGCATTCGTCACATCTGCTGGGACGGCTGCATGTTCCCGAATGAAGTGCTGATGAAGCAACAAACCTGGAACGACATCCTGGCAGCCATGATCGCAGTTCGCGATGCGCACGGCTGGAAAGAATAACGCGATAAAAACACTCGACCAGGCGAGCGTCCGGCGTAAGCCGGATGGTTTCTAGCGAATCACAAAGCCCTATAGACCTCGACCCAAATCGAGAAACGTCATTAAATGGACCGCTTCTGGCTACTCACGTGGTCAACTTACGGAAGTCGCCTGCCTGATTCACAGGCGATATATTTTGCTTCACCCATTGATCGATCACCCATAGAAAAATCTCCGACTGAAGGACGACTCGTATGTCGAAACCGCTGAATATTGGCCTGATTGGCTACGGCTTTATGGGCCGCACCCATTCCAATGCCTACCGTAAAGTCAATAACTTCTTCGAAACCGAGTACCACCCGGTGCTCAAGACGGTCTGTGCCCGCGACAAGGCCAAATGCCAGGCCTTTGCCGACACCTGGGGCTACGAGTCGATCGAAACCGACTGGCGCAAAGTTGTCGAGCGGAAGGATATCGACGCGATTGATATCTGCACCCCGAACAACCTGCACCGCGAAATCGCCCTGGCGGCCGCCGCCCACGGCAAGATGATTCTCTGCGAGAAACCGCTGTCGATGAATACGGCCGAAGGCGAAGAAATGGCCGCCGCCGTCGAGAAGGCCGGCGTCGCCAATACGGTCTGGTACAACTACCGCCGCGTTCCCGCCGTCACCCTGGCCAAGCAGATCATCGACTCCGGGAAGCTCGGCAAGATCTTCCATTATCGTGCCAACTTCCTGCAGGACTGGACGATTTCTGCCGACCTGCCCCAGGGTGGCGCGGCGTTGTGGCGCCTGGACGCGGCCGCGGCGGGCAGTGGCGTAACTGGTGATTTGCTGGCCCACTGTATCGATACGGCCCTGTGGCTGAACGGCGGCATCAGCACCGTGAATGCCATGACCGAGACGTTTATCAAGGAACGCACGCATACCCTCACCGGCAAGGTCGAGAAGGTCGAAATCGACGATGCCTGTGCTTTCCTGTGCCGCTTCACCAATGGCTCGCTGGGCCTGTTCGAATCGACCCGCTACGCCCGTGGCCACAAGGCCTTGTACACGCTGGAAATCAACGGGGAAAATGGTTCGCTGAAGTGGGATCTGCACGATCTGCATCGCCTCCAGTACTTCGATTACAAGGACGAGGGGATTGTCCGCGGCTGGCGTTCGATCCATGTCAGTGACAGCGATCACCCCTACATGAAACATTGGTGGGTCCCCGGTTTGCAGATTGGTTACGAACACACGTTCGTGCACCAGGTGGCCGACTTCCTCCAGTCGTTGAGCGACAAGAAGCCCTGCTCACCGACGTTCCGCGATGCGGTCGAAACCCAGAAGGTCTGCGATGCCGTTCTAGGCAGCGCCAAGAGCAACCAATGGTCGTCCGTGTAGATCTGTATTGAAAAGCAGACTTGCGAACCGCTAGACTTGCTGTAAATAATTGGTGCTGATTGATTCGCCGTGGGGTGCGCAGGGCCCTGCTCCTCGTGTCGAAGGATTTTCGATTAAACCCCCAATTCTCGTTCTGAGAGGGGTTTTCAACTACGATTTTGTGTAACATTTAAGCGTCAGACCAAAGTAGGGGCGGCCCCGCATGCCGCCCCTACTTTTGGTTTTGTGTACCTGGAAACTGTCCCTCAACGCTAACGATCGTCGAGTCTCCCTACAGAGATCTCGACTGGCTGCGTGATCCCGAGCCGTCAGTTGGATGGCCCGGACGAAGGAGTGGGAATGGAACGGCACCCGATTTCTCAAGAAGGTTACGACAAGCTCC
>CAZQUW010000427.1:0-4040 GCA_964596215.1 uncultured Planctomicrobium sp. | reverse complement strand
GGTCGCCCCCGGCCGTCCGCAGTGTCGCCTGACTCTCCAGAGTCGGGCGCTGCGACGATCGAATACTCTCAACTCAGAGAGTCAGACTGCAGAACAGAAGGGAGCAAAGAGTGCAAAGATGACAAAGAGTGCGCGAATTCGGCGCGTACGATTGGGCACTCTTGCCTGTTTGCCTGGGTGAGTCAAATCCAGAGACGGGCCAGTGTGCGCGTCTCTGGTACGAGGGTGAGAGAGTCAGGGTGCAAAGAAAGCAAAGGGAGCAAAGAAGCGTTGAGCGACCGCTATGCCAGATCTCCGGCTTCCAGGACTGCAATGTGGGGTAGATGGCGATAGTTCTGGTCGTGATCCAGTCCATAGCCCACCACGAACTCATTGGGAATCTTGAACCCGAAGTAGTCCGGCTGCAATGCGACTGTTTGCGTCCCTTCTTTCCAGAGCAGGACCGCCGACCGCAGGCTGCGCGGCCGGGCAGTTTTTAAGAGCTCAAGGAGCGTGCTGAGGGTGCAGCCGGTATCGAAAATGTCGTCGATCAGGAGGACATCGCGATCAGTGATCTCGGGGAAAAATTCGCGGTTGACCGTCAGCGTGCCGGCCTGGGTCCCGGTGCGATAGCTGGAGGCTTGCAGAAACCCCACCTGATGGGGCACATCCAGCTTACGCATCAGATCCGCCACAAACAGCAGGCTGCCGGTCAGCACGCCGACGACAGTCAGGGGCCGGCCGCGATAGGCGGCGCTGAGTTCGCGCCCGAGTTCGTCCAGCCGCGCGGCGATTTGTGTCTCAGATAACAGGATACGCATAGAACCAGGCCAGAGGTCGCAATTCACAACACATGGGGAGATCTCGTAATACTAGCCCGAAGCGCCAGCGAGTGCATCTCCCCGCCGCATCGAACAACCCGATTGGGGATTCACGGGGACTACTTCGCAGCCTGTGCGGTCTGCTGTTCCAATCGCAGTTTGGAGCAGTAAGTCACACCGTGCACGCAGTTCTGCAGACTGGTTTGTCGATCCGATCTTGCCGGGCGATACCACGCCGCCTGCGGGGTTTCGGCGTAAGTATGAGGAGCAGTGGAGGACGCCCCGGATTCCCAATTCTGTTCCAGAAATTCAGACGGGCCGGGAGTCCCGTCCCACGGTCACGCGGGTATTGCGGCGTCGCGCTGGTCAGGGGAGGCGGCTGCCGCTACATTCAGGGATTGGAATGCTGGTGGCCCACTTCGTCGTCAGACTTCAAATTGCCTTTTATTTCGTTACCCATCGTCCAGGAAGTTACCGAGAACATGCCCGGGCAACTGGTTCAGACTTTTCAACTGCCTAACGGGCTGACGCTGCTCATCGAGCCCATGGCTGATGTGCAATCGGCCGCCTTTTCGCTCCTGGTCCCCGCCGGCAGCATTTACGACCCGCCCGATCAGGCAGGTTGTGCTTCGGTGCTCGTGGAATTGCTCCTGCGCGGCGCCGGCGAGCTCAACAGCCAGGAACTGACCAACGCCCTGGACAATCTGGGCCTGCAGCGGAGCGAAAGTGCCGAACGACGATACGTATCGTTCGGCGGCGCGACTCTCGCCGAGAACCTGCCCGCAGCCTTGCGACTGTATGCCGATATCGTCCGCCGCCCGCATCTGCCGGCAGACCAGTTCGAAGCGGCTGTCGCCGGCAGTGAGCAGACCCTGCTGGCGATCGAAGACGAGCCGCGGCAGAAGATCATGGTCGAGTTGCGACGCATGTGTTATCCGGCACCGTGGGGCAAGCCCAGCGAAGGGAGTCTGGAAGGACTCGCCAACCTGTCCATGGCCACCGTGCAGCAGCATTTTCAACGCTGTTTCCGGCCTAATGAATCGATCCTGGGGGTGGCGGGAAACGTCGATCCCGCCGAGATCCGGGCACTGGTGGAAGACGTATTTGGCGATTGGGTTTCCCAGCCGGAACCGGTTTACCAGTCTGGTCCGCGGGGTGCCTATCGCGATCATATCGAACATGAATCGACGCAGACGCAGATTGGCATCGCGTTCGACAGCGTCCCCTATCGTGATCCCGAATATTATTCGGCCTGGGCCGCGGTCGGGGTGTTAAGCGGCGGGTCGAGTTCGCGACTGTTTACGGAAGTTCGCGAACGTCGCGGTCTCTGCTACGCGGTCTATGCGGGGCTGACCAGCTCCAAGGATGATGGCCGCGTTCTATGTTATGCCGGCACGACAGTCGAGCGGGCCCAGGAAACGCTCGACGTGACGCTGCAGGAGATTCAGCGACTGCGGGGCAGCATCCTGAATGAAGAGCTCGACCGCTGCAAGGCCCGGGCGAAGAGTTCGCTCATCATGCAGCAGGAATCGAGTTCAGGCCGTGCAGCATCGCTGGCCAACGACTGGTTCCACCTGGGGCGCGTCGTCAGCCTGGCCGAAGTGCGCGGCCAGATCGAAGGGTTGACGGTCGATCGCCTGCATGCGCACCTCGAAAAATATCCCCCCCAAGACTTCACCATTTTAACACTCGGGCCGCAGCCCCTGGAGGTGCCGAATGCAGTTTCATGAGGCACGGCTGAACAACGGCCTGCAAGTCATCGCCGAATTGACCAAGGGTGTCCACAGCGTCGGAGTGGGCTTCTTTGTGAAGACCGGTTCGCGCGATGAGACCGATGCGATTTCGGGCGTCAGCCACTTCCTGGAACATATGGCGTTCAAAGGGAATGACCGGTTTTCTGCCGATGATGTGAACCGCATCTTCGACGAGGTCGGTGCCAAGTACAACGCGGCAACGGCGGAAGAACTGACGATGTACTATGCGGCCGTGCTGCCGGAGTATCTCGAGCGCACGACCGAACTGCTGGCGGCGTTGATTCGTCCCGCATTGCGGCAGGATGACTTCGACATGGAGAAGAACGTCATCCTGGAAGAAATCGGGATGTACGACGATCAGCCGATGTTCGTGGCCTACGAAAAGATGATGCAGGCGCACTTCGACGGGCACCCGCTCGGACGCAGCGTGCTGGGTACCAAAGAGAGCGTCACGGCACTGACTTCCGAGCAGATGCGCGGCTATCACCACGACCGGTACCTGGCTGGCAATGTCATCCTGGCTGTGGCGGGCAACTGCGAGTGGCCTGAGGTCCTGGAGCTGGCCAACAAATATTGCGGCGACTGGCCGGCGGGCGAAGCCGGACGGATTGTCGCCCCGCATCACCCACACCGCGGAACGTATCTCATTCAACGTGAGACGTCTCAGCAGCAACACGTAATGCACCAGGATGCTGCCCCCGACGCGCTGCATCCATTGCGAGCCGCCGCTGAATTGCTGTCGGTCGTGGTGGGCGACGACAGCGGCAGTCGGCTGTACTGGGAACTGGTGGATCCGGGCTACGTCGAAGGGGCCGAGCTGACCTATCAGGAATATCACGGTGTGGGCGTCTTCCGCACCTTCTTCAATGGACAGCCGGAGGAAACCGAACCCAACCTGGCACGCGTCCATAAGGTCTATGAGAAGATCAATCGCGAAGGGGTCACCGAACAGGAACTGGCCCAGGCCAAGAGCAAGGTGTGTTCACGGGTGGTGCTGTCGAGCGAGCGGCCCATGGGCCGGCTGGAGTCGCTGGGCAACAACTGGATCTATCGCAACCGCTACCAGTCGGTGGCCGAAGACCTGGCTCAGATCCGGGCGGTGACCACGGCCCAAATTCGTGAGTTGCTGGAGGCGTTTCCGCTGGCCCAGACAACCACGGTGACCGTCGGCCCCAAATCAGCCGTCGCCTGGAAGTGAGCGACAGGAGGGATTAACACGACTCTCTGAGTCGGAAGTCTGTTCACGAACATACCCGACTCAGGAAGTCGGGCGCTGGCAATAAAAAACCGCCGGCTCAGTCGTTCCGTGACTGAGCCGGCGGAAATCTCAAGCCCATTAGGTGCGTCTTGCAGCCGTCAGGAAATGGGTGGAGAGCGGTACCTGCTCACTTTTCAATTCACCGTACCCGAGACCAGCCATCTTGCGGGCAGCGGATCTAAAACAAACGGGTTGCCCGGCGGACCCATTTCCACCGGGCAACCGAAG
>CAZQUW010000426.1:0-4041 GCA_964596215.1 uncultured Planctomicrobium sp. | reverse complement strand
GAAAAAGGAGGCTATTACGATTTTTTCGTGGATCGGGTCATGTTTCCAATCCACGACCCGCAAGGGAAGACTGTGGCATTTGGCGGACGTGTGCTTCCCGGTTCACCCAAGTCCAACATGGGAAAGTACTGGAATAGTCCCGAAAGCCCATTGTTTACCAAGAGCCGCGTTATCTATGGACTCGACCATGTTCGCGATTCGTTCAAGGAAACGAACACGGCGATTCTGATGGAAGGGTACATGGATTGCATTATGGCCCAACAGGCGGGCGTCACGAATTGCGTCGCGACGCTGGGCACCGCGTTAACCGAACAACACGTGACCGTCCTGAAGCGTTTTGTAAGAACCGTCGTCCTGGTTTACGACGGTGACGAAGCGGGACAGAACGCCGCCGAGAAATCGTTGGCGCGATTCCTGGCACAAGAACTCGACCTGCGAATTTTGACGTTGACCGGCGACCAGGACCCGGCCGACGTGATGCTGGACCAGGGACCTGAATGGTTCCTCGAACAAGCGAATCGAGCTCCCGAACTGTGGGAGTTCAAATTGAAACGAGTCATCGACCGCTTTGGCACCAACACCGTGGACGGTGCCCATCGTGTCCTGGAAGAGATGCTGGAATTATTGTGCGAGGTGCCGACGTATCTGGGATCGTCTCCCACGGGTCGCTGGCAGATGCGCGAAGACATTCTGCTTGGCAGACTTTTCCAACGATTAGGAATACCGGAGAAAAACGTCAGAGACCGATTAAACGAGTTGCGCCGCCTGCGGGTCCAGAGGGGGGCGAACATGAATTCAAATGGGGGCACTCCGCAGAGTCCCGCAACGCCCTCCCAGATCCAACGTTTAATGCGCAGTGCAACCACGGACGAGCAGATAGAAGCGGAATTGCTGCAGATTGCGCTTTTGTATCCCGAAACAGTGAACTCGATGCGTCAGGAAATCTCCACAAAAGAGATCACCTGCCCCGCACTCAGGCAACTGTGGGAGCTATGTTTGGAATTAATTGACCAGCAGATTCTGCCGTCTATCGATCAAGTGCTGTTACGACTGGAAGAATCGGAATTGAAACCACTGGCCGTCTGGCTCGACGAAACTGGACGCCGGCGGAACATCACCACAGATTTGGCAAAACGAACATTACTTGCGGTACAGCGGCGAAGAGTGCGCAGCATGCGCCCCTCAACGCAGGACGGGCCTGGAGCCACGCCGGACAATTTGAAGGTCAACGAGCCTGTGGACAGCAAGACGCTGCTCCGACAGGCCGCAGAAAAGCAACATCGATTACATGAGCGACGAGACGCGGGTCTGTAGAACGTAACTGTGGGCACTCTGCCGGCCCAGCATCCACCTGGCAACACACCAGGCCGGACGCATGACGAACGGCAGAGTCGCTGACAGGCCCGCAATCGCAGGCCGTCTCAACTGGGGGAGGAATGACTTTGCATCGGCTGGATGACCACCTGAAGACTTTGATCGACGCTGGCAAGGAACAGGGCTACCTGACCTTTACCCAGGTCAATGAATACCTGCCCGATGAGGCAGTGAGCCCCGAAAAGCTTGATCAGCTGTTGATGTCGATCGAGGAACTCGGTCTCGAAATCATCAACGACGACAAGCTGGCCGAACGCCTGGCTGCCGAACGTCGGACGAAGAATGCCAAGGGCATGAAGTCGATCAAGAACGGCAAAATGAAGGAAGCCTCCGGTGAGGATTCCTCCCGCCGTATCGACGATCCAGTCCGGATGTACCTGACACAGATGGGCGAGATCCCCCTGTTGACGCGTACCGAGGAAATCTCGCTCGCGAAGAAGATCGAGGTCACGCGCAAGCGGTTCCGCCGACAGCTGCTGGAATCCGATTTCGCACTGAAATCCGCGATCGACGTCCTGACCCGCGTCCAGAACGGCGACCTGCCCTTCGACCGGACGATTAAGGTGTCAATGACCGAAGGCCTGGAAAAGACCCAAGTCCTCGGCCGGATGCCACATAACCTGAAGACGCTGGAAGTCCTCTACGAGAAGAATCTCGCCGACTTCCACCGTGCTAACGACCCCAAGGCCTCACCCGCCGAGCGACTGCAGGCGTCGCAGGCGTTGGAACTGCGCCGCCGCAAGATGGTCACGCTGGTCGAGGAACTCAGCCTGCGTACGCAACGGCTGCAACCAGCTCAGCGCCGGCTCGAGCAGATTTCGCGACGGATGTGTGAGCTGGAATCACAGCTGCACCGCCTGAAGGATCTGAAGTCGGCCAAGGACGAACGAGCCAACCTGCAGAAGGAGCTCGAAGATCTCCAGAACATGACCCTGGAGACCCCCCAGACACTCAAACACCGCATGCGTTCGGTCCAGGCTCGGTTCGCAGCCTACGAACAATCGATGCGTGAACTGTCAGGCGGCAACCTGCGACTGGTCGTCTCGATCGCCAAGAAGTACCGCAACCGCGGCTTGAGCTTCCTCGACCTGATCCAGGAAGGCAATACGGGACTGATGCGGGCCGTCGATAAGTACGAATACCGCCGTGGCTATAAGTTCTCGACCTATGCCACATGGTGGATTCGCCAGGCCATCACCCGCGCCATCGCCGATCAGGCTCGCACGATCCGTATTCCCGTGCACATGATCGAAACCATGTCCAAACTGCGGAAGGTCAGCAAGAAGCTGCTGCAGGAGAATGGCCGCGAGCCGACGATCGAAGAAACAGCCGAAGCCGCCGGCGTCAGCCTCGAAGAGACCCGTCGCGTGATGAAGATCTCGCGGCACCCGATCAGCCTCGATCGTCCGGTCGGCGAGAGCGAAGACAGCTACTTCGGCGATTTTATAGAAGACGACGACATCGAGAGCCCCGTGAACACGGCGACTCAGGAGATGTTGAAGGACAAGATCGAGCACGTCCTGAAAACCTTGACCTACCGCGAACGTGAGATCATCAAGTTGCGTTACGGCCTGGGTGATGGTTACACCTACACGCTCGAAGAAGTCGGTCGCATCTTCAAGGTGACCCGCGAACGCGTCCGCCAGATCGAAGCGAAGGCAGTCCGCAAGTTGCAGCATCCAGTCCGAGCCAAGCAGCTCAAGGGCTTCCTGGACGGCCTGGCAATCCAATTGCAGAATGCCGAGAGCAACTGATTGCCGACGTGAGACCCAGTTAATTCGAAGAGCCGACGGACCAGTTTTGTCCGCCGGCTCTTTTTATTGGCACTCAATGCATCATCGCGGAACCTGTCCCCATCCCTGCCGGTACCCGCATTGGTCAGCCACTTACGGCCTGCAGCCGTTGCGCCGCGCGTGGCTTGCGGCGACTGATCACACGCCGCTTGCCGCATCAGATCAGTAGCCGCTATATGTGCCTGCTCCGTCGTCTCCGTTTCTCCGTGATGCACATTCTTGATCAATCGGGAGTGCGAATGCCTGGCCAAACCAAGTTCATACCAGCAATGGCTCTGTCGTCGCGTCCGACAAGTACAGACGGGCAAGGCGACTTGTTCCGCAATTGTTTCACCGACGCTTATCCGCGTGGGTGGCATTTGGCATGAATGGCCTTCAGACGACTATGTTCGACCTGAGTATAGATCTGGGTTGTGGCGATGCTGGCGTGGCCCAGAAGTTCCTGCAGCGCGCGGATCTCGGCCCCGCCCGCCAGCATGTGGGTCGCAAAGCTGTGTCGCAAGGTATGCGGGCTGACATCCAAACTGGCACCAATCCGGAGGGCATACTTCTTGACCAGATTCCACAGCATGATCCGGGTCAGCCCCCGGCCAGTGCGCGATACGAGGAGGAATTCGCAATCACGCTGTTGAACCAGCGGTGGGCGTTCCTGGGCGAGATAGCTCTGCACGGCCGCAATGACAACCGGATTCAAGGATACCAATCGCTCCTTATTCCCTTTTCCGACACACCGGCAGAAGCTCTGTTCAAGATGAATGTCGCGCAATCGTAGATTGGCGACTTCGGACACCCGGCACCCGGTGGCATAGAGCAGCGCGAGAAATGCCCGATCACGGTGTGGATAACTGTCCCCCGGCCCAGGCGCGGACAACAG
>CAZQUW010000425.1:0-4075 GCA_964596215.1 uncultured Planctomicrobium sp. | reverse complement strand
AAATTGGCCGGCCGCCCTTTTGGTGGTGGCAATCAACTTTGTGGCCAATTTTGAAGTTGGAACGCCCGACCCCGGTGCACGCCGCCCGGATTACTGCAAATGGCCTCCCGCGAGGGGGTGACTCGTCCCTTTCTTTCACCGGGGCTGGCTCGCAGCTATGATCTTTGTTTTGCCGGGCGACTTTGAGAAAAACTGCAGGAGATTATGTCTCACGAATTGTATGACAACCCGTTAATTGGTCGGTATGCCTCGCGCGAGATGTGCCGGTTGTGGTCACCGCAGGTGAAGCATTCCACCTGGCGCAAACTGTGGGTCGCTCTGGCGGAAGCCGAAGCGGAACTGGGTTTGCCCGTCACCGCGGGTCAAATTGAAGATTTGCGGGCGGCGGTCGACGATATTGATTTTGAACTGGCCGCGAAGCATGAAAAGAAGCTGCGGCATGACGTGATGGCGCACGTCCATACGTACGGCGACCGCGTTCCCAGTGCCCGTGCCATCATTCACCTCGGCGCGACCAGCTGCTACGTCACCGACAATGCCGACCTGTTGCTGATGCGGCAAAGCCTGCAGATTCTGCGGGGCCGGCTGGTCGGGGTGATTGATCACCTGGCCCGGTTCGCTCAGGAATATCGCAGCCTGGCCTGCCTGGGGTTCACGCACCTCCAGCCGGCTCAACCGACGACGGTCGGGAAACGTGCCGCTCTGTGGTGTTACGACCTGGTTCTCGACCTGGAAGAAATCGAACACCGCCTGCAGACCTTGCGGTTCCGCGGGGCCAAGGGGACGACTGGAACCCAGGCGACCTTCCTGGAGTTGTTCCATGGTGACCATGCAAAAGTGATTGAGCTCGACCGGCGCGTGGCCGCCAAGATGGGATTCGACGAGGTCTATCCGGTTACCGGCCAGACGTACTCGCGGAAGGTTGACGCCCATGTCCTGGCGACACTCAGCAGTGTGGCCCAGTCGGCTCATAAGGCCGGCAGCGACTTGCGAATTCTGCAGAGTCGCAAGGAACTGGAAGAGCCCTTCGAACAGCACCAGATTGGTTCGTCGGCGATGGCCTATAAGCGGAATCCGATGCGTGCCGAACGCATGTGCGGGCTCGCCCGGTTTGCCATGAGCCTGGCATCGAGTGCCGATCAGACGGCCGCCGTGCAGTGGCTTGAGCGGACACTGGATGACAGCGCCAATCGGCGGCTGACGATTCCTCAGGCGCTGCTCGCGATCGATGCCGTCCTGATTATTTATCGGAATGTCGTCGACGGGCTGGTCGTTTATCCGCAGGTCATTGCGAAGCATCTGCTGGAAGAATTGCCCTTCATGGCGACGGAACAGATTCTGATGCGCGGCGTGGAAGCGGGAGGCGACCGCCAGGAACTGCACGAGCTGATCCGGGTTCACAGTCAGGCAGCGGGGCGCGAGGTCAAGCAGTTCGGACGAGCCAACGATCTGATGGAACGACTCGCCAGTGACGCCGCATTTGCGAATGTCGATCTGACGGGAACACTCGATCCGCAGCAGTTCATCGGACGGGCCCCCGAGCAGGTGGATGACTTCATTCGAGAGGTCGTCGATCCGATCCGGGACAAGTATCGGGATCTGTTGCAACAACAGTCTGAGGAACTGCGGGTGTAGCGTGGACCGGTGGTGGGATTGACGGGGAAATCTCAGCGGGTATTTCGTTTGAGTTTGGAGATTTTGTCAGGAATCGGGAAGCACACCTACCCGACGTGAATTGGCGGGGCAGCAGGGAGACCGTTTCTGTGCTTATCTTCAGGCTGGGGAATGTGTTGAGTTGATTGACGCTGCTGGTATGAACCGGTAACGTGACGGTGGTTCTATGTACCTCGATCCTCCATTGGGAGTTCTTTCGAACTTCGTGACCCGTGGTATTGACGAATACAAATTCTGTTTTGCTCCCCTGTAATACCCAGGGTTCGGGCAGGCATTTTTCCATACAGTGTTGATATCGCCTTATGTTTCAACGGCTTGGTAATCGTGTCGTGCGCCATTGGCGGCTCAGTCTTGCCGTATGGTTGGTACTGGCAGTGTGTGCGAACGGCATCCTGACGGGCTGGCTGAACAAGCTGGGCCTGTTTGCCGTCCAGATTCCGGGTTGGCAGGATATCGCGGAAGACGGCGAATTCGCCTTCCTGCCCAAGGACATGCCCAGCATCCAGGCGGAAAATCTGTTCCGCAAGGCCTTCCCCAACGATCACCTGGCGAGCAGCGTGGTGATCGTGGTCCGGCACCGCAGTACGCAGATCGACGACAACGACCGCAACTTTATCTCCACGCTGCTGACCCCGCGCCTGGAAGCGATGCAAGCCGAGCCTAACTCGATCATCGAGAAGGTGCGTGACTTCAGCGACAATCAGGTGGGGAAATTACTGAATAGCGCCGACGGCAAAGCCACGCTGATTATCGTCGAGTTGAAAAGTGAGTTCCTCGATCACCGTAACAAAGGGACGATCGATCGGATTGAAGGTCTGATTGACTCGGAAAAGGGTGAGCTGCGTAAAGACATTCCCCCCGGACTGCACCTGGCGCTCAGCGGCCCGGCGACCGTCGGGCGGGATATGTTGAACGCCGCCAATGAAAGTGCGAGCAGTACGGAATCGTGGACGATGATTCTGGTCATCGGCCTGCTGCTGGCCATTTATCGCGCGCCGTTCATTGCCCTGATCCCGCTGGTCTGCGTGTTCATTTCGGTGCAGATCTCGATGGCCCTGCTGATCCTGATGACCTGGGCCGGCAAGGGGGGATTTGATGCGCTGGCGTTCCTGAAGCCGTTCGTCGGCCTGCGGACCTATATCGCGGTCGTGACCTACGGTGCCGGCATTGATTACTGCCTGTTTCTCATTGCGCGATATAAAGAAGAATACGATCATGGCCTGAGTGTCGAACAAGCCATGGAGCGATCTCTGGAGAAGGTTGGTGCGGCCCTGATGGCCAGTGCCGGCACCGTTATGTGCGGTATCGGGATGATGGTCTTTGCACTGTTCGGCAAGTTTCAACAGGCCGGACTGGGCATTTCGTTCTCGCTGTTTATCATGCTGATCTGCTCGCTGACCTTCACCCCTGCCCTGATCAAGCTGGCGGGCGGGTGGGCCTTCTGGCCGCAAATGCGGAACTCCGGCCACAGCCGCCAGGGGGGCTGGGTCTCGGGGACCACGGTCTTTACCCGTTGGATTGAGCAACATGGGGTGCATCGCATCTGGGAGATCATCGGCGCGGCGTTAATGCAGCGGCCCGGGGCGATCTGGCTGGGCTGTGTGATGGCGATGCTGCCGTTCGCAGTTGTGGGGGTGATCTATCACAGCGACTTGAGTTACGGACTCTTGAGTGAACTCCCTCCGACCACCATGAGCGTGGTCGGTGCCAAGGCGGTGCAGGAGCACTTTGCGGCGGGTGAAACCGGACCGATTACGGTGCTGCTGCACAATCCCAAGCTCGACTTTACCGAGGGAGACACCTTCGACGCGCTGGACAATTTCGTCACCACCCTGACTGAGAAGAAAGACGAACTGGGCCTGACCGACATCCGCAGCGTGATTGATCCGCTGGGACTGAAGATCAAGGCCGGAGCCGTTCAGAAAGGTGTGGCCCGGAAGCGTTATATCAGCAACACCGAGGGGTATGACCAGACGGTCGTGCGGCTCGATCTTGTACTGAAAGAGGATCCCTTCTCGCGGGACAGTATGCGGCAGATGGAATTCGTACAGGAAAAATTCCGCGAACTGCTGCCGGAATCGATCAGGCAGGGGACCGAGATTCACTACGTGGGGACGACCGCCAGCATCCTGGATCTGAAAACGGTCACCGACTGGGATCAGATCATCATCGACGGGGCCGTGCTGACAGTCGTGTTTATCATCCTGGTGCTCCTGCTCCGGATGGTATCAATCTCCGGCTACCTGGTGCTGAGTGTCTTCTTCAGCTACTTCGTCTCGCTGGGCATGACCATCCTGGTCTTCTGGGCGATCGATCCGGTCTTCGCCGGGATCGACTGGAAGGTGCCCATTTTCCTGTTCACGATTCTGATTGCCGTCGGCGAGGACTACAACATTTTCCT
>CAZQUW010000424.1:0-4090 GCA_964596215.1 uncultured Planctomicrobium sp. | reverse complement strand
GTCCATTTCCCGGCCTGTCGCAATCCCATGCCGCGGGAAAGCCTGCGGCCATGGCCCCGGCGGCAATCCGATCCGCGTGCGGGCCGAACGCGATCACGCAATCAATTCCGGCTTGAGCGGCATAGGTCCCGACGTGCTGGTGGTAGGCATCAGAGTCGTTGCCCAGTTCCAGCATGTCGCCGGCCACCAGGACACGCCGCTGTCCGGCGGGCCAATCGGCAAGCAGCTGGCAGGCGGCCTGCATCGACGCCGGGCTGGCGTTGTAAGTGTCGTTGATCAGGGTCAGGGCCCCGAGTTGTTCGACTTCGCACCGGCTGTCGACTGGTGTGAACGACTTCAATCCGCGAACTAGCGCTTCGTTCTCGAGACCGATTTCGCGTCCCACGGCGATGGCCGCCAGGGCCGAAACCAGGTAATGCCGCCCCGTGACGGGGACCTCAAAATTCGTGCCCCCCACCTTGAACTTCAGGCGGTTGATCCCCATTTCGACCTGGGTCGCCCGGATCTGGTTGTGTGATCCCTGGCCCACCAGGATCACCTTGCAGGCCGCCCGTTTGGCCAGGCTGCGGGTGACTTCATCATCTCCGGCCAGTACGGCAAAACCTGATTTGGGCAACGCCTCAAACAGTTCGCCCTTGCCCTGCAGGATGCCGGCCATGCTGCCGAAGGTTTCCAGGTGACAGGGGGAAATTGCCGTGATAACGCCGATCTCGGGCTGCGCGATTTCGACCAGTTTCCGAATATCGCCAATCCGGCGAGCCCCCAGTTCCAGCACGGCAAATTCGTGATTGCGGGAAATCTGCAGCAACGTCAGCGGCAGGCCGATTTCGTTGTTGAAGTTCTTTTCGCTGCGGATCCCGTCGTAGCCAATATTGAGCGTCGAGTAGATCATCTCCCGGGTGGTGGTCTTGCCGACACTGCCCGTCACTCCGACCACCAGGGCGTCGCGTTGCAGGCGGTACCAGCCCGCAAAATCGGCCAGGGCCTGCAGCGTATGTTCGACTTCCACCAGGGGTCCGGTGCTCTGGATCGGTTGCCCGCGGTTGACGACGCAACAGGCCGCCCCCCGGGCTTCCGCGTCCGCGACGAAATCGTGGCCGTCCTGGTTTTCGCCACACAAGGCCCAGAAGACGCTCCCCGGCTGCACGGCGCGTGAGTCGGTCACGATCTCCAGGAACATGTCGTCCAGGTCCGAAATCCGTGTCGGATTACCGCGAGTGGAAGCGACAAGCTGCGCGAAGGAAACTGATTCCATGATGCAATTTCAGGCTGGTGCCGAACGGCAGACGTAACGGGAAATTCGGACACCGATGCGGACGCCTCTGGGCTGCCGTCAGGCAGCTCGCGGGATGTCCTTGACTAGGGCTGGCAGGGATGACATGTCTTGTGAAATTACGGTCAAATTGGGCATTCGATGAGTGGCGGTGGGGCAGGGCTAACTGTAAACCGCAGGGGCATCCCCTACGATGAAGTGGAATAGATGGATACGGGCGGTCGTAAGGTGGCAGTCGCCCCTTCGATCGACAGCAGGTACTGGCGAACGACTTCGCGGTCGTCGAAGTGATGACGCTCGGTGCCGATAATTTGTTCGGTTTCATGCCCTTTGCCGGCAATCAGCACGCTGTCGCCGGGGCGTGCCAGATCGAGTGCCGCGTGAATGGCCGATTCGCGATCGGCAATCGCTTGCGGCTGCGGGCGTCCAGGGACGATGCCAGTCTGGCAATCGCGAATAATTTGTGCGGGATCTTCAGTCCGCGGATTGTCGCTGGTCAGGATCGCAACATCGGCCTCGCTGGCCGCCTGCGTCAGCAATGGTCGTTTCAAGCGATCTCGATCTCCGCCGGCGCCATAGACCACGATGACCCGTCCCGGGGTGACTTTTCGCAAGCCGCGGACACAACGCCGCAACGCGTCGTCGGAATGGGCATAATCCACGAAGACCGAAAACAGTTGACCGCATTCCACCCCTTCCATCCGCCCCGGTACAGCCCGCAGGGCACGCAAGCCGGCTGCAATCTGGTCAAGGGACAGCCCCAGGTGGCACGCCGCTGCACTCGCCGTCAGGCAGTTCGCGACGTTATGTTTCCCCAGCAGCGGGGTCTGGACATCGATTGTCCCGTGTGGCAAATGCAATTCAAACAGTGTGCCGGCCAGCGACTCGTCAATGATCGTCGCCGTGATATCGGCTGCCGCATCGATACCAAACGTCAGTCGGTGATGATTCTTCAACAACTCGTCCAGGGGCCAGCTGCCGGGATCGTCAGCATTCAGGATCACACAGCCGCCCGGTTTCACGTGTTCGACAATCCGCCATTTGCTGCGACGGTAAGCGTCAAAGTTATGGTGATAATCGAAATGGTCCTGGGTGATGTTGGTAATGGCCACCGCATCAAAATAGGTTCCGGTGACTCGGTCTTGATCGAGGGCATGGCTGGAAACTTCCAGCGCCGCATGCGTGGTTCGCAGGTGGACCATGCGGCCCAGCCAGTTCGAAATCGTGGAGGCATCGGGCGTGGTCAGCGTCGATTTCTCGCCACTGACACCATCGTGATATTCGATCGTCCCCAGCAGTCCTGTCTGGTGTCCAGCGGACTGCAGGATCGACCGGCAGAGCCAGCTGGTGGTGGTTTTTCCGTTCGTCCCGGTGATTCCCACGGTTTTCAAGCTGCGGGACGGGCTGCGCCACAGTTGTGAACACAGGATCGCAAACGCCCGCCGGGGGTCGGTGACCACACATTGCGGTACGTTGATTTCCGGCAAAGGGTGCGAGACCAGCAATGCGGTGGCCCCCCGAGCGACGGCATCGGCGGCAAAGTCGTGCCCATCGACATGGGTCCCCGGAATGGCGGCAAACAGCATCCCCGGCAGGCAGTCACGGCTGTTCGCCGTCGCCCCGGTCACACGAATATTGGCACAGCCGACAAAGCTTGCCACGGGAAACACTTGACGCAGTTGCACCGGCACCGGAGCAGGCGTTGTTCCGCCATATCGTGATGTCGGTCCATGCGGCATGACACACTACCCCTGGGGAGTCTGTTCCAGCGTGGAATTCGGGATGGAAGTTGAAAAAACCGCAGAATCGCAACGGACCAGAACTGGCCCGTGGATCGGGAAAGGTTGAGGAACATACTTGGTCGTAGAACATCGCTGTGAAGTGGCGGGAATTCTCGCGATTTGGCCGATTGGGTCAACACGAGTTTCCCACGAATAGAAATCCGCCACGACGCACGAACCTGGGAAATTCCTAACTCCAAGTGGCCTAAGTCTTCCCGGCGTCGTTGCCCGGCCCCGGGAAATTTTGGAATAACTCATGCTGGCCGGCAAGCGGCAGGCGTCGACGGAGTTGCCAAGCCAAGGTGATCCGATAGACTACCAAGCAAGTAAATTGCACACCGACACCGAGGCCGACTCCATGGGTGATCTGAGCGTCCAACAGCTGACGAAGACCTTTTCCACCGCCAGTGGCTCGCTGGAAATTCTGCGCGATGTGGATTTGCAGATGAACCGCGGCGATTCGCTGGCCATTACCGGCCCGTCGGGTTCCGGCAAGAGTACGCTGCTCTACATTCTGGGCACGCTCGACCGCCCGTCGTCAGGCCAGGTCCGCATTCAGGGGCAGGATCCCTTCACCCTGGCCCCCGAGCCGCTCGCCCACTTTCGCAACCGGCATGTCGGATTCGTCTTCCAGGATCACCATCTCCTGCCGCAATGCAACGTCCTGGAAAACGTACTGATCCCTGCGCTGGCGGGGTCGGGGGCTGGTGCCGCCGAGGAAGAGCGGGCCAGAAAACTCCTCGACCGAGTCGGCCTGGGCAGCCGGCTGACGCATCGTCCCGCACAGCTGTCGGGTGGTGAACGGCAACGCGTCGCCCTGTGCCGGGCGCTGATCAATCAGCCCCTGCTGTTGCTGGCGGACGAACCGACCGGCAACCTGGACCAGGTGACGGCCGAAGCGGTAGGCCAATTGCTGCTCGAGTTGAATCAGGAGCTGCAGACACTCTTGATCGTCGTGACGCACAGCCAGGAACTGGCCGGCAAATTCCCTCGCCGGGTCGAATTGAAGCAGGGAGCACTCGTCGAGCGGACCTAG
>CAZQUW010000423.1:0-4116 GCA_964596215.1 uncultured Planctomicrobium sp. | reverse complement strand
CTGCAGACCACGCGAGCCGACCGCACCTGCATCTCATGGGACATGCTCACTCGCACGCGTCTCACAATCACTCACACCATCGCCATTCTCACGACGATGTGGGCTCACCGGTAGTTCCGGAGTCGGAAACTCCGCTGTCAGACTCATCTGAACACGACCAGGACGCTGTCTATGTTGATGGCGAAACTCTGGGCATGCCCTTGGACCGTATTGCGACTTCCAATCCAACTGATGTTATTGGCTTGGTTGCGGAGTTCGTCTCACGAGAATCTGAGATTCTGCCTCGACTTCGGGTGTACGGAACCGCCGGTCCGCCCGGTTTAGGCGGCGCGACGTTACTCGACTTTCTGCCGCACCTGCTGCGCGTCTAAGCCAGCCGTCGTCACTCGGTTCGCATCTGCACGGATGCCCTTCGCCAGGGTAAAGCAATGCGAGTTCTGCTTCGAGTGTCGTCGTAATTCTGTCCGCATCTCGGTGACGGATCAGTTACGGACGTTTTCTCACCCTTGAGGTGCATTATGTCCAGTCCACGCGGTCGTTTCGTCCGTTGGTTGGTAATCATTTCCGTTTCGATAGGTTTGATCGGCTTAGCTGCCGTGAACCGTGACCGCCTGACGGCGCTCTGGCGTTCCAGCGGCCCGGCTAAGATTGACGAGGCCGCGAAGCCACCTCTCCAAGAGGCCAAAGTTCTGAAACTCAGCGAGCAGGCCCGGAAAAATCTGGGATTGGTCTCCAAGGCCGCCAGGCCCCAGGCATATTGGCGAACAATTCAAATTCCGGGAGTGATCGCAGATCGTCCTGGCCGTTCTGACCGCGGTGTCACGTCTCCTGCGGTGGGCGTGGTCGCCGCCGTTTATGCCTTTCCCGGTGATACCGTGCGGCCTGGCGATCGGCTGTTTGCACTGCGACTCTTCAGTGAGTATCTACAGAATACGCAGGCGGAACTTTTCAAGGCCACCAATGAGACTCAACTGATCGGTGAGGAGAAGATCCGGATTGAGGCGCTCTCGAAAACGGGAACGATTCCCGGATCCAGGATTATCGAACTCAATCAGCAGCTGCGTCGGCAGCTGGCCGCCATCCAAGGCTATCGTCAGGACCTGCTCACGAGGGGACTTAATCCCGAACAAATAGATGGCGTGGCAAGCGGGAAGTTTGTAGCGTCGATCGACGTCTTAGCCCCCCCCTTGCTCCCACTTTCGCCGTCAGACAGAGATCCCGGCAGTGAGAAACTGATTGATGATGCTTCGCAGTCGTTGGCCTATGAAGTTCAAGAGCTGAAAGTTGAACTGGGGCAGCAAGTCCAGGCGGGGCAGGCTCTGAGTGTTTTGGCCAACCATCACTCCCTCTATATCACTGGGCACGCCTTCAAGCAGGACGCACCGTTCCTGGAGCAGGGAGCCCAGAAGGGATGGCCTATCCAAGTCGAATTCGCGGAGGATGATCACGAACATTGGCCTGACTTGAATCAGACATTTCAGATCCGCCATCTCGCCAATTCGATCGATACCGCGAATCGAACCTTTGACTTCTTCATTCCGCTTAACAATCAGTCGCGAAGCTACCGGCAGGATGGGCAGACATTCATAGTCTGGCGATTCCGACCGGGCCAGCGAGTACGTCTGCACGTTCCGGTTGAGGAACTGCAGGATGTTCTGGTGCTGCCCGCGGCCGCCGTCGTGCGTGAAGGCCCTGAAGCCTACGTGTTTCGTCAAAACGGAGACTTGTTCAACCGTTTGCCGGTCCAGGTTCTGCATGAAGACCGC
Source organism: uncultured Planctomicrobium sp. (assembly GCA_964596215.1). GTDB lineage: Bacteria > Planctomycetota > Planctomycetia > Planctomycetales > Planctomycetaceae > JAKFVC01. Next base: position 2,350 of record CAZQUW010000423.1, on the reverse strand, counting down.
CTGAATATCGTCCTCGCGAACGACGGTAGTGTCCTACCGGGCTTGTACCTCGCCCAGAACGCTGCCGCGTCTCTGAATCGGGTCCTCAAGGCACAAGCCGCCAGCGGGATGCGGGCGGACGTTCATGTCCATGCTGATGGCACCACTCACGCGGCCCACTAGAAGAAACTCCGATGTTCAATGCAGTGATTCGCTTTGCGCTACGCTATCGCCTGTTGGTGGTGGTAATGAGTCTCGCCTTGATGGTCTATGGCTCCTACCTCGCCACGACGATGCCGATCGACGTATTTCCGGACTTGGATCGGCCCCGGGTGATCATTATCACAGAATGCCCCGGCCTGGCGACCGAAGAGGTCGAGACCCTGATCACGCAACCGATTGAGATCGCTCTGTTGGGGGCCAACGGCGTGCAGGCGGTACGCAGCCAGACCACTGCCGGCTTGAATGTGATTTACATTGAATTCGACTGGGCCACCGAGATCCGGGCAGCGCGTCAGACCGTGCAGGAACGGCTGCAAACCCTCGCCGGAATTCTACCAGAAGGGATCCGGCCACAAATGACGCCCCCGGCGTCGATTATGGGCCAGATCGTTATCGCAGGCGTGTACCGCCAGCCGGGACCGCAGGGGGGAGAGCTTTTCCCGGTCGGCAAGACTGGATTCCTTGCTGAACTCGTTCAGGCGGGAGAGAAACGTCAGGTGACTATTTGGAAGCCGATCGACCGACACCGGCCTGAGTCGTGGCAGTCGATTCCTCTCAAAAAACTCGAATGGCTGACATCGGATGATCTGCAGTCGACAGGGTTGCCGCCCGAACGACGGGCGAAGTTGACGGTTTCTGATCAATCCCATGAGGTGACATTCGCCACCGCCGAGTCCCAGCAGATGGCCCTGAGAACTATCGGCGACTGGGTGATCCGACCACGTTTGCTCAAGGTGACCGGTGTGGCCGAAGTCTTCCTGCAGGGGGGAGATCGCAAGCAATATCAGGTGTTGATCGATCCGACCGCACTTCTGGAATATGGGGTGACGCTGCAAGAGGTCGAGCAAGCCCTCAAAGAAAGCAACATCAACACCAGTGGCGGCTTCGCCGCAACGGGCGAGACTGAGCGTCCGATTCGGGTGCTGGGACGGCTGGGGCCGGACTCGCGAGTGGTTCTTGAAGAACTTCGTAAAGTTCCCATCAAAGTGAATGAGGACCGCACCGTTCTGTTGAGTCAGGTTGCCCGCGTCGTCGAAGGCCCCCAGTTCAAACGCGGCGACGGCAGCGTCAACGGACGGCCTGGGGTTGTCTTTACCATCGTGAAACAACCCCACGTCGACACTCGCTCGTTGACCGATCGACTCACTGAGGCACTACAAGAGTCCGAAGCGTCACTCCCTGCTGACATTGTCATCAATTCCGAACTCTTCCGGCTGAAGAACTTCATCGATCGTGGCATTTTCAACGTCGGTGAGGCCCTGGTCATCGGGGCCGTGCTCGTGCTGATCATCCTGTTCTTGTTTCTGCTTAACTTCCGCACGACGTTTATCACGCTGACCGCGATCCCCCTTTCATTGGTGATCACGACACTCGTGTTCCGCATTTTGGGGTACATTACCGGAACACACCTCTCAATCAATGTGATGACGTTGGGGGGCATCGCGGTGGCAATGGGAGAACTGGTGGATGATGCAATCGTCGATGTGGAGAACATCTTTCGCCGCTTGAAAGAGAACAACTCGTCAGCGACACCGAAATCCGCTCTGCAGGTCGTATATGACGCGAGTAAGGAGATCCGCAGCGCGATCGTATTCGGCACCGCGGTGGTGATTCTTGTATTCTTACCGCTGTTCGCACTGTCCGGGGTGGAAGGCCGGTTATTCGCGCCGCTGGGTGTCGCTTATATCGTTTCAATTCTGGCATCACTCGTCGTGTCGCTGACGGTCACGCCGGTTCTGTCCTACTACCTGCTGCCGCAATCCCAGGCGACACACGCCGATCACGACGGACAACTGTTGCGATTCCTGAAATGGATGGCCAGCTATCTCATTCACTTCAGCATAGCCAGGCCGTATTGGCTGCTGTTGATGACGTGGTCGCTGGTGGGATTCGCAGCTTGGGAGATGGCTCATCTGGGGCGGAACTTCCTGCCGCAATTCGATGAGGGCAGCATCCTGGTGAACGTGACCTTGCCTGCCGGTTCGTCTTTGCAGGCATCCAATCAAATCTCGGGAATCATCGACGCCAAGTTCCGAGCCATGCAGCAATCGGCCAAGAATCCGCACGGCGAAATCATCCATTTCGTCCGTCGCACCGGGCGTGCTGAGATGGACGAACACGCGGCCCCAGTCAATGCGGGCGAATACAT
>CAZQUW010000422.1:1319-4136 GCA_964596215.1 uncultured Planctomicrobium sp. | reverse complement strand
CAAAGAACAAAAAACCGCAAAATGAAGTTTCGCACTTCGCTTTGCGGTTCCAGCCCTATGTGCTGGAGTTGGGGGGAGTATACGCACCCCGATTCCATTGATCAAGTCTCCGACGCTTCTTTTTTTGGAATTCGGCGTAATGGGCGTTTACACCCCGAGTTCCGCCGACAGCGGCAGTCTCGGACGGGCTGCAGCTGCCGCGACTTTCAGCAGTCCACTTCGCCAATCCCGGTGCCCACGAATCGTTTTGTCTTAGACCACCTATCGGGGCACCTTCGCTTCTCCGAGACAATTCTCATCGGTGCGGCGGGTCGGACTGCCCGCCCACCACTACCGTTCAAATTGCGACATGTCCGCCTCCGCGGGGATGCTCGGCAGGATCCAGCCTCTGCTTCAGGTTCACAAGCATCAGACAGACAAGACTTGCCAACCAGGCATAGCCACCGAGCCCCAGGCGGGATTCGTACCGCAGAATCATCAACGCGAGCACAACGGCCGGAACCGAAAACATCCAAGCGTAAAGTCGTCGACGGCTGAAGCTGTGCAGAAGTGCCGCCAGCCCCAGCGGATTGGCATACCATGGTAGAATCTTCACATAGATGAGCGTTTCGTAGCCGAACAGCCTGGGGCCGCCCGGCGCGAAGGCCGGCAGGACCAGGGCGAACACATAGGCGACGATTGCCAGGCCCGTCAGCAACTGACAGAGATAGCCCATCCGGGGTTCCTCGTCCGATGACGCAACTGTCATGGCGTAGTCCTTGGACAAGTTGACCGAGAGAAAGCCTGCTGGCGGCCGAACGAACCGGACGTCTAGTGTATCACAATTCAGGACCGGCGACTGAAATCGCCCGAGCTGCGAAACGAACTGCGTTTTTTGCACACCCAAAGAACGGCCACCGATTGAAACAACTCAGTCGCCTCGGCCGCAACACCCGGCAGTCCAGGCAGCGCAGGAGCGATGTCTTCCAGCTGAACTCGAACGTAAAAATGCTACCCCTTACGCACTGCATTGAGCCTACGCGGCTCAGGTCGTTTGCCGACACGGGCAGTTATGTCACACGCCCCCTCGCAGCCGGTGCCATCTGCACTGATCTCACCGGGACAAGGAGCGATTCTTGTACGGATCCTTGTTGTAAAAGTCCCGGATCGAGCGGGATTCCTTATACTCCGCGACAAACCCGAACGGCTGAAAGACCGCAGGCACGGTTTGCCTGCACGAATCGCATTTTAATAGCTTCAACGCCACCGACGGCGAGAAATTGACTGCCGGCGGCGGGAGTGGACCGGGGCGAAAGTCATGCGTCTTCAAACCCGGCAGAATGAACAGGAACAACCCGGCATAGATGCCCACCGGGGCCCAGCGAGTCGCGAATTCCCCTGAAGTCCTGGAAGCTAACACGTTGCCGTAGGGAATGATCCTGATGGCGATACGATCAAACCACGGAGCCAACAGGTTAACGACAGGCACGACCAGCATCTTGTCGAACACCCCTGGCTGGTACATCAAACGCAGGGCGATACACAGAAAAAAGACTCCGGCGCCGTAAGCCACCCCAAACAGGAATTTTCCGGTCCGGGTTGCCGGACTGGTCGCGGGATCGGTCACCAACAGCGTGGTCCCGAGAAAGACCGCGGGATCGATCGCCGTCGGTCCCAGCGGTGCCCCCATGACCCACAGGCCAATCTGGTGCAGCACTTCCAGGGCGACAACCGCGCCGCACGTCACCCACGTTGTCTTAAACAGAATCTGAACCACCAGCCCGACCAGGAAGATGACTTCCAGATAGTTTGGCGGGAGCTCAAACGAGCCCACAATATCAACCGCGCGACTGATATCGACCTGATTGCTGGCGATCAGTAACAGCGATGCAATCGTCAGGGCTCCAGCGGAAGGATTGAAAATGTGCCGCCGACGGCCATTCCAGTTCCACGTCAAAAATTCCTTGCTGAGCACCATGCAGGCCACCAGCGCGTACTGCAAAATGAAATAAGGATCACGAAACCACAGGAACAGATTGGTGCTGAATACAATGGGAATTTCGCCAAACCCCAGCTTATAGACGCCATTCCGCGACCAGGCGACGAGCATTCCCAGCCCGTACGCGAACAGGACCTGAGTGAAAATCAGGGGCAGCTGCGGCCAGACTTCATTCCAATAGAGCCCCCAGTAGCCGTACAGGCAGGCGTGCATCGCCATTTGCACGTAATGCGGCGCCCGAATATTCGGCTCGAGACGCAGATTGCGGCTGGCCTGGGGTGTGGTGGAAAAGAGGATCAGTTGCCAGACAACGAGTACCCCCGTGGCACATCCGGTGGCCAGCGCCGCAGCTTCCCGCTGCCAGGCAACGAGCATCCCGGCGCTCACCATGAGCAACACGTCAGTCAGCAGCACCAGATTGGCAGGCGAGATCATGCTCCGGCCCTCGGATGAGTCGCGGGCGCACGCCCGACATCGCGTCTATATTTACCACGATATTTTGATATATATTGTTGCGTCAAAACAAGTGTCGATTGTATCATGCACAAAGTGCATTTAATTGCGACTCCAAATAATGCATTCGTATTTTTCATTGAATTTCACATTTCCTGAGGAGTGTCCAAGGTGACTTTACGCAACCGGTTTCGCATCCTGCGGCAGGGGTTTACCCTCATCGAACTGCTCGTCGTCATCGCCATTATTGCCGTGCTGATTGCCCTGCTGCTGCCCGCTGTCCAGCAGGCCCGCGAAGCGGCCCGCAGGTCGCAATGCAAGAACAATCTCAAGCAGGTCGGCTTGGCGATTCACAATTACCACGACACCTTCAACAAGTTGCCCAT
>CAZQUW010000422.1:0-1219 GCA_964596215.1 uncultured Planctomicrobium sp. | reverse complement strand
GTACTGCAGAACTTGTTCCTCGCCGTCTACAAGTGCCCGTCGAGTACCCTCTCCGGCAATTCGACTGCCGTGGCTGGAAATTCGACAAATCCCGGGATGACTCATGACTACGTGGGCATCGCCGGTGCGACCGATGCCACGCTGCCCGCTGCCGGTTGTTCTCCCCAGCACCGGTATGGGGGCATTTCGTGTGTCAACGGCATGCTGCCGGCCAACTACAACTACGGCATGCGGGACGTCACGGACGGCCTGTCCAACACGATCATGGTTGGCGAACAGTCGGGCGTCATCAACAACGGCGATTACCGCGCCAATTACTACGGGGGCTGGGGCGGCTTCACCGTCGATATGACGACCATGACCACGCTCGCCTCCTGGTCCGCCAGCACTGATGCCTGGGGCACCGGTATTACAACGATCCGCTACTCTCCCAACCCCCGAACCACGTCCGGCGGCACGGACGAGGTTTATGACATGAATACCGCCCTGACCTCCTACCACGTCGGTGGAATTCACGCCCTGATGGGCGACGGTGCGGTCCGTTTCATCTCGGACAATCTGCAGTACTCGACCCTGGCCAATCTGGGCTCGAAGTCCGACGGTCTGGTGGTCGGCGAGTTCTAATCACTGCCGTCGCCAATCAATCCCAACTTCCGCGCGGCCGCCTTCGGTGAGGCTGGCCGCGCCCTTTTTGGCTGCTGAAGCCAAACTTTCTGGACTTACTTCAGGACGGGAATCCATGCGCAATTGTGCCACGGGAATGGTCTGCCTCATCGCAATGAACCTCTGTCTGCTGGGCTGCGGTGGTGGAGGTTCCAGCAAGCCGACGGCGAGTGTCTCCGGCACCGTGACCTTTAATGGCCAGCCGGTCAAAGCCGGCCTGGTGAATTTTGAATCCGATCCCCCCGGCAACGCTGCCCAGGGGGAATTAAAGGACGGCAAATTCACTCTCAACGGCGCAGTCTTTCTGGGGAAGTACAAGGTCTCCGTCGGCCCCCCACGCCTCGCCCCGCCAGTCCCGGGCCAGACGGCACCGCTGCCGGATACGAAGGATATTCCGCCCAAGTATGAAACGACCAAGTCGAGTGGCCTGACCGCCGAAGTCAAAGCCGGTTCGAACACCTTCACCTTCGACTTGAAGTAGCACAGCATTTCTGAACGGTCCCGAGCCGCGTGGGTCGCTGATTGGCACCTGTGTTCTGTCATAGACAACACGAAT
>CAZQUW010000421.1:0-4159 GCA_964596215.1 uncultured Planctomicrobium sp. | reverse complement strand
GTCGCGGTGGCTGGCCGGGTGGCAGTGGTGGCCGAGCACCCGGTGGCATGACCCCCGGTGGCATGACCCCCGGTGGCATGACCCCGGGAGGCAACGGACCTGGTGGTTGCATACCGGGGGGCATGCCGGGTCGCGGTGGCGTGCCGACCGGAATGGACTGCGGTGGTCGACCGGGTGCAGCACCGGGAGCGACAGGACCCGGGGGTGCTGGTCGCGGCGGCACGGCAGCGGCAGCCGGGGCTGGAATCTGAATCGGCTTCGGGGCAGCAGGAGGTGCGGCCGGCGCATTCGCCGACTCGGCAGCCGCAGTCTTGGCCATTTCGGCCAGCTTCGCATCAGTGCGGCTGTCGCGACGCTCGTTGAGCGCGGCTTCCTTCAGACCTTCGTTCTCCTTATCGAGAACCCGTTGCTCCATGACCTTCTCTGGAGCTTCTTTAAAAAGTGTCACATTGCGGATTTCGGCCAGCAATTCATTGAACGACTTCTGCCGCGCCTCGGGCTTCTTCGCCAGCATCTTCAACACCACCCGGTCCATTTCCGGGGTGACATTAGGGTTGAAGTTGGAAGGTGCCGGCGCCGGCTCGGACAGATGTTTCTTCAACAGGTCGTTGGGAGTAAATCCAGCGAACGGGGTGCGGCCCGTCAATAGTTCAAACAGCGTAATCCCAAAGTTATAAATGTCGGTCCCCGGTCCCAGGTGCAGGCACTTGATCTGCTCGGGCGCCATGTACGTCCGGGTTCCCTGGATCAGTTTCTTGCGGCTGGGCAACATGGCCGCGAAGCCGGTGACCATTTTCGCACTCAGCGAAAAGTCAATCACCCGCAATTCCGCCGCCTTGCTGAACAGAATATTATCCGGCTTCAAATCCTTATGCAGCCAACCTTTATCATGGATATGCGCCATCGCCTGCGAGACTTGTTCGACCAGTCTCTTCAGCCGCACGTGCACGCTTAACAGATCGGTCTGCATCTGTGATTTCAGGTTCGGAGCCCGAAACAGCTCCATCAGCAGAAACCCGTTCTTCTTATCAAACACGATGCTCTTGAACTTCACGATGTTCGGATGGTCGAGCGTCGCCAGCACTTTCGCTTCGTGCTTCAAAGCGGCTTTTTGAACGGGATCCTTGAACGCTTCAGGAAGCAGCAGCTTCATCGCGTATTTTTCATTGGAAGACTGCTCGACAACTTCCCAGACCTGGGTTTGATTTCCCGTCGCCAGGCAGGTCTGCAGTTTGCAGTTTCCGATAATCAGTTCGCCTTCAGACACGGATCAGGCTCCCCTCGAAACAATGCAGGCCGATGAATGGGCGTTAGACAACGCAGATGCCGATGCTGGCAACAACGCGATGAAACTGAATAATTCTATGCGAGACCGGAACGGTGAATTGTCGCCGAGATACGCGATACGACAACTGCCCGAGATCAAAGAACACTTAACGCTACTGACAACGCACGCGGAAGGTATCGAGAAAAACAACAAACCGGATCCGCAACAGCCCCGACGGGCCGCGATTTCTCCAGCCTAGAGTCCCCAAGGCTGATTCGTCAACCGTGGTTGATATGAAATCGCTCGCACAGGGCGATCTGGCGGCGGTTCGACTTCATTCTGCTGACTGCCCCACTTCCGCCGGCAGCCTGGCCCACAGCCAGCCGCGATCCGATTTCGCTGGTGGAATCTGCCGCCCCACGCGCTCCCCGAATTCAACCGCATCCAGAGCCACAAGCGAGCTAATTTCAACCGGCACACCCTCGAGAATTTCCCACCCGGCCTGCTGCGCCCAGCCGCGATGCAGATGCACCAGGCTCCGCCGCACATCGTGCGGCGAATGCACCCCGTCGGCATTCTTCAGCGGGTTGAATTCGCGCGTCCGGTCAGCCTCGACAATCAAGGCCTTGCTGGCTTGCGGCAGGACATCAAAAATGAATCGTTCGAACTTATAGGCATTCGGCCTGGCAGGTGTCTGCAGTCCCGCACCCGGGACATACGACGGGACAGCTTTGTGCGCAATGTGAAAGGGCAGCTGCCACTGCCCCTGTGCCAGGCGATCGAGGAATTCGCGGCTGAAAATGTGAATTGCCGTACTGCCGGCCCACAGTTCCAATTCCCCCGCGGCCGTGGTCCGCTGGGCGACTTCATCGGGCAAATCACTGTATTCGATGATCTGCGTGACCCCATCCACATCGACCGCAATCCCCATCTTTTCCGCGGCCGAGCATTTTGCAATGACCTTGGTAGACACTTCAGCTCCCGACTGTTCGTGCCAGCCGAGATAGGCCGGGTCGCACACAATCGCCAGCGGATTGTCGACCTGATGATAATACAGGTACTCGATCCCCCGCTGCTGCATATCTTCCAGCAGTCCGGCCCGCAACAGCGCTTCCAGCAGACCACCATGCCCATCGGGACTCATCGCCAGCTGCCCGGGTCCGGACAACAACAATTCGCCCGTCTGAGCATCCACTGCCGGCATGTTCCCCTGCTGAAAAAAATACACATCCGCCGGCGGCAGCCCGAAGAAGTTCTGCTGCTCAAAAAACTCCACCGTCTCCGCGTGCGTCGCATCACTCGTCATGATGTAGTAGGGAATCGCCTGCCCTGCCCGGCGCGCCCGCGCCAGCAGTTGCTCACAGAGCAACTGAAACAACGGAGCATCGGACACAGGCCCCAGGGGATACATCCCCTTGGGATGGTCGTACCCCAGGCGCGTCCCCTGTCCTCCCGCAACCAGAATCGCACCGACTTTTCCGGCGCGCAGTAACTCCTCACCGTGCTGCTCGGCAGCCTTCCATTCCGCCCGCTCGGCGACCGTCTGGGGCAACCGCACCAGTGAACCGGGCGGCCTGGCCCGGTACGCGCGCTGCGCCGGAGTCTCCGCGTTCGCGGCAAGACTGCTTTTCTGTTGCGTCAGCAAATCGGTCAGTTCATCGAAATCGACCGATTCCAACTGCGCAGCAAACGCGGTCTGCTGCTGAGGTGTCAGTTCGTCCCACCCCGTCAGCAGATGACTTTGATGGTAAAAGTCCAGGCGTTCCGCGATCGTTAACGGCAAAATGCGAATCATGAGACCTCCGTTCCTTCTTTGGTCTCGCCATGGATTGTGAGCAACTTCAGCGGATTTTCCCCAATCCACCGGGCTACGGCAAGATCGCTTATCACAATAGGGACCACAACGATTGCATGGCCGGCAAGGGCCGACCGGCAATCGCTGACTTCACGGCGAGTTCCAGGCATCCCGTACGGGATGGTTTACTGTATATTCTCTGCACGAGCAGCAATGACACGACTTCGCCACAATTCTCATTCACACAACTGTCACAATCGAGCGTCTCATTTGGGGCCCTGCCCGCTATAATCACGCCGAATTGACCATCACCAAGAGCAGGTTTTGTGCCAGCTTTTCAGTTTTAACCTGCCCTTCGCGAGGAGCACCTTTCACTCGACCATGGACGCAGAGCCTTCCAACGCAACATCGACAGACGCCCGCCTGCCATCGGTTCAGCTGTTTACCGATGGTGCCTGCAGCGGCAATCCGGGACCAGGTGGCTGGGCCTATATTCTGCGCCACCCCCAGACGGGTACCGAGCGTGAAGGTTCAGGAGGGCTCGCGGAAACCACCAACAATCAGATGGAGCTGATGGCCGTCATCGAGGGTCTGGCGGCACTGAAACGTCGCTCGCAGGTGGAAATCATCACCGACAGCACGTACGTTGCCAAAGGCAGCTCGGAATGGATGCCGAACTGGAAAAAGAACGGCTGGCGGCGCCGCGAGAAAAGCAGCTGGAAGCCCGTCATGAACGTCGAGTTCTGGAAACGACTCGACGAACTGCTGCAGAAGCACGAGTGCCGCTTCACAGTGGTCAAAGGCCACGCCGGCCATGCCGAGAATGAGCGCTGCGACGTCCTGGCTGTCGCCGCCGCGAAGCAGTTCGCCTGACACGCGTCGGCTCATCGTTGTCTGGAAACATAACGAGTTTCCCGGCACGGCACGGAACTCAGGGAGCCGGTGATACCCGGGCTTGAACGGGCCTGGAGACTGACAGTCCCCTCTTTATCTTCTTCGTGACCTTCGTGACCTTCTGTTCCAAGTCTTTTTAACAGAAGGGCACAAAGGCCACGAAGATTGAGAAGACGCTTCAGACCATTTTCGAGGATGTTCTA
>CAZQUW010000420.1:0-4165 GCA_964596215.1 uncultured Planctomicrobium sp. | reverse complement strand
TGCTCGGCCTCGATCACCTCAAACTGACCTGGCGTCACCTCGGCCGCGACTACCGTCTGACCGACGTCTTCGGCGAAGTAGTGAAGGAGATTCTAGCGTGATCTATGCTCAACCAGTCGACAACTGGCAGTGACACTTGCCCGGCACCACGTTCGCGACTGGCCAACTTTGTGATTGTACTTCACCAATTCTCACGTCTACAATCAGGAGTCCATCAGGAGTGTTGTTGCACACCGGCCACGCTATTCTCAAATCAGACCCGCCGGATCCGACGGAGACCTTATCGTGCTTAACTTTGGTCGCCTGGTCGCGAAACATTGTCAGGGAGTCTCGCGCCGTTCGGTGTTGCAGGCGGGTGCGTGTTCGGCACTTGGTCTCGGGTTACCGCATTGGCTGGCGGCCGGCGTCGGTACCGCACAGGCCGCACCCCCGCCGGCCAAGTCGGTCCTTTTATTGTGGATGTGGGGCGGCCCCAGCCATCACGAAATGTGGGACCTGAAACCCAACGCGCCGCAAGCCATTCGCGGACCCTATCGACCGATTCCCACCGTGGCCACCGGCGTGCAGATTTCCGAACTGCTGCCATTGACGGCCCAGGTTGCCGACAAGTTCTGCATTGTGCGGAACATGGCTCACGACCAGACCGATCACAACGTCGGTGGCACGATCTCGCTGACTGGTAATGTCAGCGGGGCCAGGGCGTCGGGTGCCATTCCATTTCCAGGTCGAGTCCGCCCGAGCCTGGGTTCGCTGGTGTCGTACCTCGGCCGGCAGCGTAAAAGCGACTGGCCTCCCTTTACGGTGATCGGCCCTGGTTGCGTCGTCAGCGGTGCGCCGTTGCTCGGCCAGGAAGCCAATGCCTTGGGGGCCGCACATGACCCGTTCCGTCTGAAAGGCTGGGAAGAGGGCGAAGGGTTAACGATCCCCGCCTCACTCGAACCGCTCGCCGAAATTGGTGCGACGCGCCTTGATGACCGTCGCCAGATGCTGACCCTAATCGACAACTGGCAACGCTCGGCAGAAAGTCGGGGTGAAATTGATCGTTACTCGGAATTGCGGCAAAAGGCCTTCAGCCTGCTGTCATCATCAGGCGCGAAGGCCGCATTCAATCTCGATGCCGAATCCGACTCCGTCCGCGACCGCTATGGCCGCAACGTATTCGGACAGAACTGCATTCTCGCGCGGCGGCTGATCGAAGCCCACGTTCCGTTCGTGCAGCTCAACTGGAGCGGCGATGCGGAAGATGAGCAGCAAGGGGGGGACGGGGGTTGGGATCTCCATTACCGGCTGTTCGAGCGAATGCAGGACCGTTACTGCCCGGTGTTTGATCTGGCCTTCAGCGCCCTTCTGGCCGACCTCGATCGGCGCGGCCTGCTGGCGACGACATTGGTGCTGGCCATGGGTGAATTTGGCCGCAGCCCGAAGATCAGCAGTATCGGCGGCCGCGAACATTGGCCGTTTGGTTATTCCATCGTGGCGGCCGGAGCCGGCGTGCCGGGAGGCACGGTGATTGGATCGACCACCTACGACGGCGGTTTTCCCGCCGATCGGCCGAATCATCCCGTCGATGTGATCGCCACCGTCCTCGCCAAGATGGGCCTCAACCGTGAGGAACTCTTCGAGAAGGAAGCGTCCATCCTGGGCTCCCCTATCCCCGGCCTCAGTTGAACGGCCGGAATCCAGTACCAATGCGTGGACGAGCGTCAGTTGGCGTTCGTCATTAGTTAAATGACTTGTCCAATTCCAGAGCCCGCCAGCCATGCTGCGTCCCGGAACTGCCCTGCTGTTAACCGTAAGCCTGCTGGCTCCGGCACTGTACGGTGCCGAGATCGAGCCGCCCCTGACGCGGGTCACGCGCTCGGCCACCAGCAAGTTTTTTGTGCGGCACACGCCGGATGGCTCACACCTGGTCTATTCCAGCCAGCACGCGCACCGGCGCGCCTCCAATCAGATCCTGGTCGGGGCACGCATCGTCAAGATTGACGGCCAGGACGACCGCCAGTTGCTCACCCCATATAATACCCAGGTCCAGATCCAGGAACATCCGATGGTGTCCCCCGATGGTACCAGGCTGTTGGTGTCTGGTGGCGGCAATGACACGGGCAACTCATCCAAAGATGTCTTCATTGCGGACTTCGACAAGAACTTCCAGGCCAAGTCGCTGAGAAAGCTCGTTCCCGGGGACGGAGTCACCCTGGGTGAGGAAGCGGTCTGGTCCCCCGATGGCAAGCAGATCGCGTTTGTGACGATCGACGAGCGGCTCTGGGTCGCCGATTCCAATGGCCAGAACAAAGTCACGGTGGCCCAGTTATCGGGGGTGTACTGCCACCAGCCGGACTGGTCTCCGGATGGACTGTGGGTGGCCTTTGCCAGTGATCGCGAAGGCAACGTCGAATTATTCAAAGTTCGGCGCGACGGTAGCGACCTGACCCGGCTGACCAATCATCCCGGCATCGATTGCCGACCCCGCTGGTCTCGTGACGGACAATGGATTCTGTTCTCGTCCAATCGAGCCGGCAACTTCGACCTGTTCGTGACCCGCGTCGATGGCTCAGACCTGCGGCAGCTTACAACACACCGCACCCTCGACGATCAAGCCGACTGGTCCCCCGACGGTAAGTCGATCGCCTTCGTCTCGATGCGCGACGGCGCCTTCGACATCTATCGAATGCCAGTCCCACCGGAATTGCGGATTGGTGACCGATTGGTCCCCAGTCAGAATCCGGCTGCCGAACTGGGGGGAGAGCTGGTCCTGTATTACACGTTCGATCGGGAATCCGATTCCACGAACCAGGTGATCGATCTTAGCGGACGCAATCACGCGCAATTGGTGGACGCCAAAATCGATCATGACGGCGCCCAGGGGCGGCTGACTTTCGACGGGGCTAAGTCGCATGCCGTCTGCGGCAACGGCGAGACTCTGCGCATCCCTGGCGCATTGACGATTTCTCTATGGGTGCGACCGACATCCTTTTCGGGCAACCATTACCTCGTCTCCAAGCACGGCTGGAATTTGTACCTTGGCTCAAGTGGGATTCCCCATTTTGAAACACGATCCGCGAAGGACGAAACGTGGGACACGCTCCCTGGCGGCACGGCTCTGAAGGTCGGTGAATGGTCGCAAGTGGTCGCGGTCTTCGACCCGGCGGCGAAGACCCTGACCGTCTACATCAACGGCCAACGCAGCACCGAGAAGCCGCGTCTCGACGGCGGAATCGGCTCGGCCTTAGGTCACCCGTTGGAACTCGGGCACTACAACTTATCCAAGTCGCAAAAGTATCACGGCCAGATGGATGAAGTTCGCATCCTGCGAAAGGCGCTGTCCGCGGCAGAAATCGCCCGCGAGTTCGACCGCCAGTCGCTGGTCATCAACGCGGCAACAAAGTAGGACGACTGCCCGTCGCGGTTACCAGTCCAGATCCAGGGCGGGTGCGGAATGAGTCAGGGCGCCAATGCTGAGGCGTTCCATTTCCGTCACGCCGATGGCGGCGACACTGCCGAGATTGATTCCCCCCGATGCTTCGAGTTGCACCGTTGCGGTCCCAGGGGGTATTGGCTTTTGTCTTGCGCCTTTGGGCACTGGATTATTGTGTGAACGCTTCCGGAACTTCGCGCTCTTCAAGCAGTCGCACGGCAGTTCTCAACTTTCGCAATTGCCGAAGTGCAAACCAAAGCAGCGGCAGAGGCAGCAGGCCGAAGAAGAGGTTCGCTATGCCAAAGCCGCGTCGGACGACGACGTTGCCTGGGTCGGCGGGGTCATACCAGCACGGAATGATTTTGCCCGGAACCCAATCGTTCATGTCGGCTTTGCCCGTGATCTGACCGCCGATGTGTATAGACCACCCGGTAACGAAACCGGTTGAGATGACTTCACGTTCGCCCGCGTGATACTTCAACGCGAATTCGGGAGTGTGCGTTGAGCTTGTTCGCCTCGGCTTGCCGGGTCTGTTGTCCGACGAGGTGTTCACGACTTCCCGGCGGTCCAGAATGGTCGCTTGAGCTTCCTTCCATCTCGTCAGAGTCTGCAGATCGCGCCAGGCCATCCCTCCAGCCACCATCATGAAAGCCAGCGGAAACATCACCAGCGAAACGAGTCCAAACGCAGGCATTCGACGAACGTCGGCTGGCAGCGGCACCACACTGCATTTGGGATGTTCCCGAACCC
>CAZQUW010000419.1:0-4177 GCA_964596215.1 uncultured Planctomicrobium sp. | reverse complement strand
GTCTGGCCGATGAAATCGGGATACCCGGGGGTATCAATGACGTTGTTCCAGTGACCCGAGCGATTAAAGTGCGAGATGTGGGAACTGATGGAGAACTTGCGTTCGCGTTCTTCGTCGTCGACGTCGAGCAAACTGGTTCCATCATCGACAGATCCTTGTCGATTGGTCATTCCGGCCCGGAACAGCATCAATTCCGAGAGGGTTGTCTTTCCCACGGCCCCGTGTCCCACCAGGGCCACATTTCGGATGCCTTCGACCTGTGTGATTGCCATACGCGACTTCCTTTACTTCATCGAGACCAATGAGCGGAATCCGCAGACGTGATAGGTGTTTCCAGTTTACCCTCGCCGCAGCAACCAGGGCAAATAAATTATCCAGCCGGGACGTACCCGAAGTTTTCGTCATCCCAATTTCGACAGTCACCTGACCGCTCAGCGGTCTTGTTCAGATTTCAGACAAAACCTATTATCCGCGCGACCAGGAGCGCGATTTCAGCGCTCGGCAAAATCGGGCTCACAGGATTAAACGGTCGCTATGAAGTTGCAGCGGTACCTGGAATTCTTCATTCTGATGCTGATCTTGTACGGCATTGTCACGCACCTCCTGGAACTGGAATTCTCGGACAGTGACAATGCGGCTCTGTTCTTCCTGTGGTCCGAGCGGATCGTCACGATTCTGTTTACGATCGAGTACTTCGCCCGCTGGATTGGCTCACGCAGTCTGAGCTATCCGTTGCGGCCGATGGCTGTCGTTGATTTGCTGGCGATCCTGCCGTTCTATCTCGGCTTTCTCCTCGATATGCGTTCCTTGCGGCTGATTCGCGCGGGACGCGTCGTGCGGTTGATGAAGCTGTATCGGTATACCAACGCCTTGCACGGGATTCAGAATGCATTCCTGCAGGTGCGTTATGAATTCGGGATCATCGGGTTTGCCGTGTTGACGCTGGCGTGCCTGTGTTCGGTTGGCATCTATGAATCCGAAAAAATCGCGCAGCCCCAGATGTTCGCCAAACTTTCGGATGCCGCCTGGTATACCGTGACCACGCTGACGACCGTCGGTTACGGTGATAAAGTCCCCGTCACGTTGCCGGGCCGGCTGATCGCCGTCTTCATGATGATTTGCGGTCTTGGTTTGTTCGGTACTTTTGTCAGTCTCATCGGCAGTGCATTTCTCGAAGAGTTGCGTAAGGCCCCGCGCCCGACCTGGAGAAAAGCACCCGCTGCGGCGGCCATGATCGATACACATACCCATGAAGTCTTCGACCCGGAGATCGTCCTCCGGGACCTGGATCAGGGCGTTTACAGCAAGCACGGCGAACAAAATCAGCAGGAGATGGCTCGCCTGTTGACGATTGCCTGCCAAATGCTGACGGAGAAACCCCAGCCAGCCGCTCAGGGAATTCAGACTGCGGGTTAGTCTGGGTGAGTCATTGCGAGCCCGCAGACGGTGCTGCGACCGGAATCGACCGCCCGCCTCTCAGCCTCACGCCTCACGTACCTCGATAAAGCCTCCTTGTTCACGCCCATCCCAGCCCTTATGATTCCAACTCAGGGTGTTTTTTGAGTCCTCGGAATGACATGAGCGTTTGGTTATGGGTTGGTTTGATTCGCTGAAGCGCGGGATTTCCAAGACCGCGCAGATCTTGAACACGGACGTCCGCGACCTCTTCAAAGCCGGTGAAATCCTCACTGAGGATAAGCTGACGCTCTATCATAAGCGTCTGATCTCCACCGATATGGGTGTGGCGGCAGCCGACGCGCTGATTGTCGAAATCCGCGAGAAACATCTCGGCCGAACCGTTGTTCTGGACGAACTCTGGAAAACCATTCACGATAAGCTGGAATCCTTGCTGCGCGGGAGCGACGGCGAAGTCTGGGATCCCGAGCAGCCGTTGTCGCCATTGAATTTTTCCAATGTGGGCCCCACGGTCATTCTGGTGGCCGGCGTGAATGGAGTTGGTAAGACGACGTCGATTGCCAAACTGGCAAATTTGCTGAAAAAGAACGGCAAGAAGGTTGTGCTGGCCGCAGGCGATACGTTCCGCGCCGCCGCGGTCGAGCAATTGACGATGTGGAGTCAGCGGATTGGCGTCGAGATCGTCACCAAACCATCGCAGTCCGATCCTGCCGCCGTCGCTCATGCGGGTTGCACGCGAACGAAAGAGTTGAACGCCGATGTGCTGATTGTCGACACTGCCGGCCGATTGCACACCGAAGTGAATCTGATGAATCAGTTGACAAAGATCCGTCGCGTCATCAACAGCCAGATCCCCGACGCCCCGCATGAAACCCTGTTGGTCCTCGATGCGGTCACGGGGCAGAACGGGATCACGCAGGCTCAAAAGTTCAATGATGCTGCCGACTGTACCGGAATTATCCTGGCGAAGCTGGATGGCACCGCCCGTGGCGGCATTGTCATTGCCATCCGCCAGCAGATGGCGCTCCCCGTCAAGTATGTGGGCGTCGGCGAGCAAATTGACGACCTGCAACTCTTTAATCCGACTGCATTTGTGGATGCCCTCCTCTCTGTACGCGCCTGACGCCGTAGCGTACGCGACTGACGCCATAGCCACGCGCGGTGCCTCGCCGAATAAGCAGGCCGGAAGCGCTGCTGCGTGCCTGTCATTTGATCGGACTAGACGAGCCCTTGGCATTCTCGGCAAACACTAACCAGCTAAATCCTCCAGAGTACCCAATCCGGGGAGTAGTCATCCCCAAACTCTCAGCCGCTTGCGATACGTCTGTAACTTCTTGCTCACAGAATAAGCAACTCGCTGGCAATGTGCGCACAAATCGCGCCGCATGCCTGTTTCTGTGGCACAAAAATGCGATCAACGAGCATTTCGAGCCGCGACGAGCTCATTTTCAGTACTTTCCGCTCAACATAAGGACTTGTTGTAAAATGGTTTACGACATCACGTCAAGCCGCTGCCCGACTTGGTGGCACATCAATTGCATTTCGAACATTTGGTGAATGTTGCCGCGAGACCGGTCCGGGGCAACAGTGCGCTTGCTGTATTAAATCTCGACCCTCGTGGGCGGCTGCGTGTGCACCTGCGACTGAGATTGCCTACCCACCGATGTTTCTGCGGAGTTTTACCACTATGAGGCGTTATCTAGCGCTCGGACTTCTAAGTCTGTTTGCATTCGACCTGTCCCATGCCTACCTGTTCGCACAGGATCCGGCCCCCGCTGCTGCTGCCGCCTCGGCGGAAGCCCCGGCTGCGGCTCCGGCTGCCGAAACTCCCGCAGCTCCGCCGACGGTTGAAGAGCAACTGGCGACCCTTTCGACAGCCAGCAGCAATACGACGATCGCCTTGGACACAATCTGGTGCATCGTGGCCGGCGTCCTCGTCTTCTGGATGCAGGCAGGCTTCGCCCTGGTGGAAACAGGCCTCACGCGGGCTAAGAATGCCACGAATATCTGCATGAAGAACATGTTGGACTTCTGTTTTGGAACGTTCTTTTTCTGGCTGATCGGCTGGGGATTGATGTTCGGAAACGGCAGCCCATACTACGGCTCTGAAGGCCTGCTGATGCTTAGCGGTGCGGACAACAGTCCCGCCACTCTCACTGCCTATTCCGGTGCCTACTCATCAATCAACTGGGCGGGAGTTCCACTGGGAATCAAGTTCTTCTTCCAGCTGGTGTTCGCTGCGACCGCGGCGACGATCGTCTCGGGTGCGATGGCCGAGCGTACCAAGTTCGTCTCCTACATGGTTTACAGCATGGTCATCTCTGCCCTGATCTATCCGATCTCGGGTCACTGGATATGGGGTGGCGGCTGGTTGGCCAGCATGGGGTTCTGGGACTTCGCGGGCTCCACAGTCGTTCATAGTTGCGGCGGATGGTTGGCCCTGACAGGAGCGATCATCCTCGGGCCGCGCATCGGAAAATACAGTGCCGACGGTAGGGTTATGGCGATTCCGGGGCACAATCTGATCATCGTGGTGCTCGGCGTCTTCATCCTGTGGATGGGTTGGTTCGGATTCAATCCGGGCAGCACCATGGGGACTGCCGACCCAAAACTGATTGGCATGATTACGCTTTGCACCAACGCCGCCGGCGCTGCTGGTTGCATCACAGCGATGATTACCGCCAAGCTGATCTTCAAAAAGTGGGAGGCAACGATGGCCCTGAACGGCGCACTGGCCGGACTGGTCGCCATTACCGCCCCC
>CAZQUW010000418.1:0-4181 GCA_964596215.1 uncultured Planctomicrobium sp. | reverse complement strand
TTCCACCGTTCAAACACGCATTCCCTCAACCCAACCAAGGACTAAGGACAACGGACCACGGACAAACCCTCCCCATAATCCCACACGCGTCACCAGCGACCGAATCGCCACGTGGGACCCAATTCCGTCGTTTTTGCTTCCCAACAGACTTTCGAGTCGGCGCAACAGTTTATTTGTGTGGCACTTACGATCTTTTTTTACCACATGATGCTCCCCGAACTGGGAGACAGGTTTTCCGCGATCAGCGGGGGTAACTCAGCAGAAATCGCCACTCGGCGAAGCTGGATAGAGAAGCGGGCGGCGGCGGTAAACTGCCCGGGAGTGCGGCGGCGCGTTTGCACGCGACCGAATTCGCCCGACTCGGGAGAGTCAGGCTACGACGCTGTGGAGCACTGGCTGCTCAAGGAGACGGCTTCGACTCCGCGGCCTGTTCGGCAGCCGGCGCAGCCTTGGCCGGTTCGACCTTCAGCGGCGATTCCGTCTTGGGTGCGTCCTGCTCGGGGCGACCCGATGAACTGGAATCACGCGGTGGCCGTTTGCCATCGTGCGATCGATCGCCGTGCCCGAACCCGGGGCCACGATAATCGCGACCGGGGCCGCCTCGCCCCGGACCACCCGGCGGGGGCGGACCGCGACGGAAACGATTTCGCATCCGGTCCAGTTGCTCCTTGTACCGCTTCCACTGGGTGGGAGTCAGAATCGACTGCATCTCGCGTTCGAGCTGCGCCATTTCCTTTTCGAACAGCGGCTGAGTCTGGCGTTTGATTTTCTCAAACGCTTCGTGGTGGCGCACGATCACCTTCGCGACTTCCGGATACTGAGTCTCGGTCAGGCTCAGGTCGACTTTGAGTTTGCCGAGGAGGTATTCGGTGAACTTGTCGGGCTGGTTCAGCACCCCCGTGGCTTGCACGTCGTACTCGAAGAACCGCACTGTCCCGATGCTATAGCCCGCGACGCCGCCAGCCAGAAAAATGACCAGCATCACTCCCCAACGAGCCAGCCGCGCGCGCAGCGGGCGGCGCGACCGCGTGAGATTCAGGGGAGGAGTTTCCATCTTCGTTGAGCCCGCTTCTAACACCTGAGTCACGCCAGATCCTGGTTGATTCACCGCGAACCCTCCGGAAAACAGCCTCGGATCCTTGTCACACGACTCCGTAACACGACATACCGCGTCGCCGGACTCTCCAGAGTCGGGCACCTGATGAGACAGCTGCGACTTCGACCAGCATCCAGGAATTCGCCCGACTCTGGAGAGTCAGGCTACGATTGCTCCGAGGGATTCGTGCGGATTACTGCAACTGGTGCAACATGGCGGCCAGCGGATGCCAGGCGCTCAACGATTCCGGCCAGGAGGAACTCCACAACGGCATCGCCAGCCACAAGCAGCAGGCCGCAACCAGGGTCGAGACACCCGCCCCGATCCAGTCCGCCGCCTCCAAATCGGGAACAATGACCGCCGACGGGCCGGGTAAGCGGGCCATCACGCGGTCGACAACGTCTACCTGCGGGGCCATTTCCCGCCGGGCGGCGGCAAACAATTGATCAATCTTATCAGAGGTGCTCATGCCCCCTCCTTTGCCACAAATCACGTAACTTCTTACGGGCCCGAAACGCCTGGACCTTCACCATGACCTGGCTCCAGCCCACCAGTTGCGCGGTTTCCGCGACACTGCGTTCTTCAATATGCAGTAATGTCAAAACTAAACGATCCCGGGGGGGCAGTCGATTCAGCAGCACATGCAACAGGGCCGCTTCGTCCTGCTGTTCCGAGACATCCGGCACCGCGGCGGTTGCCGGATCGATCTCCAGCGACTGCACATTCCGCCGCCGCTGACGAGCCTGTAATTGCCAATGATGATAACCGACCCGCGTCGCAATCTTCCGCAGCCAATGCAGGAACGGCGCTTCATGCCGGAACCGCCCTAAATGCAGGTAAGCCTCGACAAAGACCGACTGCACCAGTTCTTCCCACACGGTCCGATCGCGGCTGAACCGCCACAACCACTGGCCGATTTCACCCTGATACCGGGCCACCAGCCGCGCGTAGGCATCCCCCTGACCCTGCAATGTCTGCTCAATATCTTCTTTATCGGCCGTCAGAACCAGCTTCCGCCGCTCGGCTTCACCCGCGGTCGCTTCCTGAGCCAGCAACAAGTTCCCCCACGACTGCAGATTGTGTTCAATCTGCACCCAGATCTTTTGAGAAACCTCCGGAAGCCAGTTCCCGGGGGGATCAATCCAGCTGGCGCAATCTTGGCTCATGGGTGTTCACGTTACGGCCGGGCGGAAGCCCCCTTCACAGCACGCGGCAAAATCCCTATCCCGCAATGGGACCGCAGGTTATGCCCGCTGCACGGAGTCTCCCGAATATCGCTTTCCGAATTCTGACGAGCGAAACTTCGCGAAACGCTTCACTGCCAAAATCGGTTCAATTTCCATCAGTCAGCTTAAAAGACCCCCCACGCGTCGACGAGTCCAATCGCGGGTGAAATCAGGGAATTCGCAAAAACGCCACCCCCGAGCACCGCCCCGCAGGCCGGGCGTCTTGATTCCGCCACACTAGAAGTGATTTCAGCCTCGACCGAGGTTACAAGCGGCGGGAAACTTCTGTGTCAATATGTCTTTAGCAGCCGAATCCCGATGAAGTATGACCAACCGCGTGCGGCGAACTCAGACGTTTCAGCACCCCTGTCGCCCCGCTGCAGAGGGGAACTCGGACGAGATTCCGCTACAATGGCCTCTAAACCTTCCCCATCACCCCCCTGCGGAATCACCACGATGCGCATCTTGCTCACACTGATTATCGGGAGCCTCTTCACCTGCACGGCCGCGGCAGAAGCCGCCGCCAAACCCGGGCCGCTGAAGGCCGGTGCCGCCACCAGCAATATCACCCCCGCGCTGGGGGGCAATATTGTCGGGGGCTTCAAACCTTATCCGGCCACCCACGTTCACGATGAATTGCACGCCCGGTGCCTGGTCCTGGACAACGGCGAGAAGCGGGTCGCACTGGTCATTTGCGATCTCCTGGGGATGCACCGCAGTGTCAGTGATGAAGCACGCCGCTTGATCCAGGCTGAAACTGGCATGCCACGCGAGAACGTCCTGATCAGTTCCACTCACACACACTCGGCCGTTTCGGCTCTCGGCGAGAGCCGCTACAAGAACGAACAGGTCCTTGACGAATACCAGAAGTTCGTCGCCCGGCGGATCGCCGACGGCGTACGGCGGGCGATCAAGCTCCTGCGGCCGGCCGAGATTGCCTTCGGTACCGCGGAAGCTCCCGAGCACGTCTTCAACCGCCGCTGGTACATGCGCCCGGGAACGATGCCCCCCAATCCGTTCGGCGGCTCGGATCTCGTCAAAATGAACCCGCCGGCCGGCAGCCCGAACCTGACCGAACCCGCGGGCCCGGTCGACCCGGTGGTCTCGTTCCTGTCCGTGCGCGAACTCGACGGCAAACCGATTGCCCTGTATGCAGCCTATTCGCTGCACTATGTCGGGGGAGTCGGTGACGGTGAGATCTCGGCCGACTATTTCGCCGTGTTTTGTGAAGAGCTGACGCGCCTGCAGAATCTCGATCACCAGGCGCCGCCGTTTGTCGCCATGCTGGCGAACGGGACCAGCGGCGACATCAACAATATCAGCTTCAAGGTGCCGCGTCCCGGGAAGCCCAAGTACGAGCAGATGCGCTTCGTGGCCCACGACGTCGCCCAGAAGGTGCAGGCCGCATTGAAGGATCTCAAGTACAACCAGGAAGTCGTTCTGGATGCCCGCTACCGCGAACCGCTGATTGGCTCACGCCGTCCGACCGAGGAGCAGCTCGCCTGGGCCAAGAAAACCCTGGATGCCGCCCCGAAAGATCGCGCCACGTGGGACCTGTCCGCCATCTACGCCGACCGCACCCAGCACCTGGCCCAGGCGGCCGAGACGGTGCCGACACCGCTGCAGGTCCTGCGGATTGACTCGGTGGCGATCGGCAGCATGCCGACCGAAGTATTTGTCGAGATCGGCCTGGAGTTCAAAGACCGCAGCGCCCTGAAGCCCGCCTTCCTGGTATCGATTGCCCACGGCTACTTCGGCTACCTGCCCACCCCGCGGCACCACGATCTGGGAGGCTACGAAACCTGGCTGGGCACCAACCGCCTCGAACGCGAAGCCTCGGTCAAGATGCTGAACCATCT
>CAZQUW010000417.1:1463-4207 GCA_964596215.1 uncultured Planctomicrobium sp. | reverse complement strand
GATGTCGGAACGCGGCGGCTGCCGGTGGCGGCGGCGGTGTCTGAAGGGGATGTCGACGACGCGAGCGATTCAGCTGACAGTGTGGGCGATGCGGTGAACGACCAGGTGTTTTACACGCTGGGAGCGAGCGACAGTTCGGCCGCTTCGATTCCGGCGCCGACGATCCTGGTGGGGGGAGTCTCAGAGGCAGCTGCCGATCATCTGCCAGTTTCGGGGCCGGCTGCGGACGCGGCCCCGGCTGGTCATCGTCATCGCAACGGAGGTCGTGGATTGCTGGGGAGCTTGTTCAATCTGGTCCGTAATCGACGGAAGTAGGTTGTCGTGACGGTCGAGATCAATTTCGAAAAATCGTCGAGCCGACTCCTGAAGTGAGGGGTCTGTCGGGTATAATCCTGAATTCGCTGCGGATGTTCTCGCGGTGAAGTCTTAAGGATTTTCGGCGTGGCTCGCGAGAAACAGCACAACCTATTTCAGCCTGAGGATTTTCCTGATCCCCTGCCCGCCTGGGAAATCGCCGATCAAAGCGATGTGATCTGTGCGGAAGTTGTCTTCAATCTGCCGATCGACAAGCCGTTTCTGTACCGCATTCCTGATGACATCCGCGGCCAGTTGCAGGCTGGCCAGCGTGTGCAGGTGCCGTTTGGGCGCGGAAATCAGACGCAGGTCGGGTATTGCGTGGGGTTGACTCGCCCTCCCGCGACCTGGAGCGCCGCAGACTGGGCGCGGCTGAAAATGCTGACGTCGGTCGTCGATGAGTTCCCCCTGTTGACCCCGCGGATGCTCGAACTGACCCGCTGGATTGGGGAGCATTACCTGTGCGGCTGGGGCCAGGTGCTGGAGACGGTCATTCCAGCGGGGGTCAAGAATCAGTCGGGGACGCGGATGGTGACGCTGATTCAACTCAGCGCGACCGCGCGGGAGCAGCGGCCCAGTTTGAAGCTGACGGACAAGCAAGTGGCGGTGTTCGACTTTCTCAGCCTGGCCACGGCTCCCGTGCCGATGGATGAAGTCACGAAGGCTGCCCGCTGCGGTACGGCTCCGGTGAACGCCCTGCGTCAGAAGGGTCTCATTGAGGGGGTGAAGGTTCGGGCCGGCAACTTCAGCCTGCCCGACTATGACGGGGCCGTTCAAGTCGATCTGAAGATGAATCCTGATCAGACCAGAGCGCTGGACATTATTCACACGGCATTGCGGAGCGGTAAACATCGCACGCTGCTGTTGCATGGTGTAACGGGCAGCGGCAAAACGGAAGTCTATATCCAGGCCATTCGTGAGGTCGTCAGTTATGGGCGGCAGGCGATCGTGCTGGTGCCGGAAATCAGTCTGACTCCGCAGACGATCCGGCGTTTTCAAAGCCGGTTTCCTTCGGTGGCCGTCCTGCACAGTCATCTGGGGGACGCCGAACGTCACTGGCATTGGCAACAGATTGCCCAGGGGCGGGTGCAAGTTGTTGTGGGAGCCCGCAGCGCGGTCTTCGCCCCCTGCCCGCATCTTGGTTTGATCATCATTGATGAAGAGCACGAGACCACGTTCAAGCAGGATTCGACGCCGCGTTATCATGCGCGTGAGGTGGCTCGGAAACGGGCGGAACTGGAACAGATTCCGCTCATCCTGGGGTCGGCAACACCCACCCTGGAATCGTGGCGCCGCGCCCTCCAGAACGAGGATCAGCTGGTCAGCATGCCGCGGCGGGTGGAAGGGTTGCCCATGCCGCCGGTCATGGTGGTGGATGTGCGGAACGATCCTGAATTGAACGGGGGGGCTTCAATCGGGCGGGCGCTGCGGAATGCGATGCAGGTCGCATTGGACGCCAATGGCCAGGTGATCCTGTTCTTGAATGTGCGGGGTTACTCGCCCGTGTTGTGGTGCCGGGCCTGTGGTGCCGGGGTGAAATGCCCGCACTGTGATATCACGCTGACCTGGCATAAGGACCAGGCCGAGGCGATCTGCCATTCATGTGACTACCGCTCGAAGCTCATCACACATTGCCCGCACTGCGGACATGCGGGCGTGCGAGGTCTGGGGACCGGGACGCAACGGCTGGAGACCGAGGTCAAAGCCCGGTTCCGCAATTACCCCTGCTTGCGGATGGACAGCGATTCGATGCAGCGTGCGGGGAGCCACGACCGGGCACTGGAGCGCTTTCGAGCGGGCGAGATCCGCATTTTGCTCGGCACGCAAATGATCGCCAAGGGGCTCGATTTTCCGAATGTGACCCTGGTGGGAGTGATTGATGCCGACACGCTGCTGCATCAACCCGAGTTTCGGGCCAGCGAGCGGACCTTCCATTTGATTGCCCAGGTGGCCGGCCGGACGGGGCGGAGCATTAAAGGGGGGCGAGTGCTGGTGCAGTCGTCGTCGCCGGGTGAGATGCCGATCCAGATGGCGGCCCAACACAATTTTCCGGGCTTCGCCAGCCGCGAACTGGCTGTGCGGCAGGAGATGAACTATCCCCCTTATCAACAACTGACGCGTGTCATTCTGCGGGGGCCCGTCGAACAAACCGTGCAGCAAACGGCCAAGGCCATGGCCGAGCATTTGAAACAGGTGGCCCTGGAGACGAGCTCACCGGTGCGCATCCTGGGCCCGGCCCCGGCTCCGCTGGCGCGGTTGAAGGCCCTGTATCGCTATCACTTTCAATTGTCGGCTCCGACGCTGGAAATGATCCAGACCCTGTGGCGGGGAGTGAAGGATAAGTTGCCGCAGGGGAAGGACGTGGAGTATGTGATTGATGTGGACCCGCT
>CAZQUW010000417.1:0-1363 GCA_964596215.1 uncultured Planctomicrobium sp. | reverse complement strand
CTTGCCGTATCTCGTGGCCAGGGCGTCACTTAATACCTATTTACCCAATTTCACAAACGGCGTAGAATCCCGGCCGTTCAAGCACAGTGGCCATGGATGGTCCGGGGCTCTCAAGGATGTTGCGCTCGTTACTCAGGTCGATTAAGCAAATCGCCACAGCACTCATTGTGCTCGTGGTGTTGGTATGCTTTTTTGAAATTGGGTTACGCGTCTACGATTCCCACACCGGCCAGGTCACGCGGTGCGAGCTGTTTGATCAGGGGCTGCTGACGAAGTCGCGCTTCTGCCATCACGAATTCAAGCCGCTGCTGCGAATGAACGTCCCCGCACATGGCCAGGAACCCGACTTCGAGTTCCACACGAACAGCCAGGGACTGCGGGGCGAGGAAATCGCTGTGCCGAAACCGGCGGAAACGTATCGCATCATTTGCCTGGGTGATGAACGTACCGCGGCGATCGATGTCGCTGAAGCCGAGACCTTCTGCCAACAACTGCAGGAGCTACTGCAGACGCGATCCAAGTTGAAGATTGAAGTCATTAATGCCGGGACGCCGGACTATTGCCCGTTACTGAGTGCCCTGCAGTTCAAACAGAAACTGATGGCGTCGCAGCCCGATCTGGTGATCCTGAACTGGGACATGTCGGACGTCTGGGATGACTATTGCTATCGCCGTTATACGACGATGGGTGGTACCAACGAGCCGCTGGGCTGTTCGCATCCGTTGCTGGATCCGCCGCGGCAGCGCGAACGTCAGCAGATTGTTGACCTGTTTCTGCTGCCGCAGTTCGCGTTGCGGCATGGCTGCCAGGTCTGGGCCGGGCGCGTGTTGCCGCCCCCTCCCAAGGAAATCGACAGCCCCACCGGCAAGTACGCGTGGCTGCAGGATCAGCCCCCCGACTGGTCCGTTTATATTCAACAAAGTCTGGAAGGGATGTTGCCGGCGCGGGACCAGGCTGAAGGGATCGGCGGGACGTTCCTGGTGGGCATCCATCCGGCACCCTGGCAGGTGGCGACGACCGCCAGCAATGGCGAGCGAGTGCGTACGGCAGTGGGAGTCGGCAACGGCGTCGTGTATCGCAACCGGGCTCCGTTTAAAACAGTCCAGACCTTCTGCGAAGATCACGAGATCTGGTGCTGTGATCTCTCCCCGGCGATCCAGGCTGAACCCCTGGCCGTCGATCTGTATCAGCAGGATTCCGCGAATTATTCAGCCGAAGGCCATCGTCTTGCGGCCCGTTTAATGGCCACCTTCATCGTGAAGAATCTGCAGGGCCCGTGGCAAAAGAATGTGCCGCGCGCCGTTCCCCCCGTGACAGGGCCGCGGAACGATCGGACTGCGATTCGTGGGGGGCGCGGGACGGG
>CAZQUW010000416.1:2349-4232 GCA_964596215.1 uncultured Planctomicrobium sp. | reverse complement strand
TGACTCTCCGAGTCGGGTCGTTCGACGCGGGAATATTCCCGACTCAGAGAGTCAGGCTACAGAAGGTAAGGGAGCAAAGAAGTCAAAGAATTTCATTCAGTGTCGGCCCAATAACCAGCCCGCAGCGCCAGCGAGTGGATTCTTTGTGAGCCCCGGGGGGAAATCCCCTTGCTGACGCTCCGGCTGGTATCTCGTCATTGCGTGACGCTGGAAATCGAACTCGTGCGACCGATTGTCGGAATTCGTCACTCGTGGTAGTGCAGGGCAACCAGAATGCAGGGGCCGCCCGCGATGAGGTTTATGCCCCACTTGGCCGCACTGGCGACGGCCCGGTTGCTTTCGGCTCCCGGTTGCAGCCAGACGTGCTTGATCCCCAGTTGGCCAGCCTGCTCAATGATGGTCTCCGTAACTGACGGGGGAGTGATAATGCTGACGCCGTGCACGGGTTGTGGCAGTGAGCCCAGGTCCGGGTAGCACTTCAGACCTTCGACCTGATCGGTGTTCGGGTTCACGGGAAACACGGCCCGCTGATTTTGCAGGAAGACCCGCAAGACCTTGTTGCCGTACTTCGCCCGATCGCGTGAAGCACCGACGACGGCATGCGGTGTGCCGCCCAGGAACGCCTGAATTTGCTGTTGTTCGTCCATGCGATGTCGAAATTCGAGTTACTGGTTCAGGAAGGGGCTCAGGACAATGTGTCATCCGACGAAGCGGCACCGACGGCCATGTCAGTGACCTGTCAAAGCTCAGAAATCGGGTGCCGCTGGCTCGGCCAGTGCGTTTCGCGGGACACATGACACCCGGCAATGGCCGAGCCAGTGGCACCCAATCCCAAATCAAACGTTCTTAAAGCACAAGCAGAAGTACGCCGGTGGCCGCTGCCCGTCACGCTGGCAATATGAGTAAAGAGCTAGTCACATCATGCACCGTTTTATCCAGGACCAGCCTTGTGACCGCGGAAGCCTACTGCTCCGGCTGGTTGAGCCGAATCAGGGTCATCTGGTGCGATTGGTTCTCATCCGTGTGGACATACAGCGGCGTGGCGTCCTTGGTGAGGTTGGCAATTCCCGCTTCGTAGACTGGGAACTTGTCCGACGCGATCGTCCAGGCGGCACGCTGCGTCATCTTGTCCACTGCACCCGAGAGACTGATGACTTCATTGCTGCGGAGATTGTGATAGTTGCCACGGATGATCCCCTGGGGATTAACCGCGAGTTCGAAGGTGTCGTCGGAACTGGTCTGGTCCCCCTCGACGATGGCGAAAACCCCCAGGGGGATCCATTTGGAATCGGCATCGGGTTCGGTTTGTCCGGTGCTGGCGATCTGGCTGGCCTGGCTGGCGTATTCCTGCGAGGTCCCCGAGGCATCCCCATTCACATAGACGGTGCCCGACTGTGCGACGACATTTCCGCCGTAGTCATAGAGCACCGGCGTCCCGGGCAGGCCGATTTGTGCGGCAACGGCACGATAGCCGGGATTGTAGTAGACCGAGTTGTACGCCAGGTTGTTGGCCGGCCAGGCATTCGGGTAGCCGGCATACACGGCGGTGTTGTACGTGGGATAGACGGCTGTCGCACGGACTGCAGTGGCTTGTGTCGCGAGTGCCGCATGGGAGTTGTAATACGTCCCCGTAGCGCGCTGTGCAGCGTTGGTCGCGGGGGTTCCCGCTGCCCCGGCACCTGCCCCGGGGAGGTAGCCGACACCACTGGCCGGACCGCCCACACCTGCGGCCCCGACGCCGACGCCCGCTGTGCCCGCACCGGCACCAGGCCGGACCCCGACTCCGCTGGCGGGGCCACCTGCGCCCGCAGCACCAGCGCCCGCACCTGGACGGACACCAATTCCGCTGGCCGCGCCCCCGGCACCTGGCGCACCGGCACCTG
>CAZQUW010000416.1:0-2249 GCA_964596215.1 uncultured Planctomicrobium sp. | reverse complement strand
CGCACCGGCACCTGCACCGGGCCGGACACCGATCCCACTGGCCCGCCCCCCGGCACCGCCCGCAGCTCGAGTGCCTGCCGCCCCGGCTCCCGCACCGGGTCTCAGGCCGACGCCACTGGCAGCACCCCCGGCCCCGCCGGCTTTGGCGCCCCCGCCTCCATGGCTGAAGGGGCCCATGGCGGCACTGCCATGCGAAGCACCCGCACCAGCGCCCGCACCGGTATTGCGGGACGACAATCCGCCGCCCAATCCGCTGCGTTCACCTCCCGCACCAGCACCACCGGCACCACCCCGCGAACTGCCCCCGAAACCACCCCCGGCCCCACCTCGCGACGCACCGCCAGCACCACCTGGTCCTCCGCCGCCACCGCGGGAAGCACCACCAGCTCCACCCGGACCGCCACCTCCACCGCGCTGGGCGCCACCCCCGGCTCCGCCTCCACGGCCGCCTCCCCCACGCTGTGCCAGGAGCAACGAATCCGGAATCATCAACGAGACTACCAGCGCTGCCGACGCGATTTGCTTCAGGTACATGATGTGAACTACTGCCTGCTGAGAGGTGATGCGAAAAAAGAAGAAAGGCGCGGCGAACTTCCGGCTGGCCTACTTTTCCGACTTGATCCGGGTGACTTTGACCGGTGCCAGGTCGGTCACCGAGTGGTCATCGAACATGCGGTCGGTCGACTGCCAGGTGAAGGTGTCGTGGTTGATGCGGCGGAGGATATTGGTTTCCGTCAGCACCCGTCCATCCGGCAGCGTACCGCCAGCGTCCAGGACCCAATGGTCCCCATCACGACTCCAGTCGGCCTCACCGACGCCACCGTTTGCTTCGAACGTCCAGGAATGAATCGCCCCCGTGGCCGGATCGATGCCGATGACCTGTTTGCCACTGAGAGCCCGTTGGCTTTCCTTGATCGAGAACTGCACGTGAATGAACTTCTTGTTGGCATCCCACGTATAGCTGGTATGAATTTCGGCCCCCGAATTGCTCAACGACTTCCAGTCTCCGATCAACCAGTCGAGGTCGCTGATCGATTCCGCGTTGTGAGGTGTTTCGCTGAGGATTGCCAGGCGCCAGCGGTCATCTTCGCGGACGAGGAAGGCGGTGTAATTCGCATGACTGGGAGCGCCAGTGTCTCCCTTGCGGACGGTCACGACACCCTCTTCGATGGCAGAGTCCTTCGAAATGAACCGCAGGGCCTTGGGTGCCAGTTCGGCCTGAATTTCGGGGGTCTGGGCGAAGAATTCACTGAAGCCCTGTTCGAGCGCCGCGCGGCCCCGGACGGTGAGTCCGTGTGCTGTCTGGTGTTCTCCCTCGGCCGTCCAGAACGCGGCGACCTGCTTGGCATCGCGCGAGGCAAAGGCCTTCGCGAAGGCGACCAGGGTGTCGCGGATGGCCAGTTTATCTTTGGCGCGGGTGTCGACAGTGCCGGGGGGTGGAGGCGCGATCCGCTGCGTTTCCTGGCCACTCAATAGCTCAGAAAGGACAACCACGATAATCGCTACAAACAGCACAATGTGTCGGTTCATGAAGACACTCCAGATCGAAGGGGACAGGCAAACTGGCACTGGGGAGGGAGCAGGAAGTTCACTAAGGCGAACTCCTCACCGACCATCCTGTACGGCAAGGTTATCACGAAGACGGAACGATGAGAGATGAAACATGACACCACGGGGAAATTAATCGGGTGTCGACGAGTGCAGCTGTCGCATTCCGAATGTCTGCGTCATTGCGCAAATCGATTTTGGTCCCTGTCGGCGTTACGCCACAAGTTTTCTTCAAGCCAGAGGGGGCCGCCGGACGAGCCGCGGTGCCGGGTGCGTTGCCCGGTGCGTTGCCCGGACCGCCAAGTCATGCCAACCGGCCTCAATTCGCCGGTTATCAGCCGCCGTGCGTTCCGTTAGTCATCCTGGATACGGGCCCGGTAGATGCCGAAGGCAATCATCTTTGCAGGAAGATTGCGGACGACGGGCAGCTTGAGTAACAGGCGGACCACCCAGGGTAAGCGGAACGGCCGGTCCTGAACGAGTGCTGTCTTCACGATGCGGTCCTGCACAAGCCCCTGGAACCGCTGAATGGCTTTCACGGCGGGCTCCCGTCGCTGCTGAACTTCTGCCAGATGGGCTTCCGTCAGTTGGCGAGTCCGCAGGGGAGTCGTCACCACATTGGCCGTTTCGATCGCATCCTGAATCGCATAGTTGATACCCACTCCACCCACAGGGGACATCACATGGGCAGCATCGCCAAT
>CAZQUW010000415.1:0-4337 GCA_964596215.1 uncultured Planctomicrobium sp. | reverse complement strand
ATCCGTTGTCTGTTGCCGGGAAGCCGGCAATCGACAACGGATTTTTTTGTTGCGCCGCGTGTGCCTCGGCCAATTCGTTAACGCCGGCGGATGGCGAATTCAGCAATGGAATTCAGGCGCCCCGATACTTCTTCATCGCAGGCCCCTGCGGAAGAAGCAGAAAAAGAAAACCGGACCAGAATCACAGCTTCGTGGTGGTCAACGGCGCTACGACTGGCGCAACCTCAGATTCGGTCTCGGGCACAGGTACACAGTCGCCGACATCGGTGGTCCTGGTCTCAGCAACCTGGGGCACGACGACATCGACATTCGCCCGAATGCGCTCGCACACCGATTTCAGCTGCTGCAGCTCTTCCGGCGAGATGCCTTCGGTACATTTGGCCCGCATGCGGTAGGCACACTCGGCCATGCGTTGCCAGACCGCGTGTGCTTTGGCAGTTGCCCGCAAACGCTTTTTACGGCGGTCGTGCAAACAGGCCTGGCGCTCGACCCAGCCATCACGCTCCATGCGGTCCAGAATTCCCGCCAGGGTGGGTGCTTCGATCCCGAGCCGGTCTGCCAACTCAGATTGCGCCATACCATTTTCGATGGTCAGCCAAGCCAGCACTTCCCACTGACGAAGCGTGATGCCTTCATTGGCCAGCTCTGCTTCCATTCCGCGGCGAATGGCGCGCGTCGTAATGACCATCCAATAGCCGGGACTGTTCTCGAAATCATACAGCAACATGCGACGGTACAACCTCCGCCAGAATCCTCATCAACACACAAGCCGACGAGCGTGAAATATGTACACTTGCCCATACGCCAAGTGGCATGTGGAGGTAATTACATCACTAGCTTTTCCCATCGTAGAAGTTCTGCCGAACGAATCAAGGGGAGTTCCCTCTAGATCGCCTATTTGAGCCAACTCTTTAGGAACAAAGGCCTTGGGACGTGATCATACGTGACGATCGAGGTCCGGAAATCGACACTTCGTCTTCAGCAAAACGGCGACTTAATGGGGGCGAGACCGTAACCTCAGCATCAGCCTGCAAATTCCAATGAATTTCACGTTGACCGATTGCGAGTGCCCGACTAAACACGCACCTCGGATCTGGAGGCGGGAGGGGCTCATCAGCTTGCACTACCGTAAGTCAGTCAATGCGATCCGGACGCGTCAGTCATTTCTCCCCTCCACATGCAATTCTCACTCACTTCCGTCCAATTTGTTGTGCGAGACTCTCGTGATTCGGGACTTTGGCTTGTCCATCCAGCGGCCGCGCGCCGCAGTGCGATACTCGCTGCAGGCTTTGCCTGCCTGGCTGATATCGGTGTGCGTACACTCTGCCATCTGCGCCTGCCTCGTGTACGGATTCGATCGCTCTACGAACCCATCTGGAGATGGAGTTGGAGGAGATGGCAAACCGCTGCAGTTGATTACCACATTCAGCAGCGAGGCAAGTCCAGGACACCCTGGAACCGAGCTCGAAGATTCTTCTGAAGTGCAGGCGTTCGAACTGAGTGTCGATCGTGAATCCGTCGTCGAACCCCCGCCCACCGCGTATCAGGCCGAATCCACTGAGTCCACCGCGGATGCCGCCCCGCCGATTCAGCCCCCTGAGGAACCCGTGGAGGGCCTCGCGGTGCCGGCCCCTGTTGCAAGTTCGAACGACCGTCGATCGATCAAACGAAAATATGGCCAGTTGCTACAAAACGCGGTGGCAAGCACGAGTGCGTTAACGGAAATACCCGAAGGGACCGGGGCCGGTACCGGCACTGCGACCGCGCAGGCTGGCCGTGGTACAGGAGCGTCCGCAGGGACCAGCTTTTTTGAAATCAGCGCCACGGGCAATTTGTTCTGTTACGTCGTCGATTCGTCCAGCAGCATGGACGAACAGGACTCGATTGGCGCGGCGCGAGACGAACTGGTCGCCAGCCTGGGACAGCTGAAGGTCACCCAGCGGTTTCAGATCCTGTTTTACGATTCCGAACTGCATCCCATGACGAATGGTCGACAAGAGACATTCATGGCGACTGATGCGAACTTGAGATTTGCCCGGCAATTCATCTTCAGCCAGCAAACTGGCGGGGGAACGGTCCACAAACCAGCCTTGCAGGCGGCGCTGAAATTGAATCCCGACGTCATCTTCTTCCTGACCGACGGTGAAACGCCTGAGTTATCTTACAGGGACCTGTGGGATCTCAAGCAGGCGAATCGCAAACGAGTCCAAATCCACGTGATAGAATTTGGAACCGGTGCCAAGCTCAGTTCACTCAATTGGTTGGAACAACTGTCTCGAGACCATCGCGGCAGCTACCGCTACCTGGATGTAAGTCGTTAATTGCCCGGCGTCCTAGTGGCTCAACGCGCAGGCCAGGGTCAGCAACCGGGGATCATCGCTCACAACCCCCGCCCCCAGCGCTCCCAAGTCGAACGGAGGCGACTTGCTGACGGTTGAAACGGCGACCAGCGGTTGATCGGTACCCCACAGAATCTGGGAAAGCGGCGCCAATATCTCCGATTCGCGCGGCAGGCGAGACACCGTAGTCAAATCGGAATCCGCCTGATACGCCGTAAATGCTTCAACAATCTGAGGATGCATGTCGCTCAACTCCTTCGAAACATACTGGGGAGGGGACATCTGTGGCGCTTAGTACACTGATCGAGATATGCCTATTGAAATTACTGCTGATATTTAACTCGCCGGGCAACCGTCCGCTAGAGCCGCGACGCCGAAATCTTAAAAAAT
Source organism: uncultured Planctomicrobium sp. (assembly GCA_964596215.1). GTDB lineage: Bacteria > Planctomycetota > Planctomycetia > Planctomycetales > Planctomycetaceae > JAKFVC01. The sequence continues at coordinate 1,608 of CAZQUW010000415.1, read as the reverse complement.
ATTGAACTCCGAACACTGCCATCCCGATCAGTACGACTACCAAGAGCACGATACTCGTTGGATTTGACGACGGGGCGGCCGTACCATGCTGCGACTGGGTACCGGACGCGCACGTCGCATTAGTGTTCGTGCCGATGGCACAGGGCAGGGCACTGCCACATCGCAAGAACGACCACTCATTGCCATTTGGGCCACGATGACGACTTTGCCACTTCGAATACAGGAAGTCTCAAACATCCACACGCGTCAGCTCACCCCACCAGGCCGCCCGCCATGCAATGAATTGCGGCCTGCCTGCCGAGACCTCACTTGATCCAGGCAGAAAAGTGACGCTGACTACAACCGACGAACGGAGCCCAGCGCCGCCGCAAGTACGTCGCGAATTGCCTGCTCGGGAGCCGTTGGAAATGCCAGCACATCGATTCGATTGGCATCCGGCAACCCGGCAACCGGCGGAGCTTCATCGAGACAGAACGCCAGCCACGCCGACGCGGAATGAGCCACGTCCCATGCGGTCTGAGGATACTCGGCCGCCAGCCGGAGTTGCATTTCGTTTCGCAGCCCAAAGGCCCCACCCAGCAAGACGCATTTCAATGGGCGAGACAACAATCGCTCGCGAAGTTGTGCCATAGACAGTCCGTGGCGGCAATGCACAACAACCGGCGCAATCTCCACCAACGGATCCAGGACAAACCGGCGATACCACAGATGGGGATGAGGGACTGTGAGCGTGGGCGTCGAGACTTCCTGCTCGTCGTAGATTAAGAGATCCAAATCGAGCGTTCTGGGCCCCCAGTGGACTGTCCGCGTGCGGCCGAGCTGTGTTTCCACTTCCTGGAGTCTGGTGAGCAACTCGAAAGGGGAAAGAGTCGACTGCAGTTCCGCGGCGGCATTCAGAAATTCATCGCCAGCGTCGGCCCCTACAGGGGCAGTAGTATAGAGTCGGCTCACTCGAGTGACCGTGACACCGGGAGTTCGGTGGAGCAATTCGGCTGCCCGCCGGAATGTCTCCGACACTGATCCCTGATTTCCTCCCAGTGCAATCCAGCACCTGGACATCCTCGCCTCCTGCGAAGATCAGCGGCGAAGAATGACGACGGCCGCTGACGATCAATCGATAGTTCGGAAAATCCTACCCAAGGCACACGTGCTGGCCCGAATTGAAAACCATGGCCTGCAAGACTCCCCAGGCCACTCAACATTCACAGATAAGCACTGATTCGTGTCGTATTCTTGCCCCACAGCCCATTGCTCGACCCACCCACGGCATTAATTCCAGCAATACATGCCATAATAATGAAAAACAGAACGACACAATACTCGACTGCCGTGGCGCCTTCCGCATCGTGAAGAAAATTTTGCAGAAACTTCATATTGCACCCGGACACGAAGGGGCGGAAGGAAGAGAGAGGCACGTACTGAAACTCTAGCTTAGAAATCAGCTTCCGTCAAAAATCCTGCCAGGAACCGGGCCCTCGATGCCTCTGCTGAGTGGTCCAAGCCCCTCACAAACCACGTAGCAGACACCTAAACAACAGCCACAACCACATACTCAAAAACATCTTACAACACATCCACCAAATGTCGAACAACGAATTACCACGCGAT
>CAZQUW010000414.1:0-4390 GCA_964596215.1 uncultured Planctomicrobium sp. | reverse complement strand
TCCGGCATCGTCGTCCGTATTCAGGACGAAAAGAGTCAGCACAAGAACAAAGCCAAGGCAATGAAGGTGCTGCGCAGCCGGTTGCTGGAACAAAAAACGGCCGAGGCCCACAACGCGCGCGCCGATCAGCGCCGCACTTTGATTGGCTCGGGGGGCCGCAACGAACGAATCCGCACCTACAACTTCCCGCAGAACCGCGTGACCGATCACCGCATTGGCCTGACCCTGCACCGTCTGGATACGATCATCCAGGGCGAAATGGACGAGCTGATCAAGGCCCTGCGCGACTTCGACCGCAACGAACGCCTGAACGCCACCGAACAGCCCGCGTCGTAAACGGCACAGTCTAATCTGACGCGAGTGGGGATGTCGGACGCAAGTGCCCGCGATTGGTCGTTCGGGAATATGATGGGGCGGCCGACAACGCGGCGTTGAAGTCTTCTGCACTTGGGTGCTCAGCGCAAGCTGTTCGGAAGCGCCGCGGCACCGTGGCCGCATTTTTCGCAGATAACTGACTTCCCGGGGCGGGCGCTTCTACGGAAACTCTACCGACTCAGAGAGTCAGGCTACAGCTCTGCGCGTCAAATCGAGTATTATCCCGCAGCGGCAGTCTCAACCTACGGCTGGCACCATCTCGCACTGTGTGGCGTTAATGACGGCAATTCTCGGCATTTCGGCTTTCTATCATGACTCGGCAGCAGCTTTGGTTGTCGATGGCGAGATTGTCGCAGCCGCGCAGGAAGAGCGGTTTACTCGGAAGAAGCACGACGCCAGCTTTCCGCAACGGTCGGTTGAGTACTGTCTGCAGGCAGCGGGATTGCGGCCCGAGCAGATCGACTATGTCGGGTTCTATGACAAGCCGCTGCTGAAATTCGAGCGGTTGCTGGAAACGTATCTCGGTTTTGCGCCGGCCGGATTCCAATCATTCCTCCAGGCGATGCCCGTGTGGTTACGGCAAAAGCTGTATCTGCCGCGGGAGCTCAATCGTGGTCTGGGTGGTGCCTACAAAAAACGCTACGTGTTCACCGAACATCACGAATCGCACGCTGCCAGTGCCTTTTTTCCCTCCCCGTTCGACGAAGCAGCCATCCTGACTTTGGACGGCGTCGGCGAATGGGCGACGGCGAGTGCGGGGTACGGTCGCGGCAATCAGATTACGTTGACGCACGAGCTGCGGTTTCCACATTCCCTGGGACTGCTCTATTCGGCCTTCACGTACTTTTGCGGCTTCCGGGTCAACTCGGGAGAATACAAGTTAATGGGCCTCGCCCCGTATGGCGAGCCCCGCTATACGAACGAGATTCTGACGCACCTGATTGATCTGAAACCCGACGGTTCGTTCCGCATGGACCAGTCGTATTTCAACTATTGCACCGGCCTGACGATGACGTCGAAGAAGTTCGATCGTCTGTTCGGCGGACCGCCGCGCCAACCTGAATCGCCCTTGACCCAGCGCGAGATGGATCTGGCCGCGTCGGTGCAGCAGGTCACTGAAGAAATCATGCTGCGGATGGCCCGGTTCATCCATGCAGAGACCCAATGCAAATCGCTCTGCCTGGCGGGGGGCGTGGCGTTGAACTGTGTGGGCAACGGGCGGATTCTGCGCGACGGGCCATTCGACGACATCTGGATTCAACCGGCCGCGGGTGATGCCGGCGGAGCCCTGGGCGTGGCGTTGTTTATCTGGTACCAACTGTTAAACAACACGCGGCAGGCGAATCCACTCGACCAGCAACACGGCTCGTTGCTGGGCCCGCGGCCCGATGTGGAGCAGATCCAAAAATTTCTGGACGGGATTGGTGCCAGGTACACCTTCTATCCGGATGAAGACGAACTGTGCCAGGTGGTCGCGCGGCTGATTGGTAGCGACAAGGTGATCGGCTGGGTCCAGGGACGGATGGAGTTTGGCCCACGGGCCCTCGGTTCGCGCAGCATCCTGGGCGACGCACGGAGCCCGGCGATGCAGTCGGTCATGAACGTCAAAATCAAGTTTCGCGAGTCTTTCCGCCCGTTTGCACCCGCCGTATTGCAGGAGCGGGTCGCGGATTATTTTGAGGTCCGCGAACAGCAGCCCAGCCCCTATATGTTGCTAGTCGCCCCGGTTCAGGAATCACAACGGCTGCCGGTTGAGTCAGGAAAACTGCAGGGGATCGACAAGCTGAAACAGTTGCGTTCTGTGATCCCGGCGGTCACCCACGTGGACTATTCTGCCCGCATCCAGACCGTCGATCAGGACCGCCATGGCCGGTATTACAAGCTGTTGAAGGCCTTCGAGCAGCAAACGGGCTCACCGGTCATCATCAATACCAGCTTCAATATTCGCGGCGAGCCCATCGTCTGTACTCCCGAGCAGGCTTATCGCTGCTTCCTGGCGACCGATATGGATGTGCTGGTGCTGGAGAACGTGGTACTATTAAAAGAAGATCAACCGCGACTGAAGCCGGAAGAGGTTGATCAGTATCTGGCACAGTTTCAACTGGATTAATCCATTCAGGGTCTCGGCATGGCATTGCTGGAAATCAATTGGAAGCCATCTCCGAAGGAGCTGCGGCAATTTGCCGGCATCTGGTTTCCGCTGGCTTGCGCCATGGTTTGCTACTTTGTGTATCGAGCCACTGGTTCCTGGTACTGGCCCGGCTGGCTCGGCGGTATCGGCGCCGTCCTGGCGGTAATCGCATTCTTCGTCCCCGCCGTTGCCCAGCGGTTGTTTGTCGCCTGGATGATGGCGGCTTTTCCGATTGGCTGGACGATCTCACACATACTGATGGGGTTGATCTATTTTCTGCTGATCACTCCGATGGGATTGGTCATGCGGTGGTGTGGTCGAGATGCGATGGGCCGAAAGTTCCAACCCGAACGCAATTCGTACTGGGTGCCGCATCAGGCTCCGCGCGATAAGCAACAGTATTTTCGCCAGTATTGACGGATTGTAGAATCGACGAACATCAACGACGGCGAATTTCAGGATGTCGATTCTCAGGGAAGTGCCACAATGACCGAATCTGTTCCCCCTTCAAAGCCTGCTGTCCCCACGCACGCCCCAGAAGCAGAGTCCCGGCCGGACGATTTCTCGCAGCAGGCCGGCGAACCGCAACCGAGCCTCCTGGCGGAACTCCTCGATTTTCTGGTCCACAACAAAGCGTGGTGGCTGACGCCGATCATCGTGGTGTTGTTGCTGGTCGGATTACTGGTAGTCCTGGGGGGGACTGCGGCCGCGCCATTCATCTACGCGATCTTTTAGATTCTCCGCAGTCACGGTGGTGTTCCGACGGGCAGAGCCGCGCATAACACATTCCAGGTTGCCTATGCATGCGTGATACAGTTGGATACTCTGTCTGGTGACTTGGCATACAGTGCCGTAAATGGAATACGTTGCTTTATGGCCACCACGAATTGATCATGGTCTGCCATGGGTAACCTGCCGTATTGGATAGCAGAGTGACGACACGGCGTCTTGCCGCCGGGGCCGTCAGCTGCCCCGCGAGAGATGAGTTTCATGCCCTTCGTGGACGACCTGAGAGATGCTCGAGCGGGCGACACGGCTGCCGTGGCTCGATTGTTTCATCAGCGACGTGACTACATGCGGACCTTGGCGAAGCGCATCCTGCCGTCCAGGCTTCAGCCGCATGTCGACCAGTCGGATCTGATTCAAGATGCATTCCTGAAGGTCATCCGCGGTATCCATGCGTTTGAAGGGGACTCGGAAGAAACCTTCGACCATTGGCTGGCGACCGCCATGCGTCAGGCCTGCCACGACGCCGTCAATCATCACCTGGGGACTCAGAAGCGGAATCCCGATCATCCGGGACTTGCGGGCGAACTGGGAGCCAACCGGCCGAGTCCCGCCCTGTTTCCGGAGGCGACCCATTCCACCCCCAGCCTGCACGCTCAACGCAACGAGCAATCTGACCGGATCGCCCAGGCCAAGAGTCAGCTGACCGAGATTCAGCAAATGGTGTTGAATCTGCGGTACGAGGAAAAACTGACGTTGCGAGCGATCGCCGAACGCCTCGGGATGACCGAAGGTCAGGTTACGGGAATCTGGCGCCGGGGATTGGAAAAGATGTCAACGTTGCTGGTCCCCGAGGGCCAGGGTGGCTAACGCCCGGTCAACGGTCAAGTAGCGTGCCACGTTGCTCAGCGGGACCTGCTTCCCAGTTCGGGGGCGCCTATGATTTTCGACATCTTCCCGAACTCTGAGTGCCTGAATGGGTTGGAAGGCTTTGAAAATTGGGAAGGGCGGAGATCGCTGGAATTCACGCGACTTGGAGATTCGGCCGGCCGGGAGAGTGGGTGGTAGAAGGAAGGTGGGGAAATGACGAATGCCGAAATCCGAATGACGAATGAATGACCAATGACGAAACAGTGGATGCGGGGGGTAAGGGAGCAA
>CAZQUW010000413.1:0-4486 GCA_964596215.1 uncultured Planctomicrobium sp. | reverse complement strand
CCGACTCCGCCGGGAGACTTGCGATGCGTAGGTTTTTACTCTGCACCCTGCTGCTGGCCATGGCCTCGTTGAACGTTGGGTGCGTCATGCCGATTTACTCGTCGTCACCCTCGACGCGAGCTCGGCAATTGATCTTCACCTCAGAAGGTCTGCGGCATATCCCAGAAATCTGGGAACGCATCTGGGCGTTGGAATTGCCAGATCTGGCCACGCCGTACCGTACACACGGCGGTATTATCTAAGCCACAGCTTCTTCTGCAGACCTGGGCCGCTGTTGCGGCGGCTCGGGCGCTGCTGAAGCTTGATATATACGGACCTTCCCGTTTGTCTTGAACCGGCGGGAAGGCCCGTCGTCGTGCGCTGTACCCAGAGCATCGTGCTGCAGGCTTTGAAGCCCGCCCGTGCCTGTCAGCGACCGTTTGAAATCAAGCTCATCGGTTGCACGCAAGTATGTGCCGCCGCGACCTCGATCCGGAACAGGGTCCCCGCATCCGAGTCATTCTGCAGCAATTGAGCCGTGCGCTGCGCGAGGCGTCTGCGGCTTGAGGATCGGTTGCTGGCAGGCTCTGACGGGGGCTGGAGACCCGCTCGACTACGGTCTGTCGAGCACTCTGCTATCGAGCACTCTGCTACCGCCCACTTCCCGGGACGACGTTGAACTTGATCTTCGAGATGCCCGCCTTGGCGCACTCCACCAGCAATGGTTCCACCAGTTCGTAGGGCACACGCTTGTCGGCCCGTAAGCGAATTTCCAGATCCCGGTCAGTCTTCTCATTACCGACCGGTCGAATCTGTGTTGCGAAATCCGCGATCGTGACCACCTGACCCCCGATCAGGAACTGCCCGGCAGCCGTCACTGTCACGATGATCCGGCGCGGCGATTCGGGGGTATTGAAACTGCCCCCCGCGGCCTGGGCCAGTTGAATCGCTTCCTGGTTTTCTGAGCCTGACAAATAGCTGGCGACCAGAAAAAAGATGATCAGCAGGAAGACAATATCGATCATCGGCGTCAGGTTGAACTGCACGCCGTAGCTGCGAGCCTGAGAAGGAATCTTCATCGTCAACGGGCCTCGGGAGGCTGGAAATCAATTGCCGTAAGATACGTCAATTGACCATTGGCGAACAGGTTGGTAGTCCCGCAATCTCCTGTTCTTTTAAGACTCAACAGGTCGGAGTGAACTCCACGGTCGCAAAAAAAAGCAGCCCGGCAATCATCTGATTGCCGGGCTGCTGGATACTCTTAACGCGGGCGTTTGCCATCCGCGAATCAATCGCTGGCCTGGTTCCCGACCGGCAGCGTGTCCTGCACGTCCCAAGCCAGACCCAGCTTCTTCAGGGTCCAGATTACCATGTAGGTCACGTCGATTTCATGTGGTCGATGCCCGTGGCGCGCCAGTCGCTGATGGGCGTGGTGGTTGTTGTGCCAGCCTTCGCCGTAGGTCACCAGGGCGACCCACCACAGATTGCGTGAACGGTCCGAAGTGTGATAGTTGCGGTAGCCCCAGACGTGCGTGGCGGAATTCACAAACCAGGTACAGTGATAGCAGACGACCATGCGAGCACACAGGCCCCACAGGACGAAAGACAGGCCCTGCTGAAAGAAATATTCGCCGAAGAAGTACAACGCGACACCGACGATCGGAGCAAAAATCGGGAAGATCCGATCCAGGAACCGTTGCACCGGATCTTTGTACATATCGGGGGCCCAACGCTTGAAGTGCGCGATGCACTTTTCACGCGGAACGTTCGGATAAAACCAGAACATGTGCGACCAGAAGAAACCGTCATTGGGGGAATGTGGATCCCCTTCCTGATCGGACAGCGCGTGATGCTTGCGGTGATTGGCTACCCACATCAGGGGGCTGCCTTCAGCCGACAGCATCCCGCACATCGAGAAGAAATACTTGACGGGCGCCGTCACTGTCAGACTGCTGTGAGTCAACAGGCGATGGAAGCCCAGCGTAATGCCCAGGCAGGCCGTGACGAAATGCAGAATCAGGAACGTGGCGAACGCGGGCCAGCTGAAGTGCCAGAAGGCCACGATAGCACCGATGTGCATGCCGAGCATCCACACTGTTACCGGCCAGTCGACACCATCGGGGAAGTGGGAAGCCCAACCAGATGACATCGAGGCCGGCTTGATCGTTCGCCCGGCCGCTTTCGACTGCGGGGCAACTAACGGCTGATCCAGTATGCCAGGCAGCGGCAAGACGGCCGCGTCAGCTCCGCCAGCGGCCAGATCGACCGGCCGCTCGGGATTGGGAACAATTTCAGATTCGTGATGCATGCGAAAAACTCCTGGGTGCAGAAGTCGGAAACCAGTCTTCTCGTCACAGCGAGAACCAACTGGCGCCTGAAGTCAAAGCTTCAGGAATACTAAGCGATGCACGAAAACGGATTGTCACAGGACTGTCAAAGTTGGGTCAAAACTATGTGACTAGCGGAAGTTTTTTCTCTCGGGGGGTGTTAAATAAGAACATTTGTCCCGGCTGCGGTGTCTGGCTCGTTGCGATTCCGTACCAATCCGACCACAATTCACATCTGGCCCCGGTGATGCGAGCAACGACGACCTTTGAAAGGCACCCCTCATGGATTCCTTGAAATCGCGACTGGCACGTGGTGAAAGTGTCAATGTGTGTGCTCTGGGACGCGTCTTTCACTACAACCTGATCCAGATGCTGGGGGTTCACGGTGGTTTTCATGGAGTCTGGTTCGATCTCGAACATGTCGGGAATTCGATCGAGAACCTCGAAATCGGGACTATGGCGGCACGTGCGGCAGGCCTGGACAGCTTTGTCCGCCTGGCCCCGACCGATTACGCGGCCTTCTCACGCAGCCTTGAATGTGGTGCCAGTGGCGTGATGGCGGCACAGGTTCGCTCGGCCCAGGAAGCCGAGCAGATCGTGCGCTGGTGCAAGTTCTATCCGCTGGGGAACCGTGGTCTCAACAACGGGGGCTACGACGCCGGGTTCGGCAAGCTGGGATTGGCCGAGTACTGCGAGAAGGCCAATCGCGAGACGCTGGTCATCGTGCAGATTGAGAACGCGGAGGCCATCGCCGACTGTGAGGCCATCGCCGCAGTTCCGGGAGTCGACATGTTGTTTATGGGGCCGGCAGACCTCAGTCAAAATCTCGGGGTCGCGGGCGATTTCTTTCATCCCAAGTGCCTGGCTGCCATGGATCAAATCTCGGCAGCCTGTGCCCAGGCGGGCAAGACCTGGGGCGTGGTGACTGTCAATCAGCAATATGCTCAGTTGTGCCGCGAGAAGGGGTGTCGCATGTTTTCCCCGGCCAACGACGTGAAGCTGATTAACGCCGGCATCAACGCGATCAAGCAAGGGTATCCAGATTTGTTCGGCACCAGGTGAGTTCGCCAATTGGTGGAAGTTGCTCGCCAAATGACGCGGACTTTGTGAGCATGATAGCGCCAGGGCCTTGTCCAACGGTAGATTTCAGGATTCGGTGCCATTGGCTCTGCCTGCGCCGGGCTGCATTTGCTTCGCAACATGCACTGCAGAGCCCGTGGCACCCCACTTCCTGGCTTTAACAGAGCATTCGCCACCGGAATTGTCCGCGATTTCCCTGGATGACGCGATTTCCCTGGATGAACCGGCGACTGGAACCGTGCCGTTGACCAGTCCAATCACAGTTTGACCTGTGCTTCAGCTCAACAACCGCCAGTCTTGGCGACGTTAGCCCCTCGGGCTCTCTGTATTGCTGCGATCCATTGCCGCGGCCCAATGAGGGGTTCATCGGGATCAGAGCGTGTTCGACAATCGGAATTCGATATTCGTTCGGGATTGGCTCGGTTTCTCTCAATTCCCAAGTGGCCCAGCTGATGTCGGCTGAGCTTGAACGAATCCAGTCCGAATAATCCGAAAAATTGGCGTAAAGATTTCTCTTGACACATTCGTCAAACTTCGCCCGATCTGTTTAACGGGACCTCAAAAAATGACGCCGATCAGATGTGGAAGCCTTTTTGCCACATTTTTGGCACAATTTTTTGAAGTGCAAGTTGTTTGTAGTAAATGGGTTGTAGTTTTCTGGAGATTCCTCTTGACGGGGTTCGTCCGCTTAATCGTCACAGAAGATGCTAGTCTTACGTGATGCACAAGCCGCGGGAAACATTGAAGCGGAACGGCACTGCAATCCGATGTTTAACGCCAGACAGTTAAGGCTATTGCGAGTCCGACAATGCACCTTTGCGATTGGACCGGTGCTTTAGGATTACAGTGGCTGCGGCCGTCTGACAGGGGGGATCGGAACAATCAGGCAAACCGCGCAGGACCTTACGGCCTGAGCGCGATTTGCGAATCGTCCGCTCCTCATTGCCGATAAGTTCGGCAGTGGATAGCCAAGCGTTTCTGAGTCAAGCCGCGTGCTGTGCGGCTTTGCTCAGGGTTCTTGGCAAAGAGGTTTCCGCTGCCTGCAGTGATCGACTTGCAGTGTCAGAATCCCGTGTTGATGCCGATGTCAGGCAGCAGGC
>CAZQUW010000412.1:0-4514 GCA_964596215.1 uncultured Planctomicrobium sp. | reverse complement strand
GGCGAAATGCGGATCTGGTCGTTAATCCGATGATGCGTTTCGATAGCAAAAACCTCGTTTAAACCTAGGCCTGGATCATTTTAGCCGGTCACATCCGGGGCACTTCACCAGCGAGACGCCCCGATAACCGACTTCCAGAAAAACAATCCTTAAACACCAATAGCGGCTCAGCCCAATAATTCCTGGGCCAGCCGGTTTAGATTCCACGTCTTAAATGCGGCACTTTGCGGACGAATCTGAGGTCCAGCACACCAAACAAGTCGTTTCCCGCACAGGCAGCAAGCCCGCCAGAAAATCTTACAACTCTATTTCGGCGATTTGACGCTGGCCGTTGAATCCGATGCGAAAATGACACGACGAAAAATCGTCAAACTTCGCGGTAACCCTCACTTGTACCGATGCTCCGCTAGCAAGTCAAGAAGTCCCTGCCGTTTTGAAGTGGGTTATCTTGCGAAGCGCTCCCAAGTAAACGCCAACAAAACCTCAGCGTCAGTTCACAACCGCTTGAAATACCGCGGCTCTGAACTTCCCACAACCGGTTTTATCAGGGGTTCCAGGTGCATCATTGATCGATCGGCAAATAGACGTATCACCCGTTTTTGATCCCAGTCGAACATCCGCCATCGTGGGAACCTGACACCGATAATCAGCCAGCTCGCAACACAACTGCAGCGGCTTCTAAAACACCGTAAACAGCAAGGCCTGGGCCGAACGAATCAGCCAGACACGTTCCTCTTTCGTCAGCTCCCCCTTACGCAGGATTTGACCCGTCTTATTGTGGGTTTGAGTCACCAGAAACCGCTGAAGTTGCGTGAGAGGTTTTTTTCCCGACTCATCGGCGGCTTGTAACAGGTCGGTAATGCGATGGATTGTCCGGGCCTCTTCCAGATCAGGCGCCGGTTGCTTGATCCATTCTGGTGGCGTCGTGGAATCGGCCGACTGGCGGACAACTTCCAGAATGACATTTGAGATCGCAGCCAGCTTCTCGTAATTCAACCGGTCTGGTGTATCCCTTGGGGTGTGATAGTCGGGATGCTCACCGGTTGAGAAGAAGAGAAACGGCACCTTTTCATCCCGAAATGGTCCATAGTCACTGCGGGTGCCGACGAGATCGGCCCCCAATCGAGCCAGCTCGAGCCCCTTCGGCGGATCGAGGTGTTTCAGCAGCGGCGTGAGTCCCGTACCGTATTCGCTCCCCATCACGAACACGGCCGGTAAAGGCAGATCGCCCAGTGAGCGTCCCAGCAGATCGGACGTAATAAAGAGCTTGACCTGGGACAGCTTCCACGGGGGATGGGCCGCAAACCAGCGCGATCCCCACAATAAATGCTCTTCCAGATCAAAGCCAACGAATGCGATGCTCCGTTTCGGGCGCTCCGCACCGGATGCCAGCTGCCGCGCCACTTCCAGCATCATGGCGACACTGCTGGCGTTGTCGTCGGCCCCGGGATAGATCTTGCCGTTTCGCACGCCGAGATGATCGTAGTGCACCCCCAGGACGATGATTTCGTCCTTCAGTGCGGGATCAGACCCGGGCAACAGCGCTCCAATATTAATGCCCCAGATAGGTATCGTGCCGTCTTCTTCCTGCACGCCCGGGACTTCTTGCGCGTAGCTTTGGCCGAAGAGCGGCTCGAGTGCCAGGCGCTTGAACTCCGTGACGACATACTTGGCAGCTAACTGGCGACTCTCCGGCGAACCACGCCCCTGGAGGTCGTCACTGGCCAGATAGGCCACATGCTTCTGCAGCGGATCGGTCTTGATCACGACCGGAACCGGAATGGACCCGGCAGCGGGCACAGCAGGCTCCTCGGCACTCCAGCAGACCGCCGTCAGACAACAGAAACTACCGAGAATCCACATCCGTGCCATTCGATCGTCCTTAATATCGCCTGACTTCCACTGCAGGGCCATTCGTCAAGTTTGGGCAGCGGCCTGATTCTAGCACGAACAGGCCCCACTCAGGAGAGCCAAACGCCTGACACCGCAACCCTACGAGGGAGCACCCCAGTCTACCCAGCTTCGCCAACAGGAACTGCATGGCAAACTGTAGCGATGCTGCTGGATATTCTTGTGGTAGCGAGTGCAACTTAGCCGATGATTATGCTGCTCGCGGCCACCTTGACAGCGTGCCGATCCTGATTCTCGCGATCAAACGACTGTTGCGTGCCCCCGATCGAAACGAATTATCCCTGACCTGCATCCCACGATGAAGGGCGGGCGATCCTCAGACTGCGAACCGTGACGATCTGCAAGCGACGATCGAACGGTGTTGACATACTTGGTACCTGGCATGCCACGGAAGCGTCGTGCCGCCACATCGAAGGAGCGAACTCATGCGAAAATATTTGCTGGCCGGCCTGGTTGCCTGCGCGGCTTGGGCGGCGTGCGGACTGGCTTCGCCAACTGCGGCGCACGCTCAGTATGGCATGGGCCAACCCACCGACTGGGGCCGTTTCTACCATTACCCGTACGTGTACTATCCCAGCAGCTTCGGTCGGCCTCAGCAGTACGACAGCTTGTACTACCGCTACCCGGCTGAACGTCGGATCCCAGTCTACAACAAGAACTGGTACAACCCGTACATGGAACCGATGCCCTACTATAAGGGCAATCATTTTCACCTCGACGTGTTTTAACAAAAACGGGGGAACGTCGAGTGCGGTCGGCGGGGAGCGGGGGCTCCCCGCCGCCATTCTTTGAGGATGGTATCTGACGTGGCATAACTACTGGTCCCGGCCAGCCGGCTGAAGCTCCGAATCGACAGGCAGTCGCGCCCGGACTGCAGTGAGCCGGCCTGCCACAGCCGCGGCCTGGCTGGTTGGTGACATCTGGCTCCGCAGACATTACGATTGGGATCAACCCAATCCTCAGGAGCCCACCCCATGTCACTGAATTCCCAGTCTTTGGTTTCACGAGTTGCCTGGTTGGCCTGCCTGTTGCCAATGTGGTGCCTGGGCTGTGCCCCTAAACCGGCTGAATCTCCCGCCGCACCATCCGGAACCGCGGGCTCTGCTGATACCAAATCCGCCGCGTCGCTGCGTAAAGTCAAACTGCTGCTCAACTGGTTTCCCGAGGCCGAACACGGCGGGTTCTATGCGGCGCAGGTCCATGGCTATTACCGCGATGCCGGGCTGGATGTCGAGATCATTCCCGGTGGCCCCAATGTTCCCGTCGTGCAACAAGTTGCCACCAGGCAGGTCGACTTCGCGATTGCCAATGCCGACCCGATTTGTTTTGGTCGCGCCGAACAGGCTCCCGTAGTGGCCTTGATGGCTCCCCTGCAGACGAGCCCCCGGTGCCTGATGGTCCACGAAAAATCGGGAATCAAGAAGTTTGAGGACATTCACGACATGACAGTGGCCATGTCTTCCACCAGCGCGTTTTCACACTTCCTGCGGAAGAAATTTCCTTTCAAGAATGTGCAGATTGTGCCCTATCCCGGCAACGTCGCCCAGTTCCTGCAGAAAGAAGACTTTGCACAGCAGGGCTACGTCTTCAGCGAACCTTACCTGGCCAGGCAACAAGGGGGCGATCCCCACGTGTTGCTCGTTTCCGACGTCGGCTTCAATCCCTACACCAGTTGTTTAATCGGCCATGACGAGACCGTCAAAAGCGATCCAGCACTGGTGCGCCATGTCGTCCAGGCTTCGATTAAAGGGTGGAAGCAGTATCTCGCTGAACCGACCAAAACGAACGAACTGATTCACAGTCTGAACAAAGAGATGTCGCTCGACGCACTCGCCTTCGGTGTGGAGCAATTAAAGCCGCTGGTCGAGGACACCGTCACGAAGTCTCAGGGCATCGGCCACATGGGCCTGGAACGCTGGCAAACGCTCGTCGACCAACTGGTCGAAATCGGCCAGCTGGCACCAGACAAAGTGAAGACCTCAGACCTGTTCACGACCGAGTTCTTAAAGCCGGACGAGAAGTGATTGCTGGAAGGAATCGTTCCTCACTCCGCGAGTACCATGGGTCAGCAAGGTGGGGATCACGGAGTCATCGGCTACGTCCCGCGGAAGAGCCCCCCGGATCAAACACTCTGCAACTTCCAGTTGATGCACCCCAGTCCGTCACTCACGGGAGCGCGTCGGATGCAGCGATTACTCCTGTGGCTCTGCACTCTCGCTGGTTCCTGGATGGGAATGCAGGCGGTCCACGAGTCTGGTCATGTGCTTGGGGCCTGGCTGACGGGAGGCCGGGTGGCTCAGGTCGTGCTGCATCCGCTCACAATTTCGAGGACCGACCTGGCAGAGAATCCCAGCCCGCTCTTCGTGGTCTGGGCCGGTCCCATTGTGGGGTGCGTCATTCCGCTGATCGTCTGGCGGGTGGCCAGACGCTGGCGGTGGAGTTTTCTACTCCGCTTCTTTGCCGGCTTTTGCCTGGTCGCCAATGGGGCCTACATCGCAATCGGTTCCTTCGAACGCGTCGGCGACTGTGGCGACATGCTGCGACATGGTTCGGCGCTCTGGCAGCTCTGGCTGTTCGGCCTGATTACAGTGCCCGCAGGCTTC
>CAZQUW010000411.1:0-4562 GCA_964596215.1 uncultured Planctomicrobium sp. | reverse complement strand
TCGAAACAGGGAATTTGTCTGATTCTGAGGGGATGGTCATAGCCTCAGCATTTTAGAGAGGCACAACCGTGAATGCCAGTGGTACATCACGAGGAACGTCAGGGCAAAGCCGGCGTCTGGGGCTCACACGCGTTTTGTCCGATTCCTGTTAGTCTGCAACCTTCAGCGAGCTGCCAGGAGCAATGGTTGCCTTCCAGGTGATGGATTGGTCTCCGCCACGTATTGTCAGCTTCCTGGTGTCTTCGGGAACATCGCCCTGACCCCGTCTTTCGGAACCAGTTGGCGAGATAGTGCCCGCGGCATCCAAGCCATGATGGAACGCATAATATTCAATCGGCTCCAACCCTTCGAACTGAAACCGCCCCTGGTGATCGGTCTTGGTGAGCGGCCCCCCAAAGTATTTGGCCTGAGCGTAGTGCACTGGTAACAGTCGCAGGGGAGCATTCGGGATGGGTTTTCCAGACGAAGCTTCGATCAATACGCCCGACGCTTTGACTCCGGCTGCCAGATGAACAACGGGTGGATTTTGCAGATCAATTTCTTGTTTCCATCCGCAATAACTCGCGGACCGGATCTCGCCGTAGAGTTGGACCTTCAGTCCAGATAATTCCGTTTGGAGTGACACATCCTGAAACAGTGCTACCCCCTGATCATCAGTCATTCGTCCAGAAGAAGTCTCGAACATCGTCCGTGAATTCGGCCGGAAACTCACACTGATGGCGACAGGAATTCCCCGCGCGGGTTTGCCATCGGGTAGTAGGACGCGAATCGGCACCGGTCGTCCAGCATGAAGTTTCAGAACAATCTTTTCAATCGGATGTTCTTGATCCAATGTAATCTCCGGGCTGATCGCCCATGCAATCCGATCGGGGTTGAACTCGCGAGCAAGAATCCGGTATCGGCCCCCGAGCGGCAGGGAAGCCAGAATCTCGGACGCGGCATGATCCAAATCGGGAGTCAAACTGATATCGTTTTCGATTCCCGGTGGCAGCTGAATGGCGAAAACCTTCACGACGCCATCGGTCGCCGGCGATCCATCAGATCGCACAATCCTGGCCAAGATGCCCCCCGCCGGCCGAACAGGAATCTCGATCAACTGCGTTTCACCACCTGCTGCAACATCGACTTGCCGGTTTTCGAACTGATATCCCATCAACTTCTCAGCCCGAATTGACAATCGCATGCCAACGGGAACTTTCACCTCAATCTGATTCTCGCTTAGCGAGTGACTTCCGCCTGCATCCAGTCGCACCTTCGGATTCGGGTGACTTCCCCAAACACTTAATGTCCCTCGTGCGGGTGCGTCAGGTGCGGTTCCGGTCAACCGTATGATGACATCACGAACAGTTGGTGGAGTGCCCGCAGCTCCAATGTCCCAGTTGAGATCGGTGATCGACTTGGTCACCACCACTGTCTCATCACGGTCGGGCAGATTGAACGTGACTTTCTCGCCCATGATGCGATCGGGGATCTCAAATCGCCCTTCGTCATCCACGACCGCGCGCTGCGATGAATCAAAATACCCTTCGTAGGCGGATGCCGAATATTTCAATAGCCGTTGCGGTTTGGCGGTGGAATTTGCACCGCGTTCTCGCAGTAGATCCAGATTCCCGCTGATGCGGCCACTCAGTTTTATTGACGGGAAAATTTTGACCGTGCGGACCGGGTCGCCCACCTGCACGTCTTGAAGGATCGATACCCCATATCCCTTTGCTTGAATACAAACGACATACTTCATATCCGCGTCGAGTTCATCCACGACCAGCTTGCCGGTGGCATCAGTTTGGCCGTACTCCGACCAGAAATCAGATCCCCGATAGGTGTTTCGCGGATCTCCTCCATAGTTACGGTGGGAATTTCCTCGCTGGGTTGCCAGCGTAGAAAATCGTGCACCCGCGAGAGGCAATTCTGAGTTGCCATCGACCACGTTGAAATGAACTGGAGTGCCACGCGTAAGCGGCAGAATGACCGATTCGGATGGCTGGAATTCGCGCTGCATTTCAACAGCCTGAAAGCCTGAGGCGCGAATCTTTACTGTGTAGGTGACTGAACCAATATTGGCCAAAGCGACGGTGCCTTGCTCGTCAGTGCGCATGTTGTCACGAGGCCACCCGCCTCCGATACCACCCAGCTTGAAATTCGTGCCCACACCGACCAACGCGTTGGAGATGGGTGCCCCGTTTTCGGCTCGAATCGCAAGCTTGACCGTCGAACCTTGCTCGAGAACGAACTCGACGGAGCGTGATTTCGGACCGGAACGGAGATCGATAACCGAGCTTGCCGCTTCGGCATAGCCGGGACATCTGACCGCGATGAGGACAAATCCGGGACCGAACTTAAAGGTCTCGCGGTAAACAGCGAGATCACGATCGTTACCACCAAGCGTGCTGGTGTTGCCCGAGTTTCCCAGTTGCGAAAGGCTCATAAGGTACATTCCGCGCGGGACAGGCGAACCGTCCGCAGTTCGCACGGTGACTGTTACTGAGAACTTGGGAGCAACACTCGCCGGAGGTTCCGGTCCAGTCTTGGTCTCGCCCTGAGCAATTGTGGGAGCGGGTTTGGGTTCGGGCGGGAAGTATTGTCCGCTGGCCGCGTTCTGCAGTCGCTCTAACTCGGCGACACGTTGTTTAGGAGACATCAATTGCGCGGCAGTCTTCACCACCGCGTCCGTCCCCAAACCGAGGCCAAGGGATGTCAGTCCCAGCGAGCCCATCACGACCAACAGGCCCCACCAGGAAACTTTGGGGTAGGCTGCCGCGTCGGGCTGCACCAGGCGGTGGACGCGATCAGTTAATGTGCCGGGTTCGGCGGGATCGACGAATGACGCGAGAACCGAAGGAGAAATTCTGGTACGTTGGATTTCTTCGCTCGCCCGGGTTGTATCCAGGCTGGCTGCGAATTCCACCAATGTCCGGGCGACAGTCAGCGATTCGCCGCAAACTTTGGCTGCGACTGCATCACAACAGGCTTCGCGTTCAACTCGAATCTGGTGACTCAACCACCACATGGCGGGATTGAAGAACAGGACCGATTCGATCAGCATCTGGACCAGATTCACCAACACGTCGTAGCGGCGAATATGGGCCAGCTCATGAGCGAGAATGATTCGCCATTGATCGGGCGGAATGCCTGTCAACATGGCCGAAGGGACGAGGATGCACGGCCACAGTGTTCCAATGATCGACGGAACGGTGACTCGGTCCGAGACGATCAATGACACCGCGCGGCGCAATCCCACGCGGCCGCATAAGTCTTGCAACAGTGCTTCCAATTGAGCGAGGCACTCTTGATTCACCGGCAGAGCCGATCGCCGCCAGCTGCGGACTTGGACAATGGCGGCTGCCGTTCGCAGAATCATCACCCCGACGCCAAACAACCAACCCATCAGCAACCAGTTCGCCCAGCGGTGGGACCAGGGCTTCGACGCAGATGCGAGTACGGTATCCGCACCGCCCTGAGATGCTGGCGACGTGGGGGGTGCGTCATGAGATGCAGAGTCGCGCGGCTCCGTCGAGGGACTATGGGAATCCGCTGGAGCGGCAACAATCTTGGTACTGGGTTCGGGCATCGGATCGCGGTCCAGTGACAACACCGAGCCCGTCGCCAGCATGGCGAGCACGAGGCCCAATAGGCCGGTCATCGCCGTCAGATACCGCGTGTTTGCATGCCGTGCCGGAATGGTTCGCAGCAACACGAGCACAATTCCTGCAATCACCAGCCCCTGCCAGAGCGAATGAATCAGCACCCACGCCAGGACATCGGCCAGATCGGTTGTCATGGTTTTCTCGATGTGGAATTTGTGTGACCGATTACGGAACCGATTCGTTATCAGCCTGCTTGAGATTCATCGCGGCGGGCTTCAATTTCGTCGAGCAACGCTCGGAGTTGTTGGATCTCATCTCCTCTGGAGGGAGCGGCATCCATTAACTGCTGTACGGCGACCTGAGCCCTGCTGCCGAAGATCCTGGTAACCAGCCCCTTCAACAGCGGTACGACAATCTGTTCGCGTGAAACCGTCGGGGAAAAGACATACGCTAGTCCCTCGGCCTGCTTTTCGACCTGCAGCAGTCCCTTTTTGTGCATGACCTGCATCACGGAAAGGACCGACGTGTAGGCTCGCGTCTTACCGTCGGCGAGCCACTCCAGGACCTGCCGGACGGTACCCGGTCCGTGCTCCCAGAGGACTCCAAGAATCTGCAGTTCAAACTCAGACGGCTGCACCGTCGCGGACTTCTTCTTGACCATGCGGTCCTCCTGTGGCACTCGTACTGTAATCACAGTATATACTGTACCCACAGTAGGAGTCAATGACTACTCGGAAAGAACTAAGGCATAGAGTGTCGTTGATCGTGGAGTGATCAACGACACTCGTCTCTGGAAACTCCAACTGGTTTCCATCACAATCTGGGCTGTTTGGCTTTCCAGGCTGACTGATTGCCGGTCCCCCTGGAAAGCCTGACAGGTATGTGGCGCGAAATGCGCGGTCAGAGGTTTTTCTTCTTTCAAGAAGCTCGCGTTGAGGCGGGCGGGAAACGAAACATGGCGAAGTGTGATATCGGCCT
>CAZQUW010000410.1:0-4569 GCA_964596215.1 uncultured Planctomicrobium sp. | reverse complement strand
TTGGACTGACCATTGCCGTGACATTCAAAGCAGCGGCTGATCAGAACCGGACGGACTTTGCTCTCAAAGAATTCGATCTGTTCCGCGGACGGTTCTGCAGCACAGATTGGCGCCGTACAGAGAGTCAATAAGCACGGCAAGACGTATCGCGGGAAATAGGGCATTCCAGAACCATCGCAGGTAGAGGTCTGAGCGCGAGGCGGGCGAGCAAACAACCGGTAAAATCGGCAGGCATTCACATTCAGGCAGATCACATAACCGTTTAAGTATATATCGGATGAATTGTCGCCAGCAATTGTGAAACTGCCAAACGGCGCGATTAATCCCAATTCGACAAGTTGTCGTTCAGTCCGTGGAGCGGTTCTCCTCGCCCGTTTGAGTTCGTGATTTTCGAGCTCAATCAGGTTCGAGCGCTCTTCGACTTTCATGCGCAGCGACTCACTGCAGCCAAGCGGCGGGCCTGGCGATCCGTCCCACGTGGCATTTTACACCGGGACCGCCACTTGTTTGACGATATCCGCGATGATTTCCGCCTTCGTGGCCCCGCTGTACTTCGACTGCGACGTCAACATCAGCCGGTGTGGCAGGACATAGCCGGTCAGGCTTTGGACGTCATCGGGCAACACGTAGTCCCGGCCGTGCAGGTAGGCGGCGGCTTGCGAGGCCCGGAACAGCATCAGCGTGCCGCGCGGACTGACTCCCAGGCGTAAACGGGGGTCCCGGCGGGTGCGTTCCACGATCTCGACCATGTAACGCCCGACATTCTTCGCCACTTTGACCTCACACACCTGCCGCTGCATCTCGAGCAACTCATCCCGAGTCAGCACCGAACGCAATTGATCGATCGGCCGATCAGATTGCTGCGCATACAGAATTTCCAGCTCGGTCGCCGCATCGGGATAGCCGATGTTGATCAAGACCAGGAAGCGATCAAGCTGCGCTTCCGGCAGCGGATAGGTACCGTGAAACTCGACCGGGTTCTCAGTCGCCAGGACCAGAAACGGTGCCGGCAGCACGTGTCGCGTGCCTTCGATGGTGGCCTGCGATTCGCTCATCGCTTCCAGCAGGGCCGACTGTGTCCGGGGGGAAGCGCGATTGATTTCGTCGGCCAGCAGGACATGCGAAAAGATGGGCCCCGGGCGAAAGTTGAACTGACCATCGACGGGGTTGTAGATCGAAGATCCCAGAATATCCGCGGGGAGCAGATCGGGAGTAAACTGGACTCGATTGAAACTCAAGTCGACCGATTTGGCCAGCGCCTTGGCGAGAGTCGTCTTCCCGACACCCGGCACATCTTCCATCAGGACCGAGCCACCAGCCAACAGAGCAATGGTCAAGATCTCCAGGCATTCGGCTTTTCCGCGGATCACGAGGCCCAGATTTTCCTGCAACCGCCGCAGCGGTTCGCGGTGAGTCTCTCCGGATGGCATTATTGAAACACTTCCTTCGCGCGGGGTATTGACCGGAAACCAGAGTGCTCTATGGTGTAGAGAAGGGGTCAGGTCAGTCAATGACGAACGCCGAATTCTCACGGCGAACTTCGGCAGTGAGGATTCAACCGGGCGTGTCTTCGAGCACGAGCGCGCCGCGACAGTCGCTCCCTCGTTCTACAGCCGATCATTGACTCATACCTCCCCTTCGGCTACGAACCAGCTACTTCTGCACCATCAACAGCTGCCTTTTATATAACGAGTCCTCATGCGTGTCCCGCCCACCAGTCGCCAGCGATTCATCGACTATCTTGCCGAAACGCGCCGCAAGCGATTGGCCGGGGAGATTGTCCCGCTGCACAAGCCCCATTCGAATGCCCCGCCCCGCAAAAAACTGTCACGGCCGTTTAAGGAATTGATCTGGCAATTCTGGAAATTGCTGGGGGCCGAGCAAAATGCGGTGTTGTTCGCCCTGGCCACGCTGACCGTCTCCACACTGCTCAAACTGATCCCCCCTGCGGTCACCCGGCTCGTGATCGATAATGCCCTGGGTCAGTCGGCCCATCCCGCCAGCAGCTGGCTGGGGTTCGCGCTGCCTGCAGATAAATGGCAACTGATTTTAGTCTTGTCGCTGGTGGTCGTGGGGGTGTCGCTGGTTGAAACGGTGATCCATGTCGCCGGACGCTGGCACGCCACGCGGGCCACCAAGCGCGTCCAGGTTGCCGTCCGCAAGCGTCTCTTTGAACATGCCGTTCGCTTCCCCCTGCACCGTATCTATCAGCTCAAATCGGGTGGTGTGGCCAGCACTCTGCGCGAAGATGCCGGCAGCGTTGGCGAGTTAATCTTCAGCCTGCTTTACAACCCCTGGCGGGCCGCCATCCAGTTCACCGGCAGTCTGATTATTCTCGCGCTGGTCGACTGGCGGTTGCTGGTCGGCGGCCTGACTTTATTGCCCCTGGTGATCATCACGCACCGCGCTTATGTCGGACGCCTGCGGCCGTTATATCGCGATATCCGCCTGCAGCGTGAAGAGATCGACGGCCAGGCAGCCGAAGCGTTTGGAGGTATGCGCGTCGTACGGGCGTTCGGCCGGCAACGCAGTGAAACGGGCCGGTTTGTTCGAGGCAACCACCTGATGGCTCGGCAGGAGCTGCTGACCTGGTGGTGGTCACGCGGGATTGAGATTGCCTGGGAAGTCACCCTGCCCCTCGCTTCCGCCGGGCTGTTGCTCTACGGCGGCTGGCAGGTGCTGGCCGGTTCGCTAACGCTCGGCGAATTGATGATGTTCCTCTTCTACCTGGCGATGTTACTCGAGCCGCTGGCCGTGCTGGCCAATAGTTCGACCACCTTCCAGAACAACCTCGCCGCCCTCGACCGAGTCCTCGATCTGCTGGCTGAACCGCTCGAATTCCCGCCGGCCCCCGACGCGCGGGAACTGCAGACGGGGCACGTCGCGGGACGCATCACCCTGGAGCATGTCGGCTTCAGTTACGAGGGTGCGGACCATGCCGCGCTGATTGATATCAATCTCGACGTCCAGCCGGGAGAAATGATCGCGTTTGTCGGCCCCAGCGGTGCTGGAAAGACCACTCTCTGTAATTTAATCGCCCGGTTCTATGACCCGACCTCAGGGTCAGTGAAGCTCGACGGCGTCGATTTGCGTGACATCAACCTCGATAGTTTTCGTAATCTGCTGGGGATCGTCGAGCAGGAAGTGTTTCTGTTTGACGGCAGCATCGCCGACAACATCGGCTATGGCGACAAGGATGCCACCCTGGAAGACATTCGCGATGCCGCCCGCATCGCGCACGCCGACGGATTTATCATGGAGCTCGAACAAGGCTACGAGACGCGGATCGGCGAACGGGGCGTCCGCTTGAGTGGCGGGCAACGCCAGCGCATCGCCATCGCCCGCGCAGTTCTGGCCAATCCCCGGATCCTGATCCTCGACGAGGCCACCAGTAATCTCGATACGGAAAGCGAGCAATACATTCAAGAAAGCCTGGTCGCGATGATGCAGGGCCGCACCAGTTTCGTGATTGCCCACCGCCTGAGCACCATCCGCCACGCCCACCGCATCGTCGTCGTCGATCATGGCCGCATCATCGAGATGGGGACCCATGCCGAACTGCTGAAAGCTGGCGGCCGGTACCGTGATATGGTACGGCTACAGTTGGGGCCGGATGTGGCGATTAGTGAGAGCTAAAGGCGGAGTAGTTCTTCGCCACGGATTAACACGGATCAAACACGGATTTTTCAGGTTGACGGAGCTTCGATCGATTGGATGTGAGGTTTGCGTACCACGTCGCCGTTCCCTCAAATATCCGTGTTTAATCCGTGTCCATCCGTGGCTAAATACTCTTAATTTCTGCGCCTAAAATTCTTCTTCCGCAGGCTCGTTTCCCACGGTGGCCCTCACCCATTGCTTGGGGGCGGGTTGAATCATCTCAGCGGGAGAAGGCGACTCGACATGCAGTTCCCACTCGGTCAGTGGAACGACCCACGGGTCGCGGCGTAAAGGTTCTTTGAGCGGCAAAATCCAGGGTTGTGGTCCCCAGATCCGTGGGACTTGGGCATAGTCATAGCCCGGGTCCAGCATTAGCTGCGGTTTTCTGCCATTTAATGAAACCAGTGCCAGGACACGGATCTGCAAAGTTCCCTGACCGTGCTTGCGGAAATGATCGCGCAGAAAATGTACGAAGGTCAGGATCATGTCGCTGTCTTTGCCCATGCGGCTCATCTGCCGCTCGGTTAAGAACGAGCTGACATCAACCACGCCGCCTCCCCCCGTGCGAGGGTTGCGGATGTAGAAGCGGATGCCTACGTCCTTCTCGCGGAGCATCATCTGCCAGGCGAAGTGGTGACCTTCCTCGGTCCAGATGGCGGCTTGAGGGTAAAGGATGCCGCGCAGAGGAAAGAGCAGTTGCCAGGCGACGTATACGGCCAAGGCTGATACGACGAGGTTTTGACGCGATCGCGATGGAGCTGAGAACGGATGGGGGGCGCTGATCGCTTCGCTCTCAGTAGCGTCTGATCGCGGGGCGATCAGCGACACTCCGAGAACGCGTCTTAAAATCCCCAGCGCCGGGAGGGCGAGGCTCCCGCCGAGCCTAATACGAGCTTTAGCTCGGCGTCCGCC
>CAZQUW010000409.1:0-4576 GCA_964596215.1 uncultured Planctomicrobium sp. | reverse complement strand
CGTGAATTCCTGCGCTACGGCAGTGCCGGGGGCTTGGGAGTGTGGGGATTGTCACGTGCCGAAGCGGCAGCGGCTGGTCCAGCGAAACCTGCTCGACGCAGCTGCATTTTTATCGTGTTGACGGGCGGCCCCAGCCACCTGGAAACGTTTGATCCCAAGCCCGACGCACCCTCGAATATTCGCGGTCCGTTCCTGCCGATTCCCACAACCGTCCCCGGATTGTGGCTCAGCGAAACGCTTCCGCAATTATCTCAGCGGGCCGAACTGTTTTCAGTACTGCGCTCGCTATCGCATGATGCCGCGGCGCTCCATGAAACGGGCCTGCAGCTGATTCAAACGGGCCGACTCGCGAAACGTCGGAGTGTGCCACCCACCCTGGGAGCGGTTGTGGCCAGTCGGGCCAATTATACTGGTGAATTGGCTCCGTTTGTGATGCTGCCGGGCCCGCTGCAGCAGACCGGTATCCGCGCGGAGAAGGGGCAATCGGCTGGCATCCTGGGTGCGGAATGGAATGCGCGGTCGTGTCGTCTCAGCGACGCGGACTCACCTGCAGATCTCAGCGGATCACAGGAGAGAACTTCTGCCTGGCACGCCGTGCAGAACCTGGCGGCGGAGTCGGCTGCGATTCGCTTGAAGTACGGCTCCAGTGAGTTTGGCCGCAACTGCCTGGCGGCCCGCCGGTTGATCGAGCAAGGCGTCCCTTTTGTTACGATCAATATGTTTGACAGCCTGGTGAATCGCGTGACGTGGGATTGCCACGCCGGGGGACCCGAAGCACCGACTCGGCTGCAGGATTATCGAGACACAGTCTGTCCGCAGTTTGATGCAGGCCTGTCGGCATTGCTGGAAGATCTGCAGCAGCGTGGCTTGTTAAATTCCACGTTGGTCGTGGCCGTCGGTGAGTTTGGTCGGACTCCGAAGTTGAATCGACAAGGGGGCCGTGATCACTGGACCGGGGCCTGGTCAGCACTATTGGCAGGCTGCGGTTTTCCCGGCGGTCAAGTGCTGGGAGCCACTGACCCACATGGTGCTCAGCCCATTGATCGGCCGATTCATCCTGCTGAACTGGTGGCGACGATCTATGCGGCATTGGGGATCGATCCCCAATCCGAATTGACCCTGGCAGACGGTTCCCGCTGGCCATTGGTGACCGACGCCCATCCGCTCATTGAGATCGTGTAGCCTGACTTACGACTTACCAGGCGTTGGACAGTCGACTGATCCGTGGCCACGCTCCAGCGGCTGATCAAGCCGCTGCTGAACCGCGTACCATGTGCTGACCGAGCTTGTCGACGAGAATCTCCAACCGCACGGATTCATGCTCTGCTTCGCGCAGCAAGGCCTCGAGCAGTTCCAAACGATGTTCGGCCGCCCCTTCTGCCGTCAGGGCGGAGAAATTCAATTCCTGCGCATAGTCGGTCAGAATATCTCGCGGAGGTGCGTGAGGGATCACGGGGGCTGATTGCACGGCTTCCGGCACCCAATCCCACGATCGTGGCATCGTCTGCCAGGCTTGCCAGAAAATCACCGCGACGACAGCCAACGTCGTGATTCCAAATGCGATTTCGATCATCATTATCAGAAGATCCCTGGATATCGTGTGAACGGGTCACGCCATTCATCCGGCGAGGCCGCGTGTCGTGTCATCTTCAATGGTGGTGGTCGTGGTCATGATCGTGGTCATGCGGGGCCGTCCCGCTCGGTCCAGCAGATTCGATCGGCTTTGACGAAGCCTGTGCGGCTCGTTGTGATTCCATCAACCACGCAGTTTCCGCCGCACGATAGACGTCTCGTAGCGTGACGCCGTGCTGTTGTGCGACTGCCGCGCAACTTTCGAACTCGGGAGTGAACACGGTTGTACCGCCCGACAGCCAACCCAGCTTGCCCATGACGGAACCCCAGGGCGTGTCCACCGCGTGACTTTGGCGTCGCCGTTTGGAGCGCAACAGACGCGATTGGCGAATGCCGAAAGTGCCCGTTTCGTCGAACAACAATTGCTCCAGACGTGGACCGTCCGCGGGGCGGCACAAGATGCTCAGCAACGTACCCGGCCGGTCTTTTTTCATCTGGATCGCGGTCGCGAAGACGTCCAGTGCCCCCGCCATTTGTAACTTCTGCTTCGTGTACCCCAGGATTTCACCCGATACGTCGTCCAGGTTGGTCTCCAGCAGCAACACTTCATCGACATCCGGCGACTCGGTGAGCTCTCCGACGAACAGCCGGAGGATGTTGGCCCGTTCCGGAAAATCCTTCGTCCCCGCTCCATATCCAATACTGCGGATGGTCATGGGGGGGAGTGGTCCGAAACGATCCACGAAACTCTGCACAATGGCAGCACCTGTGGGAGTGGTCAGCTCCGCATCCAGCGGCACGTCGGCCAGCGGCAGCCCCTTCAGAAGTTCGGCCGTACCGGGTGTCGGGATCGGGCAGATACCATGCGCGATATGGACGTACCCGCGACCCGGTGGAATGGGACTCGACATCACCAGATCGGACCCCAATAAATCCCACGCAATCGCGGCACCCACGATGTCGACGATGGAATCTATGGCTCCGACCTCATGGAAGTGGATTTGGTCCAGGCTGATGCCATGGACTCGCGCTTCGGCGCGGCCGATGGCGGTGAAGATGTCGATGGCCCGCTGCTTTTGCCGGCCAGTCAGTTCGGCGCCCCGGTCGACGATCTGCAGAATGTCATGCAAGTTGCGATGGACGTGTTGCGGCGGGTGTTCGACTTTGACGTAGGTTGCCCGAAATCCGCAGCGGATTGTTTCGGTGACAGTCAGGTTCACACCTGGCAGCCCCAACGATGCAATTCCATGCTGAATTGCCGTCGCATCGATTCCAGAATCGATCAACGCGGCCAGGGTCATATCACCGCTGATGCCGCTGGAGCAGTCGAGATAAGCGAGTTTCACGTTACAGTACTTCAAGACAATGGCGGCCGCTCGCTCGCGTTTGTTGTCGCGACGAAAATGCGATTCATTCCGCTTGATCTGGTTTTGTTGAGATTGCCGATTGTGCGCAGTTTAACAGTGATGTCAATTTGAGAATAGAGCGGAAAGTACGAGCAGTTCGAATCGCGAGTGAGCGTCAATCGCGACATTTTCCAGGGAATGCACTCTCTGGCGTTTCGCGCTCGCAGGTGGATGACTCGGTTCAAAAGTCACGCCGTAGCGATTGTGTCGACGATGCCTGACTCTCCGGGCGTGACGAGAATGGCAGTCGTGCCTGTCGAGAACACCTCCCCTTCGGTGCCACGATGCCCGAGTCGATAACGTCGGTATGCAATCACATGCTCTGGCACAACTCGAACGCAACCCGGAATGGCGGCTCTTGTTGACCGCGTATCAAGTCCGGCAAATGACGTCACCCGATGGATGGGTTGATCGTATTTTCGAACTCGGCAATCTCGATAGCGAACAGCTGTCGAAATTCCACGGCCGCCTGATTGCCCTCGGCATGCTGGAGTTTGAACTGGCGGGTCGCGGTGATGGCATGCGATATCAATTGAGTTCGCTGGGCAAGCAAGCTCAGCGCGGCGGAACCGTTGCCGAATACGAAGCCGAAGTCGAAGCGGAAGCAGCATAGGGAATTGTTGATAGCGGCGCAATCAACGACTCGCTTTGACGACCCGATAGAGTGAAACTGCCTTGGCTGCCCCCTTCGGAACTTCATACACCGGTTCCAATACTGCCGGCACCAGCAACGTCCGCTGTTTTCGGAATTCCTCTCGCACCTCTGGCGAAATGCGCTTCGACTGGTTGACGTTGAACTCCAGCGAGCCCGCGTTCACGAGTACGTAATCGACGTGCTCTTTCTGTAAGTAGGCCCGGATGTCTTCCGGCGTTGAACGATTCCGAAAGAGGGTTCTCCAAGTGGCCCAACCGGGGTCCGTTATCGCGGCACGATGCAACCGGTAAGTGCAGGCTTCCCAACACATCAAGATTACTGCGTCATCGGGAGTGTTCGCATTGGCCCAGTCACAAACTCTGTAAAAATTCGGAGGGACGAGTTGTTCGCGGACCACTTTCTCGCTGAGCATTCCGCTGGCGTACTGCATCAATCTTGGCAGGCGAAACAGACGACCAGGGAAAACTAACACAAAGGCAAGGGCTGTGATGACCAGCCCCGGCAACAGGACCGTTAACCTCCAGCGCACCCCGAATTCGACGATGACGTACGCGACCAGAATGCTGGCCAATGAGAACATCCCGAACATATGCCGCAACTCGTGAGTCAGCGTCAGTGACAGGATGTAATAACTTCCGGCCAGGCCAACGAGAGTGGCTACGAACTGCCGTTGAACCGGTCGTAGTCGGGAGGGACGCACCCCCACGACAGCCAGGAGCGGCAACAACAGAAACGTGTAGTGCGGATACTGGTTGGGAGGACCGCTGAACGTATTGGGCCTGACGAACAAGTCCCACGTATCGACGAACAAATAATTCCAGGAATGCGGTCGACGTGGCCCATGCGGATTCGCATGACGCAGGCTGTCGGGATCCAACTGTGCCCGGTTGAACATCGGATAAATGGGATTGCTGAAGGCGACGTAATTCTTGATCCACCAGGG
>CAZQUW010000408.1:0-4607 GCA_964596215.1 uncultured Planctomicrobium sp. | reverse complement strand
CTGTTCGAGCAGAATATCACCGCCGCCGATTGTCCGGCAGTCAAGCGACTACGGGCCGCCGGCATGATTGTCATGGGGAGAACGAATACTCCAGAATTTGGCTGGAAGGGCGTAACGGACAACCGCGTGTTCGGCATCTCGCGCAATCCCTGGAATACCAGTCTCACACCTGGCGGTTCCAGTGGCGGGGCGGCAGCTGCTGTGGCCACGGGACTGGGCCCCATGGGCGTGGGGACCGATGGCGGGGGCTCGTTGCGCATTCCCGCATCGTTCTGCGGGATCTATGGGTTCAAGGCCAGCTTTGGCCGCGTGCCGAACTGGCCCGGCAGTGGAGGTGCAATCCTGAGACATATTGGCACCATGACTCGGACCGTGACCGACATGGCTGTAGCGCTGGATGCAATGGCGGGTCCTGATCCCGA
The DNA here is from genome assembly GCA_964596215.1 of uncultured Planctomicrobium sp. GTDB lineage: Bacteria > Planctomycetota > Planctomycetia > Planctomycetales > Planctomycetaceae > JAKFVC01. The sequence goes on along the minus strand of CAZQUW010000408.1, from coordinate 4,185 downwards.
AGATCTACTCTCACTGCCTCGCAGCACAGTCGGCTTCGCCGCCGAACTCAACAATGGAATTCGCGGTAAGCGAATTGCGTACTGCCCCGACTTGGGTTACGCCACCGTGGAACCGGAAGTGGCAGCCATCTGCCGGCAAGCGGCCAGACGCTTTACCGAGGCGGGTGCCACCGTCGAAGAAATCAAGCTGGACTGGTGCGATCCCTATGCAACTTGGAGCGTCTTCTTCTTCGGAACGGCAGCCGCATCCGTTGAGAAAAAACTTCCCACACAGGGAGACATGCTGGACCCCGGTTTCCGGAAAGTTGTCGAGCGGGGCCTCCAACTCCGCGGAGTCGATTTTGCCAACGCCCTGGCTGCCAGGTACGAGTTCTGGGAGCACGTCCGAACGGTTTACGAACGTTTTGACCTGCTGTTGTCGCCCACTCTGGCCGTGCCCCCGTTTGCCGTAGGACAGGATGATGCCGATCCCCTGAACGGCGAGAAACTAGATCCGCTGCAGTGGACCAGGTTCACCTATCCCTTCAACCTGACCGGCCAGCCTGCGGCCAGTATCCCCGCGGGATGGACAAAATCAGGTCTGCCCGTGGGACTGCAGATCATCGGAGACCGTTACGCCGACCTGCTGGTGCTGCAAGCATCGCGCGCATTTGAGCAAGTTCAACCGTGGTCTCAACAGCGGCCTGAATTAGCTTAAGCCACGCATGGGTGCGACTACAGTGATGACACGGCATCCAGATTCTGCTGCATATGGTGTGCATTCAGCGTACCGACGACCACTGTCGATACGCCAGGATTTGCCAACACAAATCGCAGGCCCTCGCTGGCCGGTAGTTTTCCCGAGGCGAGCGCCTTTTTAACGATGACACCAATCCCCGCAGAATGTGCAGCGGCAATGACCTCTTCCTGCGAGCGATCCGCCAGATGATATTCAACCATCAAAACATCTGCCCAAGTCAAACCCGCTTGAGCTCCTTCGACCGTTTTGGCGGAGAGGCCAATCTGCCCGATGATGTGCTGCTCGCGGAGGCGCTGCAATGTCCGGATGGCGTCGGTCTCGCGTTGAATTGCAAGATCATCGGCGTTGCAGTGAATCAACACGACATCGAGTTTGTCTGTTTGCAGCCTCAACAGGCTCCGTTCGATACTGCGTTCTATTGCCCCGCTGGAAAAATCATAGGTCGAGACACCATTTTCGAATGTTTCACCTACTTTAGTGGACAGCACATATTCGCCGCGACGCGTCGCAATGGCCATCCCGATCCGCTCTTCACTCAGCCCATAGGCGGGAGCCGTGTCGATGTAGTTTACGCCGCGATCCAGCAGACCGTTCAGCAGCCTTGAGACGTCCTCATCATCTGGCAGGGCATATTCGGCCCCATACTTCGTCTGTTCGTTGCGGCCGATTTTGAACGCTCCAAAGCCGATCGTACTGACCCACGGCCCCCGGGCCCCTAATTGCCGCTGATCCATGTTGATTGCAGTTCCCATGGTGGTAGGGCCAGGGACGGTGCCGGCCAATGGAGTTCACTTAACGCGACGCGAAACTCGTCCAACTGGTGAGCATGCTGCACTGTTCCCAGATGTTCCATGACCTGTTGCGTCAGGCGGGGCGCCAGGACGAGCTTTGTCGGCCAAACCGTCAGCACATTGTGCTCGTGCAGCAACTGGACATCATTCGGCCGTGAACCGTCCGCGGTTCGGGCTTCGGCGCGATCGATGCGATAGGTCGTCCACTCCAGTCCGGCAGCCTTCCAGCCCGGCAGCACCGCCGCCAGTTCGCACTGTGCATGGGCAATCAGTGCAGCAGGTTCCATTCGGACTCCGTCTTCGGCCAATTGCCCACCGATCTGCCACACCCCGCGTCCCAGAGAATCCCGGTCCGCGGTGATGGTAACTCGTGTCCGGGCTCCATCCACGCAATGCCCATTAAACGGTGGAAGCTCACCGCGCACCAGTACCATGTGCAACGCCCGACGCTGCATCGCATGGGCAGACAATCCGATCTGCACTCGCAACTGTTCATTCCCAGCGCCAGCGGCCAGCACCAGTTGCTGAAGTTGAATCTTTAACTCGCGCGATCCTTTCGGCTCGCGAATAATTACTCCAGCCACTCGACCTGCAGCGTCGACCTCGAACTGTAAACCCTGCGTGGGATCGATTTGCAGAATTGACCCGCGATTGCGCTCGGCCAGGACCTGCGCGAAGCTGATCGTATCGATCACTGCTTCGTCGAGCCGATAGACCTGTCCCGGGCACGCAGCCAGCACTGCTGGCCGCTCCGCATCTGGCAACGGAACAGGCTTGACCTGTAGAAAGGCCTGGGCACCGACCATCCCCAGATATGACTGCCACGAATCGCTACGCCAGAGATAACAGTGCCGACTGCGAAATCGGGTTTGCGACAAGTCAGGTTCGACAGCACCCGCCAGCGAATCACGCCAGCGGGCTGGCATATCGCTTACTGAACCGGCCGACGCAGAGAACATGCCCTGCAACACGTATTTTGTGCCGCCGTGCAAAATCCCTTGGGAACCGGTCGTCTGCGTACCACCAACGGTTCCAGATTCAAGCAGCATGGCGCGCGTGCCAGTACGCCGCAGCTCATCAAGCAGCCATAATCCCGCGCAGCCACCGCCGAAGATCAAAACATCCGTGTCAATGTTCACTTTTTACCGTCCCGCCGAAATGTGACTTGGACCGTCCCGAACTCTTCAGGACGCTCAAATCGCAAGTCACACAGTATAGCAGTCGCACAAATCTCCAGCGAGACTGCTCGGTGTACTGCCGGCGTACCATGCCTCGCCAACCGCAATTCCACCATCTCGCCTAACGTGCCTCAGGTCGCCTGACAAACCGCCTGAGGTCATCCGCCAATGCTCTCGCGGTGGCATAGCGGGCATCGGGATTAAGAGCCATCGCCTTCTGAATAATGCTTTCCAAGGCAACAGGCACGTCGCCCCGGACCTGGCGTGGAGCTGGCAACTTCGCGTTGAGGACCATTTCGGTCAACTGACTTCGATCATCGGTATCGAACGCTGCTTCCTGGGTGACCAATTCATACAAGGTGACCCCAATCGAATAGACGTCACTCCGTGCATCAGACCGTCCTTGAAGCCGTTCGGGTGCCATATACCGCAGAGTTCCGGTTTGATGTTCGGCAGTGGGCCGGTGCGTGGTATTCGGCTGATAGCTGCCTCCAAAATCGGTGACGACGACCCGGCCATCGACGTTGAGCAGGAGATTCGCCGGCTTGATATCGTGATGCAGCACGTCATGCAGGTGAGCGTGCGAGATGCCCAGCGCGATCTGAATGCCAATCTTCGCGAACACATTCCATGAATCGCGAGCCAGCTTGCGGCTGGTTATAGGTTTGGCTGGACGCCACGGATCTGCCGCTCCACTTCCCCCGCCGGTGGCAATCTCGTAAATGGCGCTCGAGCAGATCGGCTCAGCGGAGCCTCGCAACTCCCGGATGACCCAGTCCAAGCTCACACCTCGCACCAGTTCCATGACATAAAAGTAGTACCCATCGTGCTCACCGAATGAGTAGATCGGGACAATATTCTGATGCTTGAGCTGCGCAATCGTGACCGCTTCGCGCTGGAACCGTTCTTTGGATTTTAGTTGATCTGCAAAGAACCGGGTGGGCAGCAGTTTAATCGCTACCGGACGGCCTAAAGGACTTTGAATGGCCTCGAATACCAGCCCCATGCCACCGCGCCCGATTTCTCGCACGAGCGTGCAATTGCCCAATTGACGCAGTGGAAATTCCTCAGGAAAGTTCTGCCGCACAAAATCTGCGTCCTGGGCCACTTTGCATTTTTCCAGCCCTTCGATCAACGGAAAGAGTTCCTCGATTTCCTTCGCCAGTTGCGGAAAGCGGCGGGCATAATGCGTGATCGGGTGCGCCGTTCCCTGCCGGACATCACGCGTGAACCTCTCCAGCAAGACATCCAACGTCATGCGCTGAGCAGAACTTGGTGTTTCCATATGAACTGCAGGTCCGCGACGGATATGAAGTCTCAAAATCGAGGCAAACTTGGCCGGAGCATGCGGTCAGCAAAGGGGTACGGCAGACACCCGCCATCCCACGCGGAATCTCAAACTGCGCTAGACTTTGCTGCTCGTCAGTTGCAGGGGCTCCAGGCGACCACAATTATTTCTTGCGCAGCATCTGCGGCT
>CAZQUW010000407.1:0-4607 GCA_964596215.1 uncultured Planctomicrobium sp. | reverse complement strand
GGGCGTGATTGAATTGCTCGGTAAACATCGACTTGATGACGCACATCTCGTCGGCAACGCCATGCATATTCGGAATCGCATCCGACAGCCAGACGCCCCCCTTTCCGTTCTGCGTGAACGTGCGGGGTGTTCCCAGCAGTTTGGGGACACCGGAGGTGAATGCGAATCGCTTCCCCTTGAGGAACGAATCGGGACAAGGTTCGTCCGTGTGCTTCACCAGTTCGGGTTTGTAGTCATACAGGTCCAGATGGGGAGGCGAACCTGTTAAGTGCAGATAAATGACCCGCTTCGCTTTGGCGGGCAGCGGTGCTGACTTGGGGGCCAGCGGATTGATCACGGCATCCAGAGCCGCATCAGGCTTCGCAGCCGCCGCCGTGTTGCCCAACAGTGCCGAGAGCGCGATCGCCCCGAATCCCAACTGGGACTGTTGCAGGAAGTGGCGGCGCGTCTGCAGCGTGAGGTTTTCGATATGCGGATTCATGTGATTCCGATTTCCAACTGAGTTAACCTGCGATCTCGGTGCCTCGGGCACTCGAACATCTTGCGGATAGTCGTCCGACTGTCACCACCCGGAATCCCGGAAGCTGACTTACGGTCAGCGTTTCATAATAGTCTCATCCAGGTTCAGCAGCACATTGCCGACTACGGTCAATGCCGCCAGTTCCGGGAGACTCATATCGGCCGGCGGCGGACCGAGGGGCTCGGTGGCCATCTTGCGGGCCTCGTCAGCACTCTTGCCGTAGCGGTGGAGCGCGTCGTCATACAGTTTCACGAGCCGCGCGACTTCGTTCGGATGGGGCGGACGGGCCAGGCACAACCGGAAACCATAGGTCAGCCGCTCGGCAGAAGTCTTCCCCCCCGCGCTCACCATGCGGCGAGCCAACGCCTGTGCGGCTTCGATATAGACCGGATCATTTAGTGTCACGAGGGCCTGCAATGGCGTATTCGTACGGATGCGACGCACGGTGCAAACTTCACGATTCGGGGCATCAAACGTCGCCATTGAAGGATACGGACTCGACCGGCGCCAAGTGGTGTAAACTCCCCGGCGGTATTTGTCGGCACCGGCACTCGTCTGCCAGTCAATTCCACTACCGAACGCAGCGCTCAATCCCAGCGATGGTTGAGCCGGCTTGACCGGCGGACCAAACATCTTCGGACTCAGCAGACCGCTCACCAGCAAGGCCTGATCACGGAGCGCCTCTGCCGACAACCTGAAGCGGGGGCCCCGCGCAATCAGACGATTGTCGGGATCGCGATGTTGCAGTTCTGACGAAACTTTGGATGACTGGCGGTACGCGGCCGAGGTCACCAGCAGTCGCAGGAACGCTTTCGTGTCCCACTTCAAGCGAACCATTTCCGTCGCCAGCCAGTCGAGCAATTCCGGATGGTACGGTTGATCGCCCTGCGATCCAAATTCTTCACTGGTGAGCACAATTCCCACCCCGAAAATCTGTTCCCAGTAGCGATTCGCAATGACGCGTGCCGTTAACGGGTTGTCTTCGCTCATGACCCACCTGGCAAGTGTCAGGCGATCGCGCGGGGCATCTTTCGGCAACGCGGGAAAGGCAGCGGGTGTCCCTTCCGTTACGTCGGGGCCCAGATCCATGAAATTACCACGGTACTGAATCTTGGTAACTCGCCGCTGGTCCGTCGGCAGTTCCTTCATGACTGGGACCGTTTCCGGCTTCAAATCGGCCAACTGCTGCTGGACCGTTGCGAGTTGCTGACGCGTGGCGGCCAGGTCCGGAGCGATCGTCAGGTAGTAGTCAGCAATCGCCGATAGCTGTGCCGGCTGACGACTCGCCAGCGGAACACTCAAGGCCTGCAGGACAGCCGCGGGAGTTCGCGCGACTTCGGCGACGCGGGGATCCTCGGTGGTGGACAGGCGGAAATGGCCCAGCGTGTGACCATCGTAGGACGAATTCTGCTCGATTGTCACTGTCAATGTCGAACCTGCCGGCACCTCTAACGGAGCCTTGGGAATCAGGGTCAATGCATGTGGCTTACCCAGATCACCGCCGACGGCCCAGCCCTTGGTCTTCGGGTCCGGATTCTTCAGCACGTTGGCCGGGTCGAAACTGGCTTGAGAAAAATCGGCGAGTGCAGACGCAAACTCAACCTCGCGCCGGCCACTCAGCGAGAATTCCGTATTCGGCTTCGGGGGTGCAGCCACCTGCTGTTGCCAGACCGGTTCACGCTTGTCGTTCAGAATGCTGATCTTGAAGTCGGCCAGACGTTCAACCGTTCCCGCGTCGACCCGATTCCAGACCACCAACCGGTCCAGTTTCTGGTCTGCCTTCAAGTCAAGTTCCCACCAGGGATCATCAGAAACTGCGGTATGTGTGGTCGACTTGGCTTCGTTATAGCGACCGTCGGTATTGCCATCGATCGCCAGTTGCGCGGGGCCGGCATAGTCTGTAGAACTCTGCTTGGCCTCCCCCTTAGGAGCGACGTTTTCCTTACCCTGAAACGCTTGCACTTCGGCCAGTGACAACATCTTTCCCTTGCCGGGAAGTTCCACGCGGACATACCGGCCACTGACCGCAGTCCCAGCGGGGGAATTCAACATCGCCGAGATCCGGGTTACGACAAAATTCCCGCCAGCATGTCCGGGACCGCCACCCGGCAGAATAGGATCTGGCAGCGCTTCCAACCGCACAGCGCTGATCGCTTGGGCGGGCAGTGCGAGATCCACAGTGTAAGTATCGGTTTTCGCCCCCGTGGGCACGCTGACAGCTCCATCTTTGGCAATCGTCATCGCCACCCCGGCGGTCGAATTGACCCCGGCCGGCTGCACAATGTTCCAGGCCAGATTCAACGGGAAGGCCGCTTCCCACCGGGTCTGGGCCGCCTGCAACGCCGGAGTCCTCGTTTTCGCAACCAGTTCCAACTTGCTGCGTTCTTCTTCCCACAGCGATTTCTGGCGCCGTTGTTCATCCGAATAAATCATCGCCAGGGGCGACTCATCGCGACGATCGGCATCGGCCGTATTATTGAAGAACGCGTAGAAGCGAAAGAACTCTTCCTGCGAAATCGGGTCATACTTGTGATCATGGCACTGCGCACAGGAGATCGTGGTCCCCATCCAGACAGCCATGGTCGTGTTGACGCGATCCACAACCGCGACGTTGCGGAATTCTTCGTCGTTGGTCCCACCTTCGCTGTTGGTCAGCGTATTCCGATGAAAGGCCGTCGCGACCAGTTGCTCGTCAGTCGCATTGGGAAGCAAGTCGCCCGCCAGTTGTTCGATTGTGAACTGGTCGAATGGCTTGTTCTCATTCAAGGCGCGAATCACATAATCGCGGTAGAGCCAAATGGTGCGTGACGGATCATCGGCATACCCTGCCGAATCCGCGTACCGCGCCAGATCGAGCCACAGATTGGCCCAGTGCTCGCCGTAGGCCGATTTCTGCAGCAGGCGGTCCACCAGTTTCTCATAGGCCTGCGGATCGGTGTCTGCGATGAATGCTTCAACCTCTTCCAGGGTCGGCGGCAATCCAGTCAGATCGAGCGACACACGACGAATCAGGGCATAGCGATCAGCTTCAGGCGATGGTTTAAGTTTCTCACTATCCAGACGTGCCAGCAAGAATCGATCAATCTCGTTCTTCGGCCAGCTCATATCACTGACTGCCGGTGGCACGGGGCGCACCGGTTTAATATAGGACCAGTGCAATGAGTACTGCGCTCCCTGGCGAATCCACTCCTTCAGTAACTCAATCTCATGGGCTGTCAGCGGCTTCCCCATCGACTTCGGCGGCATGACTTCCTCGGGGTCATGCGAAGAAATCCGTGCAATCAGTTCGCTGGCTTCAGGCTTGCCGGGAACGATGGCCGCATGGCCGCCGAGATCCTCGATTGATCCAGCAGCAGTATCCAGGCGCAGGCCATGCTTGCCCCCTTTGCGGTCAGTTTCACTGGGGCCGTGGCAGAGGAAGCACTTGTTCGAAAGGATCGGCTTGATGTCGCGGCTGAAATCAATTTTCCTGGCCGGAACCTGAGCCCACACCAATGCGGGATCCCAACAGGACAAAGTGGATACGGCGACGAACAAAAAGCCCAGAAAACGAGTCTGCATGGTGTAGCGCCACCTGAAACAGGACTGCTTGAATTGTGGTACGTCAATCAGGAGGGACTCAAACCGGTGGGATATTTCTCAAGTTTTCAGATGCCAAGTATCGTCCCATGATATTGCATCAACCGAGACTGATATTCTACGTCCATCAGGTGACGATTGCAAAGTTGTGTTGCGGTGACTTGCCAGCCGAGGGACGGAAATACCACCACAATCCGGAATATGACGCGGCCTGATTGCCGCAGGCTTGATGTGGGACGTGCGAGAAAGGCAGGAATCACTGAAGGACCGGAGGCAGATCGCAGGGAATCGAGCAACGGGTTATTCGGATTAGGTCAATCTTTCGTCAATCTGGTTTCGACCTCCCGCATTCATTCCCCATAACGCTTGCCGCATTCGTGGGTAGGCAGTATATTTCGTGCACGGGGACTGTATCAGCAGTCCCCTGATTGCTTTGGGCGATTAACTCAGCGGCTAGAGTGCCATCTTCACACGGTGGAAGTCACAGGTTCGAATCCTGTATCGCCCA
>CAZQUW010000406.1:0-4644 GCA_964596215.1 uncultured Planctomicrobium sp. | reverse complement strand
CTACCGGTCTGGAGGGCGAAACCGGGGTTGCCCTGCGGCTTGCGATTCGGATAAAACTCTCCTGAAGGCCTCCGCCTCAATTACATGGATGGATCTATTGGAATCGGAAAGGACTCCTGTCATGGAGATCTCTGTCGGAGAACTCGCGCGCCGGTTGGAAGGCGTCGTCCATGGCGATGGGGCTGTGCTGATCGAGAGTGCCCAGTCGATTGCCAAGGCTGGCCCCCGCGACATCACATTCGGAGTCGACGAGCTCAATCTGCGGTTGCTGAAGACCGCTCGGCCCGCGGCCATTTTCATTGCCGCCAAAACCCTCGAACATGCCCTGCAAACCTATCCGGACCGGACCTGGATTGTGGTCAAAGATCCGATGGGGGCCTTTATTGAAGTGTTGCAGCTGACCCGCCCGCAACGCGCACGCTCCACGATGGGCATTTCCCCCCAGGCTGTCATCGCACCGTCGGCCGTCATCGGGCCCGACTGCAATATCTATCCCGGGGCCTACATCGGCGAAGATGTGGTCATCGGCGCCGGCTGCGATATTCATCCGGGGGTGGTAATATCCGCCGATTGCCGACTGGGTGACCACTGCACGGTTTATCCGAATGCCGTCCTGTATCCCCAGATTGTGGTCGGGAACCGGGTCATCATTCACGCGTCGGCTGTGCTGGGGGCGGACGGCTTTGGTTATCGTTTTCAACAGGGGCGATACAACAAGATCCCGCAGCTGGGCAGCGTCGAGTTGCGGGATGATGTCGAAATCGGTGCCTGCACCACGATTGATCGCGCGATGATCGGCGTGACCACCATCGGTGAAGGGACCAAGCTCGATAACCTGGTCATGATCGGCCATAACTGTGAACTGGGTAAACACAACGCGTTCGCTTCCGGTGTCGGTCTCGCGGGGTCTGTGACCACGGGAGACTATGTGATTTGTGCGGGCCAGGTAGGCATCGCCGATCACGTGCATATTGGAGATAAAGCGGTCATTGGGGCGAAGTCCGGGATTCATAAAGACATGGAGGGGGGCAAGACCTATCTGGGAGCTCCTGCCACCGAAGAGCAGGATCAATTCCGGATTCAGATGGCACTCCGCAAACTGCCGGAACTGCGCAAGACGTTGCGAGAACTGGAAAGCCAAGTGGCAGCGCTGACCAAGCGGCTGGCTGAGGAAACCGACCAGAAAGATGCGAGTCGAGCGGCATAAGTCACCGTAGCCTGACTCTCCAGAGTCGGGCGCGTGGTCGCGAGAAATTCGCCCGACTCTGGAGAGTCAGGCTACGGATCAACACTTTTCCCCGTGATGTACCATGGATGGACCAGTCACACTTTCGCTGACGCCGGTTACCGAGCAGCCGGCGGTTGACGCTGTCGCCGCGCTGGCGCGCGTGGCCCCGTTGCGTCTGGGATTGCTGGCCGGTGCCGGGCAGTTTCCGATCATGTTTGCCCGGGCGGCACGTGCCCAGGGCCATTACGTCTGCGGCGTCGGGGTGCGCGACATGGCATCGCCCGAACTGGCCGGCCTCTGCGACCACTATGAAACAACTCCCCTGGGCTGGCTCGGTCGCCCGATTCGGGCCTTTCGGCGGGCAGGGATTTCGCAGGCGGTCATGGCCGGCAAGATCGAAAAATCAGTCCTGTTTCACCCCTTTCGGTTGCTGCGGATGCTGCCCGACTGGCATGCCCTCCGCATGTGGTATCGGCACGCGGCTCGAGACAAAAAGGACGACACACTTCTCATGGCAGTCATTCAAGAATTCGAAAACGAAGGCATCAAGTTCGGCTCGGCCCTGGATTTCTGTCCCAATCTGCTGGTGAAGCACGGTTTTCTGACGCGTAAGAAACCGTCCGCCGCGCAATGGAAAGATATCCGCTTCGGCTGGGAACTGGCGAAGGAAATGGGGCGTCTGGATATTGGCCAAAGCGTCATCATCAAGGATACCGCTGTCATTGCCGTCGAAGCCATCGAAGGGACCGACCGCTGTATCCGGCGGGCGGGCGAGCTGCGGGCGACAGGTTTCACTGTCATCAAGGTGGCCAAGCCGCAGCAGGATATGCGATTTGATGTTCCCACGATTGGGCCTCAAACGTTACAGACCATGTACGAATCGGGCGGCAAGGTGCTGGCGATTGAATGTGAAAAAACCATCGTCCTGGATCAGGATGAGGTGATCCGTCTGGCTGATAAATTTGGTATCGCGATCGTGGCTGTCAGCACGGCCGAGCTGGAACAGCGGACGGTGGCCTGATCATCGTTGAGGATGATTACTCGAGGATTTCGAGGTCATCCTCCGACTCCGTCAGCATGCGGACATCGCTTTCGCTTTCCACCTGAGCTGGTGCCGGAGCCCGTGCCGGTTTGCGGGATGGACGGCTGATCGACGACTGGCTGCCCCCCTTGGGCGGGGCCTTCTTCTTCAACAGTCTGTCGGCAGTCGGGATCACTTCGGTCTGATCGTTGCGCCGCTGCGGTTTGTCGGGGCCGAGATAGATCTTGAACTTCAGATTGGCAAATGCCAGCTGGTCGCCCGGCAGCAACGCTCCGCGGGTCACCCGCTGGCCGTTGACCCGCGTTCCATTGCTGCTGCCGAGGTCGCGAATGAACAGCAGCCCGTCGGTTTTCACGATCAGGCAATGAATCTTCGACACGCTGCTGTGGTTGAGATGCAAATCACAGACGTGGCGGTTACGCCCCACAAGCGTCAGATCCCGATCCACAGTGATCGGTTGTCCGCCGTCTTGGGGAATCAATTGAGCCAACATCGATGAAAGCCTTACACAGGTCGCGGTTGCCAGACGTGGTATCTCTATAACTCTGCACGGTAAAGGTATGGCTGTCAAGCGGAACGCCGTCGTCGTGGGCCGGCTGGGGGTTCCGATTGCAGCGATCAGGCCTCAGGTTCAGAGCCCGTAAAAAACCGGCTGTGGGGAGTTCAGAACCGCGGTATTTCAAGCGCTTCTGAATTGACGCAGAGGTTTTGTTGGCGTTTATAAGTCTTTCCTTCGAAACAAGTTGCCGAAAGAATCGAACAGCGAGTACGTCACCGGCGTTACGAGCAGTGCCAGCAGTAAACTTAACATCTGCCCGCCGATGATGACTTTGGCCATGCTGGCCCGGGCGCCCGAGCCGGGACCCTGGCCGAGGGCGATTGGTATCATCGCTGCAATCAGCATGACTGTTGTCATCAGGATCGGCCGCAGGCGGGTGTGATTGGCGAGCAGAATCGCCGGGTCGCGCGCCATGCCGGTACGCCGCAACTCGTTGGTTTTGTCGACTTGCAGAATGCCGTTCTTCTTGACGATGCCAATCAGCATGAACAGGCCGAACATGGCATACAGGTCCATCGGCTGCTGAAACAGGACCAGCGACAACAGACCGAACGGAATCGTGACGGGCAGGGCGGCCAGAATGCTGACCGGGTGGATCCAGCTTTCGAACTGGGCCGCCAGGATCAGATACATAAACAGGATACTCAAGCCCAGTGTGACCATAAAGTAGGCCGTATCGCCCAGCGTCTTGGCCTGGCCGCTGAAACGCACTTCGTACTGGGGTGGCAGGTTGAGCTCGTCGATGGCCAGTTTCGCCCGCTTTGATCGGTGCGGCTACAGTGCGGCTGGCGGCGCTCGTCGAGCTCGTTCTTCGTCGGTCAGGATGCCGTGGAACACGATATCGAGGACATCGTCGGCCTGGCGTTCAAAAGTGGTGGTGCGGCCTGTGAAATAGTTGGTAAAAATCGTTCCATACAGGACATCGTTGACCACATTGGCGATGCGTTCGACCGGGATGTCGCGGCAGCGGCGCTCGGCGATGAGCTGGGTGAGCAACTCGTGCCAGCCCACCATGCGGCGGTTCTGATGTTCGAAGTAGGTCAGGCGTTTGCGATCGCGGAATTCGGTTCGCTCGTGCATGAACAGCACGACGATCTGGGGGTGTTCGCTAAAAAACCGCAGGTATTCGCGAATGGCACAACGAATCCTGTCAAAGGGTTCGGTGATCTCCCGCAAGCCCCCGTCCACTGCCGCCGAGAGCTGCTTCATCCCGCGGTCGACAGCGGCCAGAAAGAGCTGCTCTTTGCTGGGGAAGTAGTGGTAGATCGTCCCTTTGGCGACATCGAGCTGATTCGCGACCAACTGGATATCTGTCAGTCTGTACCCCAGTTGAGCGAAGCAGATCGTGGCCGCGTCCAGGATTTCCTCTCGACGTCTGACCGCCAGGCCCTCTTCCCGAGGCCGACCCGGCTTCCGTTTCGTGTCGGTGGTCTCCATGTGGTGTCCTCATCGCTGGCTGAATTAACTGACTTGGCAGTCGATGAATACCCGGAGTTTCCAAATGTGTCCAGATCAAGTGCGGACGACATCCAGACAGATCACGAAGATTTCAGGTTCGAGGAGCCCCGTCGAATTCTGGTGTTCCCTTTGTCTTCTTTGATCCCTTTGAACTTTGACACAGGTGAGTCTGGCCTTGGCGTGAGACCTTTCCCCTTTCACGAACAAACAAACCTCGCGACTTCTTTGATCTCTTTGACTTCTTTAAACTGACGTACAGTATTGGTGGTGGATGGAGTTAACAATAGGAAGTTCTGGATGGCTGGGCGAATACGCATCACGTCATGTGCGGGCACTCTCGCGGGTGATCCGTTTCTT
>CAZQUW010000405.1:0-4654 GCA_964596215.1 uncultured Planctomicrobium sp. | reverse complement strand
GGCTACGCGAACGCGGCAGAAATCTTTCCGAAAGGCAGCTGGCGTTCGGCAACAAAGCCGATAATCAACTATTGACACGCCGTCTAAGCGACCAGGCCCGGCAATGCGATTCGGCTGGACACGTTTCGAACTTTAATGTAAAAGCCGCCTCGCTCCAGAAAACCGTCTTTGAATTTGATCGGGCATTCGCTCCGCCGAATTTCCAGACAACCCATCTTTCGCAGTTCCTATCGTTTATCCACGCCGTATCCCATTTCCCGCAGTTGCACGGGTACCTTCGAACGTTTGCGATTCAGCCGGTTCGTGATGATCACGATCTGTGAATCCAAATATTCGGTACTGATTCCGCGCTTCCCTCCTGTCCGCCGCAGGTGAATTATGAGACTGACTTTGGTCGCCTCTCTGGTGCTGTGTGGATTATTCTGCACCGGCTGCGAGAGCCTGAATAAGACCGCACGCTGGCCTGGCAAGAAACCGGCCATGCCCGAGCAGCTGGCCAACGATTTGAAGCGTCGCGAAGCCACTGAGCAGCAAGTTGCGTCGGCTGACACCCTGCGTGGTGCCGCGGAGAAATCGGTTCAGCAGGCGAATTTCTCCCCTGCGGCCAATATGGCTTCCGGAGCGGACGGAGTGCTCTTGCAGGCCAAGCAGGCAGAACAGGCTCAGCAGCATCAGGTCGCTAAAACGCTTTACGAACAGGTCCTGCAACAGCAGCCGCAGAACGCCGAAGCCCATCATCGGCTGGGAGTCCTGGCCGATCAGGATGGCCGGTATCCCGAAGCCCAGGTGCATTATCAGGCAGCGGTCAAGCTGGAACCACAAAACGCGAGTCTGCTGAGCGACATCGGTTACTCGTACTACTCCCAGGACCGCCTGGATGATGCCGAGAAGTATCTCAATCAGGCCTTGCTGATCCAACCCGGCAATCAGTATGCCCGAAACAACCTGGCCCACGTCTACGGACGCCGCGCCCAGCAGACCGGTTCGGCGACCGATTACAAAATGGCCGAAGAACAGTTCCTGCTGGCCCTGGGGCCCCAGGGGGCGGAAGCCCAGATGAAGCAGTTGTTCCCGCAAGGGGCGCCGACTCAAATGGCATCGGCGACCGACAAACGCGGCCTGCTCAATCCATTCAAAAAATCAGACAAAGGCCCAACGCGTGTCGGCAGCCTGTTGCAGGCACCAAAGCCGAAATCAGAAGATGGCAACGAGAAACTCCTGCAGCAAATGGCCAGGATTCGCGAAGAAATGGAGCGGTCGGGTGAACTGCCGAAACGGCCAGGTGCGGGAAATCTGCCACTGAGTGGTCAACAGCAACCACCGGCCGCAGTGCCGTTCGATCAAATGAACCAGGTCCTCTCGGGAATCGACAGCGAAGCCGAAATGGAACGCAACCGGGTGCTCCGCGAGAGCTATCCCGAGCGACCACGTGGCGGGACCCCGGCAACTCAGGCGGGCTGGAATCAGCCTGACCGAATCCAGCAGGTCGGGGACTGGAATGATCCGCGCGATCCTGCATTGTCAGCCCCCGCTCGGAACGGTTACGGTGCTCCGCAGGGCAATGCGCCGAACTATGGACAGCCTGACGGTTCGAACTATCCTGATCCCAATGGGGGCGGATATGGTCAGGGATACCCACAGGGAGCCCCTCCTGCAATCATGGGTGGCCCGAATGGTCCCGGCGGAGCCTACTATCCCTACCAAGATGGACCGTACCAGGGCGGACCGTTTCAGGGCGGACAATACCAGGGTGGACAATTCCCCGGTCCTCAAGGGGGCGGATTTGACCGCGCAGCCCCCGAGCAGGGTCGCAATGTACGGCAACCCGACCAGGGTCAAGCCCCCTCGTGGCCGGATGCGGCGGGATCGCCCACGCAGTTCGATGCCCGGGGCAACATCTGGGACGGCCAATCAGTCATCAACGATTCACAACCGGGCCGTGATTCGAACATGAACGGCCAGAACGATCCAACCTATCGCACCGCAGGCGGACAGGCGTTTGGACCGCAGCGTCCGAACGGCGCCAATCGAGCAAATCCCAACAGCATGAATGAAGGGCGTCAGGCGGCAGCGCAGCTGGGCCTGGATGCCGGACTGGGCGAAATGTTCCCCAGCGGCGGTTCGGCCCCTGGAACATATGGTGGCCAGCAGCAGGGATACCAGCAAACCGGCCCCCGTACTGGGGCTCCTGCCGGTTACAACTTGAATACCGATCCCTCCATGGCCCCGATTCCGACGACTCAACGTGGTCTGCCTCCCGGCGGAAATGGCATGATGGCTCCGGCCGATTATTCCTACTCCGCCCCCGGCTATCAGAACAACGGGTATTCACAGGGGGTGAACCCCGCCCTGGGCGAGAACTTCGGTCAACAGGGTGGCGATGTGAGCGCCCCCTGGAACCAGGGCCCGACGATGCAGCGTAACAGTCGCCCGGTTCAACAGCTGCAATACTCCAACGAACCGGCAGCGTCCCAGGGGCGATTTGCCCCCAGTCAACAAACGCAGAACTTCGGCGCTCCCCCCATGTTTTACGGCCGTTAATGAGTTGTCGTAGTCTGATTTAAGTTTGGGTGCCCCTGGCTGTGCGAGCGCGAGTCTGAATTCCGCCGTCCTGTAAAGCACTGGCAGAGCCAGAGGCACCCCACTTCCTGGCTTTGACAGAGCATTTGTTGATTGCGGATCTGATCGTCTGTAGTCAGGCACAAGCCCTTGTGGAGCGGGGCTCCGCTCGCGCGTGCGACCGGATTGCCATTCGAAATCACGACAGCCCCGGAAGTTCGCGCAGCCGCGCCGTTGGTCGCGGATTACAGGACCGCATCCCAGCATACTGCCCGCTCAGATTGAATCCACAAATTCAGATATAGCCATGTCTGGCAGGACTTGGGGATGGCGATCGGCCTGGTTGCGGGATGGACGGCCTGGAGATCCGGTTCTCCGTTGGCTGGAAATCTGCTTCGCGATTGTCTGTTGTCGATCGATCACTGGCGCCCCGCTGCAAAGTCGGGGGTGAACTCTGCGGTTTTCCGAGTGTCCACTCAAATGCGTGTTACTTGCGCGCCCAAAGTGTGTAACATAGAGCGACATGGCGTTGCTTGCAGCGTGAGCGAACACCCAACAGACAACTACGCGGGGCCTCCCATTGGTCGGAATGACCAGAACCCTCACATTGTATCTGGCCGAAACCAGATGCCGATTACTCTAGCCGACACCCGGGAGGCGTGTTCCGGCGTTCTTGGAGCCCCATTTTATGCCACAGCGGATTTTCAATTTTTCGGCGGGACCGGCGGTCTTGCCAGTGGAAGTTCTCGAAGAAGCACGCGACGCGTTACTCAGCCTGGGAGATACCGGTATCGGCATCCTCGAGCACTCGCACCGCGGCAAGGCGTTCGTCGCAGTTTACGAAGAGACCGAAGCATTGTGCCGGGAATTGGGTGGCATTCCCTCCAACTACAAGGTGCTGTTTCTGCAAGGTGGGGCTTCGAGTCAGTTCTTCATGATCCCCATGAATCTGCTGACTCCTGAAACCACGGCCGATTACCTGGTCACGGGTGCCTGGTCGCAGTCAGCCGTCAAGGAAGCGCAGAAGTTCGGGAAGGTGAACATCGCCTGCACCGGCGAGGACAAGAACTTCTCGTACATTCCGGCGACGGCCACGTTCACGCCCGGTGCGGCTTATGCGCACTTCACTTCGAACAACACGATTTTCGGCACCCAGTTTTCCGCCCCTCCCGAATACGCGGGGGACTGCCTGATTGTGGATGCCAGCAGCGACATTTACAGCCGCCCGATCGATGTGGCGAAGTATGGCCTGATTTACGCCGGAGCCCAGAAGAACCTGGGTCCCGCCGGTGTGACGCTGGTCATCGTACGCGACGACATTGTTGAACGTGGCCCGGCGACCCTGCCGACCATGCTGCAATACCGCACGCATGCGAAGAACCAGTCGATGTATAACACGCCGCCGACGTTCGGCATCTACTTGATGGGGCTGGTTTTTAAGTGGATCAAGAAGCAGGGCGGCCTGGCGGCGATGGAAACCATCAACCGCAATAAAGCTCTGAAACTGTACCGCTATCTCGACAGCAGCCGCGTCTTCAAGGCGACCGCAGCGACCGACAGCCGGTCGATGATGAACGTCACCTTCGTGACGGGCAAACCAGAACTCGACGAGAAGTTTATCAAGGTCTCGCAGAAGGCGGGGCTCGATGGCCTGAAGGGACATCGCAGCGTCGGCGGCATGCGTGCGAGTATTTATAACGCCTTCCCCAGCGAAGGGGTCGATGCGTTGATTGAAGTGATGCGCGCGTTTGAATTAGGTCTGACGGATTAGAACGTTCCAGAAAGAGTTTGCGAATTAATGCCGTGAACTCACACAAAGTTCCATCTCCCCTCGCCCTGGTCATCCGGGACGAGGGGAGACTTTAATCAACGGGGTCGCGCCGTATTCGCGTGTCGCCCGTCGCCCCGACAGAATCGGGAATTCGAAGTTGCATCGTTGACATTCAATCGCGCCGCTGTACGATAGGCGGTGATTGAAGACTCAGGTGTCTCACGGGGCGTGTTGCCGCGTGGGAAGAATAGGGAAAACGGTGCAATTCCGTTGCGGTCCCGCCGCTGTAACCGGGGACAACGACTACCATCACCACTGCTGAGC
>CAZQUW010000404.1:0-4657 GCA_964596215.1 uncultured Planctomicrobium sp. | reverse complement strand
GTGCCGCTGGTCCTGTGGGATGGTGACAACATCAGCCTGGTGACAGACGGGACATACCTGACCGCTTCGGGCAATGCGATTGGCAGCAAAGTCTTTAACTACAATGACCAGGCGAAAATCAGCATCGCGGCGGGCGATCCGGTGAGCAACACCATCTGGGTGCAGGGCAGTGCAAATTACCCCAGCGGTCAAAGTCCGCTGGTCATGTTCTATTTCGACGACGGGGAACCTAAGACTGTGCCCAATGACGCCCCGGCGCAGCTCGCGGAACTGACGTTCCGAGATCCCTACCTGAACCACTTCATCGACGATGTCTTTCAAACATTCCCTCTCCTCAACTATGACCTCTCCTATGTCAATACTCTGGTGGCCCCCGCGGCCATGCAGGGGAGCAATGTTCCGATCACATCTGGATCTGTTCAATCTGGTAACCTTGTTTACTACCCCCCGAGCGAGGACTTCGGCTGGCACGGCTCAAGCCAGGACAAGAAGTCGTTCGATCAATTGATCAAGAACTTCGTCAACAACTCGGGGAAGGCCGACATTGGACAGTATTTCGGCGGAGAGGGCTGGCCGCAGTACTACAATCCGAGTTCCGACGACATCATCATTCCTTCGGGCGCCAATCTGTTTGATAACAGTCCGCTGGTTGCCACGTCGGCGACTCCCCCGGTGAACGTATCCAATTATGACAATAACCAATGGCTCCTTTCGAGCAGCGGTGGCGGGCCAATCGCGGCCACTGCCGGGGGAACGGTTCTCAGCAACGCCAACGCGACGGAGCTTCCTCTGCTGTTCAACGATCAGAGCCAGCGGGAGGACTTCGTTCAAAACATCAAATTGATGAAGGCCAGCAAGCAGACAATCAACCTGACGATTGCCACCAGTGATACGACGTATCAGGGAGTGCTGGGATCACTGGTGGATTATGACCCCTCATCTTCGGTCAACAGTTTCGTCGTCACCAATCAGGGATCGGGATATAGCACCAGGACCTTTCTGAGAATCAGGGGTGGAGGCGGAAATGGTGCCATGGGCGACGTCAATATTGTTGACGGCAAGATCGTGAGTATCGGTCTGAATCCGGCTAATGCGGGCAGCGGCTATACCTCGCCGCCGACGCTGGAGATCGTGGACCCCACCGGCCAGGGCCAGGGCGCGGAAGCCACGGCGACCATTACCGGGGGCACCGCCATCGTGACCCTCGCTGATGGACGCACCCTGCCCACAGGCGTCGGGATGTCGTATGTCTTCCAGCGGACCGGCGCGGATTATGCGTCCACTGCGATTACGAACCTGTGGTATTCGTGGGCGCAATATTATGTCAGCCAATTCCAGGATTTTGAGTCCGTGTCGGCCCAGGGCACTCTCGTCCACAAGAGCATCGACAATGGACCTCTTCTCGTAACGAACGAAATTACGTTTGAGGTTCTGCCCGCAACTCCTCTCGCTGTGGGGATGACGGTCACCGCTGCTAATGGGATTCCGGCAGGGACCACGATTCTGAAAATTGATGGGAAAACCGTCTTTCTCAGTCAGATCCCAGCTTCCGATACGCCGCTGAGCCAGCAGTACACATTCGGCAAGCCGCAGGCGCTGGAAATCGACGCGATTTCGGCGAAGTATACAACTCCGTATACGCTGACGTTCAGCGCGGCTGACACACCCAACGCCATACTCTTCGCGGGATCCGTATACGAAGCGATGGCGGTCCAGGCCGTTGACCTTCCCCCCGCTGCATATCTTCCCACCACGATGAATGTGGTGGACCATGTGATCAAGTTTTATGCAAACCTCCCGACCCATGAAAAACCCTGGGGGACGATTCTGGTCGGTGAAGTCCGCGACATCGTGAAATCGATCTTGCGCGGGGTGCATGATTACTATGAGGTCCCTGATCAAAATCTGTGGTATCCCGACCCGAAAACTCGCACGGGCGGCCAGAAATTCAACGTCTTCAATCTTGATCCGTATGTGTGGTTCGTTCACGAGGTCCAGGGATTGACGGGGTACGGCTTCTCGGTTGACGACGACGTGGCCAATCCTTCCGCAACCGGTCCCAGAGGCGATAACACCAATCACGCACCCGGCAATCTGCAAATTGGATTCGCGGGGATCAAGGGCACAGGCAAGCTCAACCAGGCGGTTCCCCTGGGCAACCAGAATGAATGGTTCCCGACCACCAAGTGGGGCAGCATCCAGACCACGGCCACCATCGATGTCTGGCAGGGGCAGCCGGACGATCCGTACAACGGGTATTCCGTCCTCACGCTCACTGGTCCAGATGCCGTCCGGACCCTCAACAAAATCATCACACCAGGCCCCGGGCAAGTTGGAGCGTATATCTCGGCCCCAGGTTACATCGTGCCGGGAACGACCCTGATCTACTTCCCGGACGGGGTGCTCAATCCGAAGATTATTCTCAGTCAAAAGGCGATCTCCACCACCACATCCATTCCCGTGACGATTGATGCTTCACAGATAACCATCCCCAGGGTTTCCATTAAGAATCCAAGTTTCGCGGCGCCACCACAGACCACCGCCCCTTTTTATACGGTCAACCCGAAGGGGCCGAACGTCGCCTGGAAGTTCACGGGTTCTGCGGGGATCTCCGCAAATGGCAGTATTTACACAAAGAACAATCCCGCGCCCGTCGGAACGCAGGTGGGCTTCATCCAGAACACAGGGAGTTTCAGTCAGTCGGTCTCCTTCGCACCCAGGACGGCCTATGCTGTCAGCTTCATGGTGGCGCAGCGCAAGCTCGACGACGGAAGCGTCAACGCCCAGACGCTACGCGTGCGGATCGGCAATCAGGTGATCGGTAACTTCAAACCCACACCCACCAGCGACGGCAGCTATGTCCTGTATACCAGTGATGCCTTCACGGTCGAGAACGGTGGTCCGCAGGACCTGATCATCGAGGGAACCAACACGGACGGGGGCGACAATACAGCCTTGATCGATCAGGTTGTCGTGACGGGCGGGGTGCGTTTGGCACGGCTTCGCAAAGCCGAACGCAGAAACTGAGTCGCCTGGCGTAATCCCGCCACATTTCCAAGGCTCGCACCGCTGTTTCGCGACTGCACTCAGTCGTTCGACAGCGGCACGAGTCTGTTCTAATTCAAACGACATTGACTCGCATCGGGCCCGGTGTCATTTGTGTTCCGACGCACAAATCCCCTGGATTTTGCGTAAATAGTACGAATTGCGCGACGTGAACAAAAAATCAATATGCGGTCGCTCCAGAGGTGCTCGACTCGCTGGCGATAATCAGGCCTCGGCGGCCCGCACGACAGCAGTGGCTTAACCTGGATTCTCAACTCCGTCCGATTACTTCACCAGGCCATATCGTTGCAGGGTGGCGATCAGGACTTCTTTTTCGCTGGCTGTCAGCGGGGTCAGCGGCAGGCGAACTTCGCCGGTGTCGCGGCCCAGAACCGCCATGGCTGCCTTGATCGGAATCGGATTCGTGGCGATCCCCAGCAAGTCGCGACACAACGGGAACAGCTTGTAATGCAACTGCTGGGCTTCCGCCAGGTTTCCGGCCTTGAAGGCGTTCAGCATCGCCATCACGTCGCGCGGTACGATATTTCCCACGACTGACACAACGCCACTGCCCCCGAGCGCCAACATCGGCAGGGTCAGGCTGTCATCCCCCGACAGCAATGTCAGGTTGGTCAACGCAATCACTTGCGAGGCCTGGTCCATCGATCCCGTCGATTCCTTCACGGCGACCACTGTGGACAATTCGCCAATCCGGGCGATCGTCTCGGATTCGATATTTTTGGCCGTACGCCCCGGGATGTTGTAGAGAATGACCGGCAAATCACACGCTTCCGTGACCGCCTTGTAGTGCTGGTAGAAGCCTTCCTGGGTCGGCTTGTTGTAGTAGGGGCCGACCATCAAGGCACCATCGGCGCCCGCCTTCTGGGCTGACTTGGTCAGGCGGACCGCTTCCACCGTATTGTTCGATCCGGTCCCCGCCATCACCTTGATTTTGCCGGCCGCCTGCTCGCACACGATGTTGACGATCCGCTCGTGTTCGTCATGCAGCGTCGTCGGGCTTTCACCCGTCGTGCCCATGGGGCAGACGCAGTTGGTCCCCATCTCCACATGCCAGTCAACCAGTTTACGCAAGGCGGCCTCGTCCACGGCTCCGTTCTTGAACGGCGTGATCAGAGCGACCGTCAAACCTGCAAACTGCTGTCCCTTGCGACTCATTACAAAAACTCCCCAGTCGACCGAGCATTCATTCTCCATGAAATGCCGTCAACGGTTGCACAAAAATGCGCGTCGGCCTGACGCAATACAGATTAGAGGTTTATTCTACGATTGACGGACGGTTAAGGCCAACGAACGAGAAAAAGCTCGTGGTTTTCTGTTCGGCTTAACTCGGTCCTGATGTTTACCGGGCTTTCCAATCAACACCCGACATCTGAGCCAGCGCCAATTCCAGCGCATGTGTTCCGTGCCGGCCATAACCGAGCGATTTCACCGACACATACAGCTGATTCGCCAAGGCGAGTCCCGGCAGGCACAACCCCATCTGTCTGGCCTCGCTGAGAGCGATTCCCATGTCCTTGATGAAGTGCTCGACCAGGAAACCTGGATCGAAATTGTTGTCCATAATGCGCGGCCCGAGGTTGTTCAAGGACCA
>CAZQUW010000403.1:0-4660 GCA_964596215.1 uncultured Planctomicrobium sp. | reverse complement strand
TTCTGGCAGGAACTGAAGGGGGGCAACGTCACACAGGTGGACTTCGTCGGCAGCCACGTGACCGGTGAATGGAAAGAGGCCCCCGCCAATCCGGACGTCAAGACCGGCGGCAAGCTGGCGAAGAAATTTACCACGGTGCTGCCCGCCGTCGAGGACAAGCGGTTGCTGGAACTGCTGGACCAGATGAAGGTGAAATACAAGGCCGAGAATACGGAGTGGAATCCGTTGATGCTCGCTTTGATCTACTTCATCGTACCCGGCGTGATCATGGGGGGCTTCCTGTGGTTCATGATGAAGCGATCCAGCGACCCCCTGGGTGGTTCGGGCATGTTCGGCAGCTTCGGCCGCAGCCCGGCCCGGCGGTTCGAATCATCCTCCAGTAACAAGACCTATGCCGACGTCGCCGGCATGGATAACGCCAAGCGCGAACTCCAGGAAGTCGTGGAATTCCTGAAAGATCCGACCCATTTTCAACGTCTCGGCGCGAGCATCCCCAAAGGTGTATTGCTGATGGGACCTCCGGGTACCGGCAAGACGCTGCTGGCCCGAGCCACTGCCGGTGAAGCGGGTGTGACCTTTTATTCGATTAACGGTTCCGAGTTCATCCAGCTGTTCGTAGGTGTCGGTGCCAGCCGCGTTCGAGACCTGTTCCGCACCGCCAAGGAAAACGCCCCGTGCGTGATTTTCATCGATGAAATTGACGCCGTCGGGCGTATGCGTGGTGCCGGCTACGGTGGCGGCAACGACGAACGCGAACAGACGTTAAATCAGATCCTCAGTGAGATGGACGGGTTTCTACAAACCGACGCCGTGATTGTCCTCGCCGCCACGAATCGCCCCGATGTCCTCGATCCCGCCTTGTTGCGTCCCGGGCGTTTTGACCGCCATGTGACGGTCGATCGTCCCACCAAGGACGGGCGACGCGACATCTTGAAGGTCCATGTGAAGAAGGTCCCGATCGCCGATAACGTGAAGCTGGACGAGATTGCCGCCAGCACGATTGGCTTCTCGGGCGCCGACTTGCGGAATCTCGTGAACGAGGCCGCCATCAACGCCACACGATTGAACAAGAACTTTGTCGACGCCGACGATTTTGAATACGCTCGCGACAAGGTCATCATGGGGCCGAAGCGCGAAGAGATTCTCAATGAACGCGAACGCGAAATGACCGCCTATCACGAAGCCGGCCACGCGTTGCTCGCCTGGCGGCTGTCGGAAGTGGACATTGTCCGCAAGGTGACGATTATTCCGCGGGGGCGAGCTCTCGGTGTCACGCAATTGATGCCGGTTGAAGAAAACTACAGCATTGGAGAACGGCGGCTGCACTCACAGCTGGCCTTCACCATGGGGGGGCGTGCGGCGGAGAAACTGGTATTTGATGAATTTACCGCCGGTGCCGAAAACGACCTGCAGCAGGCCACCAGCCTGGCTCGCCGCATGGTCGGACACTGGGGCATGAGTGAAGTCATCGGCCCCGTCGCGTTCCGCCAGCAGGAAGAGAACCCCTTCCTGGGTAAAGAGTTACACGACAGCCGCGAGTTCAGCGAGGAGACGGCCCGGATCATCGATCAGGAAGTTCAAAAATTCCTGATGCGGGCCCAGGAAAAGGCGATGGAAGTCTTGATCGCCAATCGTCCGCAACTCGATCAGCTGGCCCATGAATTGCTGAAGAAGGAAAGTCTGGGACAAGAGGAAATGACAGCCATCCTGGGTCCTCCCGTCGCCAAGCCCTACGTCAAACCACTGCCGGAAGAGCTGAAGAGTTGAATGAAACTCCCATCTCGCCTAGATTTACTTGTAACCCGACTCCATTGAGTCGGGTTCTTGTTTTCAGACACATCCGACTTGCCGAGTCAGGGTGTGGGGCAGAGTGACTCTGCTGTCTGGGTGAGAGAAGGTCAATCTTCGAGCCCCAAAGTGTCGATTTCGTTGACACGCGAAAGTGTGCACTCAACGATGCCGACATCTGGCTTACCGAGCAACTCTCACAGTCAGGATTGAGAGTTACGATTGCATAACGACGAAGCCCGCTTCACGGTTGGGCTTCCCCGAAGGATTTGAAATCACATGGCTAGTTCGCAGCGTTTGCAGGGTATTTTCACTCCGAATATCGTTCCGCTCGATCAACGCGGCAACATCAACGAGGAGGAACTCCGCAAGTACACCGATTGGTTGATCGAGCGTGGCGTGCACGGGCTGTATCCCAACGGCTCCACTGGGGAATTCCTGCGATTCACCCCCGAGGAACGTCGCCGGATCATCGAGATCATGGTCGACCAGACACGCGGCCGGGTCCCCGTGCTGGCTGGTGCCGCGGAAGCCAATACCCGCGAAACCATCAAAGCCTGCGAGCACTACTATGATCTCGGTGCGCGGGCCGTCGCCATCGTTTCGCCGTTCTACTACAAGCTGAGTCCCGCCTCGGTTTATGCGTACTTCAAAGAAATCGGTGACAACACGCCGATCGACGTAACGCTCTACAACATTCCGCTGTTTGCCAGCCCGATCGACGTCCCCACGGTGCAGCGACTGGCGGAAGAATGCCCCAAGGTGATCGCGATTAAGGATTCCTCGGGCGATATTCCCCACATGATCCGCATGATCAAAGCAGTCCGCCCCAATCGCCCGGAATTCAGCTTCTTGACCGGCTGGGATGCGGCCCTGATGCCCCTGATTCTGATCGGGTGCGACGGCGGTACGAATGCCACCTCGGGCGTCGTTCCGGAAGTGACTCGCAAGCTCTACGATCTGACCGTGGCCGGCAAACTCGACGAGGCCCTCAAGGTCCAGTACGACCTCGTCACGTTGTTCGACACGATGATTTACTCGGCCGAGTTCCCGGAAGGCTTCCGTGCGGCCGCCGAACTGCGTGGCTTCAAGATGGGCATCGGCCGCCAGCCGTTGTCGGATACCCAGCAGCGTGACCTGTCGGCCTTGCGCAACACTCTGCAGTGCCTGCTGTCCGAACATGGCTTCACTTCGGAACCCCTGGGTGGCTGCCCGATCAAGGGTGACGAGAAGTTCGACGCCAAGGAAGTCAGCGCGATCGTGCAGAATGTACTGGCAGAATTGAAACGCCGCGGATTGGGAACCTGATTTCCCTTGTAAATCGCCCCCGGTTCGTCCAGTATCTGCACTGAGGCGGAATTCGCAGGAATTCCGCCTCAGACTGCACGTCACCGGAGATCGGCCGATTTCCGCGATGAGACCTGTGTTCCCAGTCGTGGCGGCGAACCAACCGGTTCGCCGAGACGGTTTGAATACCACGGGCAGACCGGAAAGTCTGCGGCCTCGGCGCGGTTCGCGGGCAAATTTCCCAACATTTCTGGAGCGTGCGTCGTAAAGCCTGCTGTCAGAGATTCTGTCGACCATTGCCGGAACTGCCTTGTGTGCCCGATCTTATTGTGCATTTAGGGCTTAAGTGCGGTGACTGACTGAATCACGTCCCTGAAACTCCTTAGCCAGTTTACCGAATATTAGCAGGAGCCGGCCGTCGCGATGCCTCCGACTTTACAATTCATTTATCGGGAACTGTTGACCTCGACCGCCGCTCTGGGAGTGGCCTGCGTCATTCTCCCGGTTGTTGTCATTCGCCTGATCTGGACGTTGACGGGATCGCCGTCGCGAACGATCGCGCGGGCGACGACGACTGAAGCCGTACGCCAGCCGGTTTTCGCCCTGATGATTGTGCTGGGACTCGTCATCAATCTGATGAATGCCTACATCCCGTTTTTCACGCTGGGTGAAGACGTCAAGATGTTGAAGGACTGCGGTCTGGCCACATTGCTGATTTCCGGCCTGATCCTGGCCGTCTGGACTGCCAGTACCAGCATCGCCGACGAAATCGAAGGCAAGACAGCCATGACGCTGCTGTCCAAGCCGATCAATCGCCGCCAGTTCATATTTGGCAAATACATCGGGATTCTGCAGGCTGTACTGTTGATGTATCTGCCGACCGTCCTGTGGTTCCTGTTCTGCATCTACGTCAAGGTCCCTTACGATGGTAAAGAGGGTGGCAAGACCGACATTACCTCGATGGAATGCTGGGCCACGATGGTGCAGACGATCCCCGGGATCGTCCTGATCATCTTCGAAGTCGCCGTGATGACAGCCGTCAGCGTTGCCATCTCGACGCGATTGCCGATGGTCGTGAACATGGTTTCGTGCCTGGCGATTTTCGTCATCGGCCACCTGACGCCGGCCCTGGTCGACTCGGGTTCGCTCCGCCTGGAACTGGTCGAGTTCATGGCGCGTATGTTTGCGACGGTGCTGCCGGCCCTGGAAGTCTTTAACATTCAGGCGGCCATCGCCACCGGAGCCGAAGTCCCGAAGGTCTACTTGCTCATGTCGCTGCTGTATACGGTCTGCTACGCCGGCATGGCGATTCTGCTGGCCTTCATCATGTTCGAAGACCGCGACCTGGCGTAGTCAAAGATAGTCGTTGATCGCTCCGCGATCATAACGCGATTGCAATCTGGGGGTGGCAAGTCATGGGACTTGCCACCCCTTTCGCATTTGCCACCGTTATCGATTTGGGGGGCAAGCAATATTTGAAACACAGAGCCGCAGAGATCGCAGAGGAATTGCACACAGAGTTCAAACAGTGCCTCTGTTTCCTCTGTGACTCTGTGTTTTCAAATTCTGCGATGCCGCCCGATAT
>CAZQUW010000402.1:0-4671 GCA_964596215.1 uncultured Planctomicrobium sp. | reverse complement strand
CAGAAATCAAAGAAGCCAAAGAAGTCAAAGAAGTCGCGAGATTTGTTTGTCCGTGTCGTGAGGTTTCGTCCCGCGTGGGCGGGAGGGAAAAGTCGTGGAGAGTGGGGACTCGGATTGTGTCATCCGCCTTGCGCCTTAAGAGTTGGGTCGCCATATCGAGCGGTGATGTAATCGCCATAATCGCGCAGGTTTCAATGTTCGGACCGGGTCGTCCAGCCTGCCTAGCCCGAGGCTTCCGCTTCTCAGGAATTCTCGGTCAGCTTGCAGACCGATGATTCCGAAGGTGCATGGGGTTGGTATTCTCTCGTGAGTAACAACTTTGTCGAATGTGCGGGCTGTGCCGATTGTCGTGCGGCCAGCTGTTAACACTCGACAGATTCAGGTGCGGACGAGCCCGAGTCCTCATCGTGATGCTGACCGTTGGGCGTTCGTTGTCGTTCAGGAAGACAGGCTTCTATGCCGCGTAGCAGCTTCAGAATTCGTCGCCGCTGTCTCTGGCTTGGGTCCCTGCTGGTCATCGGCTGGAGTCTGAGCAACTCTCCGGGGGCCGCTGCAGGAGTCCCCAGGCTGCCGCATGCCAAGCCCGAAGAAGTCGGGATGAGTACGGCGCATCTGAAGAATATTGATGCGGTGGTAGTGGAGGGGCTGAAGATCGGGCGTATGCCCGGCTGCGTGGTGATGGTCGGCCGGCAGGGGCGGATTGTCTTCGAGAAGGCGTATGGCCAGCGGGCGGTCAGCCCGGAACCCGAGGCCATGACCGTCGACACTGTTTTCGATCTGGCGTCGATCACCAAGCCACTGGCGACGGCGACCTGCATCATGCAGCTGATTGAACGGGGCGATTTGCGACTGCGGGACAAGGTCAGCTATTACATTCCCGAGTTCTCCAAGAACGGCAAGCAGGACGTCACCATCTACCAGCTGCTGACGCATCAGTCGGGGTTCATTCCCGACAATGCTGATGTGGATTATCTGCAGGGGCCCGACACCGCCTTTCAAAAGATCTTTGCCCTGACGCCGCAGGCTCCCCCGGGGACGAAATTCATCTATTCCGATGTGGGCTTCATTGTGCTGGGAGATCTGGTCCGGCGGCTGTCGGGCAAGAACGTGCACGAGTTCAGCCAGGAGCACATCTACCAGCCACTGGGAATGACGGAGACCACGTATCTGCCGGGCAAGGAGCTGGTCCCGCGGATCGCTCCCACCGAGCAGCGCAAGGGGAAGTGGCTGCGGGGACAGGTCCATGATCCGCGGGCCGAGTACCTCGGCGGCATCGCCGGGCACGCCGGCCTGTTTTCGACCGCACAAGACCTCGCCGTGTACTGCCAGATGATGCTCAATCGCGGCACCTACAACAACGTCCGAATCTTGAGTCCGCGCGGCATTTCGATCATGACCGAGTCCTATAACTCGGGAACCAGTCTGCGCGGGCTGGGCTGGGATAAACTCTCGACGTTTTCCACCAACCGCGGCGAGCTGTTTACTGATGCGGCCTACGGGCACAGCGGATTTACCGGGACTTCAATGTGGATTGATCCCGGCCTGGACCTGTTTGTGATTGTGCTCAGTAATCGAGTCCATCCGGACGGCAAGGGGCTGATCAATCCGGTCTCGGGACGCGTGGGAACAATCGCCGCCGCTGCCATCCTGGATCCGCCGGCCGCCACGACATCCCCCATGCGAAATCCGCAGCCGGTGCAATCTGAGGAGCCTGCCAATTCCGCAGGCAACGCGGCCGATGCAGCCAGCCAGGAAGTCCCGCCGCCGCCCAAAACCGCGGGTGACGTTACTCCCCTGCCGGTCGGCACCGTTCCCACGGCAGTGCCCGTTCGTGGTAACACTCGCCCGCAATTCATCCGCCGCCCGGGACGTTAAACATGGCTCCTCAATTTCCTAACTCTTCAAACAGGCCCCGGGCACGCTGGGTCTGGGTCTGGAGGATGGTGGGGATGTCGTCTGCCAGCAGGTAGCCCTGTTTTGCCATGTCGCGGCAGCGGGCTTCTAATTGATCAATATAGCCACGCCAGGAACCATAACGTTCTTCCAGCGATGCGCGGGGATCACCCGTGAGTTCGCGTTGCTTTCTGGTCAGGGCGAACGGAATGTAGGATCCCCCCAGTGAGACCAGATCGTTTTCGGCTCCGACGTCGGAGCGTCGCAGATTCCAGCCGGTGTGTGTCCCCAGCGGGACCGCGACATCGGGGGGCAGCAGTGTGCCGGCTGTTTCGTTGCCATCTTTGCCGGGGAGCGGGACCCGGGCCTGATACATGCCTCGTTGACGCGGTGGTTGCTGATCGATGATCCGGTCGGAATACCAGCGCGGGCCCAGATCCAGGAAAGGGGGTTGCTGCATAATCGTCGGGAATTCGACACCGGGAATGCGTACGAACGACTTCTGGGCGTCGGCCAGCTTGACCAGCGTGCCGTCGGCCAGGCGGGGGTAGAGGCTCGGCGGGGGAGCCTGCCGGGCGGCCACCCAGCGATCGAGGGCCAGGATCAAGGCCCGCAGCAGCGGCTTGTAGTCGCCGGGGTTGTTGAAGTATTTGCCGGCCCCCTTGCTGGGTGGCCAGCCAGCCGGGCCATGCTGGGTTCCCCCGAAGGCATAGACGCGGACGGTGTCGGGCAGCTGGGCATCTTTTTCGCCGAGCGGATCGGTATGCACCAGCGAACCGCTGCGTGTGTAATACTCGCCGGCAGATTGGGTGTGCATGATCAGCGGGACCGTTTGCGAAGCCACCGCCCGCTGCAAAATGCCATCCGTGCGTCCGGAGAGAGGATCGGTCTGGGTTTCATAGGTGAAGGGGAATCGATCCCCGGGGTAATCATGATGGTCATGTTGATTGACGTGCCGCGTGGGCTGGGCAAAGCGATGGTTGAAAGATCCCAGTCCGCCCCCGGCGACGTGGGGCATCAAGCCTTCAAACACGATGCGGCCCTGTTCGTCCGCGTTAAACCCCGCCTGGAGATACTCACGCAGGAACCGCCCGCTTTGCGAGACGCCAAATCCCAGTGCCCGCGTAAACAGCGGGGTGGCCGTCTTCGCGAAGGGATGCCCCGCCCCGCCCCCGTGCTTCAGCGCCGCGATCAGATCACGCACGCTGGCGAAGCAGACGCCATGCACCAGGGGATCCTGGGCTTCGTAGATCAACTCGTAGATGAAGCCCGGCTTCAAGCCAGCGGGCACCTCGAGTTCCACCTTGGGCAACTGGCTGGGCGAATCGGACGGGACCTCGGTGACATGGATCGTGAATTGCTCGCGGCCGATCGGCTGGCGGGGATCGTCGGGACGTTCGCGGAAGGTCAGCGTGGCGTTCTGCAGGCCGGCCGCGGTGGGGCGGTAAGCTCCGTGGTTGTCCCAGTTGATGACGGTCCGCTGGATAGCCGAACCGGGGTTCATTTCGCAGCGCACGAGACCGGTGATCGGCTTGTCGCCGGCCTTGGCAATGGGGGGGCTGAGCCGCAGGCGATCATTCCCCGGCAGGAGCTCGCCATCCCAGCCATTCCAGACCACGGTAAAGCCGTGCCGCATCAAAAAACCGTCCCCGGGATCCCCCTTGTTGAAGAAGCCGAGAGCCAGCTTGTTGCCCCGATTATTCACGTCGTAGAGCAAGGCTCCGTTGGCCCGCTGCGGGTCCGCGGGGGTCAGGATGAACAGGTCGCTCCAGAATTCCACCTGGCCGGCGGCATTCCTGGGGGCCCGCGTCAGATCGACGATGTCCTCGTTCGCTTTGGCGGCGGGATCGAGGGCGTAATGGACCTTGCCGACGATCTTCTCATACGCGCCGACGTCGCCGAATTTCTGGCCGTTCGCATACGGCGTGCGCGAGGTAATCTCCCAGCGGACGAGCTCCGCTGCGGCCGGTGCCGGCGAGGCCAGCAGTGCGAGACCCACGACACAGAGGACCAGTCTGGAGCGAATTCGCATGAGTGACTCCTCGAAGCCCGACTGTGCAGAGCCGGGCGGCTGTACTGCGAAGAAGTGCCCGGCGCGGAAGTGCCGGGCTACGGTGTCGCGTTCACTTCAATCCACCAACCGCACGCGCACAATCTTTTTCTTACCCGCCGACAGGATGGTCCCGTCGGTCAGGGTGATCACGGCGTTGATGTCGGTCAGTTTGTTTTCACGGTCATCGATCCAGACACCACCCTGGCCAATCAGGCGGCGTGCCTCGCTGCTGGTTTCGGTGAGTTTTAATTCGTTGTAAACCAGTTCGATCAGCTTCAACACTGCCGCCTTGGCACGCGGGATCATGACTTCCGGCAGATCGGTCGGCAGCGATTTGCCCCCGATTTCGCTCTGCCAGCGGTTCGCTGCGTCCTCGGCGGCCGCCGCGCCGTGGTAGTCGGCGATCACCAGTTTTGCGAGATTGACCTTGGCATCCTTCGGGTTGCTGGCGATCTGTTGTTCGGCCGCTTCCAGTGAAACTTCAGTCAGCAGTTCGTAGTACATCTTCATGCATTGGTCGGGCAACTGCATGAACTTTTTCATCATCTCATAGGCCGCTTCGCCAATGCCGATGTAATTGCCGAGACTCTTGCCCATGCGGCGTACGCCATCCAGGCCGACCAGAATGGGGGACATCACGCCGATCTGCTGCGGCAGGTTCTGGTCGCGCTGCAGGTCGCGGGCCAGCATGAAGCTGTAGAGTTGCTCGGTGCCACCCAGTTCGA
>CAZQUW010000401.1:0-4755 GCA_964596215.1 uncultured Planctomicrobium sp. | reverse complement strand
GGACGAAGGTAAGGGAACAAAGAGAGCAAAGGGAGCAGAAGAATTCGCGGGGTGACTGACGGGCCTGGAGACCCGTCCCACGGTTTTGGGGGAAGCGGTTCCGGCTGGTGACGGCATTTGGTGGCTGCCAGTTTGAAAAAATCGCAGGTGGGCGCACGTGATGACTGGGGGCAGGCTTTTCTCGGCTGCCTCACCATGACATAATCGAATTGACAAAAACTCACTTTGCTGGACTGTGCCCGGGAAGCTTCGATTTATTAGGCAGGTGCGACGTGAAACCGGGAGAGCGTTATCAGCTGTTGGAGAAAATCGCTTCCGGCAGCTTTGCGACCGTCTATCGCGCACATGATCAAGAGTTGGGCCGGGAAGTGGCCGTGAAGCAGATTCACGAACACTTTTTGACCGATCCCAAGCAGCTCGACCGCTACTGGGGCGAGGCCCAGCTGCTCGCATCTTTGCAGCATCCCAACATCGTCACGATCTACGATATCGTGCGCGAGAAGGGCTGGCTGATCATGGAGCTGATGCAGGGGAATCTGGCGGATCGAATGGGGGGGCGGGCGATGGATCTCGTCGCCCTGCGGACGGTTCTGGCCCATTGCCTGCGAGCTCTCAAATTCCTGCACGAACATGGCATTGTGCATGGCGATATCAAGCCCAGCAATATGCTGGTTGACCGCCGCAAGCGACTGAAGATCGGTGATTTTGGGCTGGCCCGACGTGTCAGCGATGACGAAGGGAGCCTGATCAAGGGGACGACGAAATACATGGCCCCCGAAGTCGTGTCCGACGAGTTCGGTGAGGTCGGGCCGGCCAGCGATCTGTATTCGCTGGGGTTTGCCGCTTACGAGCTGATGTGCGGAAACAATTTTGATTCGCTGTTTCCGGGGCTCAATGCCCACGGGCGGGATAAGCAGCTGGCCTGGATCATGTGGCATGCGGCGGGCGATCGCCGATTGCCGCCGATTTCTCGCGTCCTGGAAGGGGTCCCCGAGGATCTGGCCAAGGTCATTCAAAAGCTGTCGACCAAGAATCCGGCCCAGCGCTACAAGACTGCCGACGAAGCCCTGGCGGATCTGAATGTCGATCTGCGGGTGATCCGCGCCGAAGACCAGGGGGACGGTCCGCCGCCGGAGGATGCGGCGGCCAAACGCAAACGACTGACGATTATCGGGGCCTTCGTGGCCAGCATGGTGCTGTGTTCGCTGATGCTGTTGCTGGGGGACAGCGAGCCCCCCCGACCGCAACTCCAATCGGGAATTGTTGACCGCATCAATCTCGAGAAACGCGAAATTGTCATCAAGGACGAAGTGACCGGCATCCCCGAAGTCATCCCCGTGGGGCCGAAGCCCGCACTGTCGATGAAGGATTCCCTGGAAACGTCACGGCACATGGTGTTGCTGGAAGATGTGAAGGCAGGTGATCGAGTCCGCATCAGTTCTCAGCAGGGGCGTGTGGTCTACATCCTCTCGCGGCCGATCGAGACGCAGGGCCGGATCATTCGACTCGATGGGGTCGCCAAATCGGTCACCGTCGAAACCGATAATGAGGCCCATCGCGAACAGATACCGGTGCATGTCGGAGAATCTTCGGCAATTCGCATCAACGGGGAGGGCAACAAGAAACTGATTGACCTTCAAGAGGAAGACCGTGTCCACATTCAGCACCTGGGTGATGCGCATTCCGAAGACCAGCGAATCGCCATCTCGATTGCCGCGCGGCGGACCGTCCGAGCGACGGGGTTTGTACGTACTTTAAATTGGCAGGGGCGCAAACTGAGCTTCGATGTGCGGCAGGGGACCAGTTCTCGCATGCTCGAGATTCCGTTCGCCAGGCAGTGTTCCATCACGCTGCCCAACGGCAAGACAGTCACCCCGGACGAGCTGAAAGCGAACGATCTGCAGACATCCGACCGGGTATCGGTCGAATATGACACCGAGATTACGCGCGTCCTGGCCACCCGCAATCAAACACTGACGGGGACCGTGAAGTCGATTAATCGGGAAGCGCGGACTGTCGTGATCCAAACGCGCGATAGCAAACAGCACCCGCTGGTGACCACCCCCGAAACAGAAATTGATGTCGGAGGTGAACTGGCCCAGTTTGACGAGTTGCGTGAATTTGACGAGGCTCGGGCGACGTACCAGGACCGCGATGACGGCAGCGGTTCGCAGGCGATAACGATCGACGCGACACGTCCCGCCAAGCACGATCGACTGGCAATCGTCATTGGAGTTCAGCACTATGACGACAAATCGGTGACGCAAACGGGCTATATTCTGGATGACGTCGAGTTACTGGCGAATGCCTTGCGACATCGCTACTGCGTCGCCCCAGAACGGCTGCTGGTGCTGAAAGATGCGGGCAAGGCCCAAGTGCAGAAAGACCTGGAACGAGTCTTGAAAGATGCGTTGGCGCAGACGCATGTGCTGGTTTACTTCGAAGGTCAGGCCTATGAGGGTCCAGGGGGGCAGTACTACCTGGCGGCCCGAGATTTTCAGCTGAAGCAGCCCGCGGAATCGGGCCTGCCGCTGGACTGGCTCGTCGAAACGATCGAGAACTGTGCCTCGCAGGACAAACTCCTGATTCTCGATACGTACCAGGTGGGTTCGGCCAAAAACGCCGCGCCGCAACCATCGCCGGCCAAGATGCTGACGTCCGTTTCCAAGTCCCTGAAAACCCTGCAGGCGATTGCCGCGCGCGGCGACGGCGAGACGGGTCAGGAATTGTCTCATAAGGGAGTTGGCAGTTTTGCCTGGCAGACGGTCCAGGGAATCAAGGGAGCCGCCGATGAAAATCACAACCTGCTGATCACGGGTCAGGAGTTACAGACGTACCTCGAGCAGAATTTGTCCAAGCTGAGCTTTGAGAACTCGCGGCCGCAGACACCGAAATTGTTTGGGCCTTAACGAGGCCGCGGACTTCGTAGGCGAGCGGCCGGCGTGAGCCGGATGGTGGTTTGAGACGTTCATGAGCGCGGGTTCAGGACAAAAACAGTCGCCGCTATTTCGTCACAAAAAAGACCGCGAGATTCAAATTGCTTGTCACCGCCTGACAGCCATCCGGCGCACGCCGGACGCTCGCCTTCATCGAACACTTCGTGATCTCGCACTGTAGGTCTGCTGATGTTTGCTCCCGGAGTCGTAATCTACGAGAAGACGAGTCGCTGGGAAGCCGTGTTGAAGCGTTATTTCGCGACTCACGATCTTCAGGTGCGACCGTGTCGGCTGCCGGCTCAAGTGCTGACGACGCTGGCTGAGATGCCCGGCAGTGTGACCGTCATCGACCTGGCGGCGGGAACTGCCGCGGGCTTGCGGCTGATCATTCAAGTTCGGCAACTGGTGCCAGCCGGCGCCGTGATCGTCGTCGCCCCCGAATCGCTGGCTGACCTGGAATGGCCAGCACGTGAGTTTGGAGCTTTAGCATTTTTGTCTGAATCCGTTTCTGAAGGGGAGCTGGGAAGGCTGTGCGCCCGGCAATTGGCGCCTCGCGAGACAGCCGGCATGGCACGTCCAGCTTACCCCGAGGTGACAAGGTAAAGTTCAACTGGTGCCAGCGCGAGCACTGACACCGACCAGTATTGAGCACTCGGAACCACAGATGGCGATCCCCGCGCAGAGCTAACGCCAGATCACCTCCGGGTGGAACAGATCTCTTGTAGCCCATGATCAAGTTTCGCAGCTTAACATTCGGCAACAGACCTGACAGCCAAACCCAGGTGATCAGGTTTAGACTCTACAAAAAATAGTTCGCAGTGTTCGAGTCTGGCGTGTATACTTGCGTCGACCCGTGTCAGGAAGTGCTGTTAGTGATGTCGCAGATTCCCGAAGTATTGCCGTTGGTCGATTCTCGGCTGTGTACGAGTTGCGGTGATTGCCTGCAAATTTGCCCGACACAATGCCTGGTGTGGGTCCAGCAAGTGCCGCGGGTGACCGTCGATCAGGCCTGCATCCGCTGCCAGGCCTGCGCCCTGGTCTGCCCGGTTGACGCAGTACGCTGGGGGCTGACCAACTTCTGATCGCGCGGCGCCATGTTCCGGGGAGGACAACGTGACGGGCGTGTCGGGTCTGTTTCACCCCTGCAACACACCACTGGTGGCTCGAGTATCGACCGACGAGAATAGGGAGCATATTTTGTAAAATCCACAGTCTGGCTGTGATACTCGGGAGTCGCGGGAGCGGTTGGACCGCATGAGCCGGGTTGGTTTCGACAGGAGGACCGGCGCCAACCTGACGGTATGACTTGAAAATTCAGGGTGCGTGCGTTGTGATCACTCTGCAACCCGGCACTCAGCCGGGTTTGATCAGGCGGCACTCAGAAGCGCCTGATTGAAAACCATGAGTGGCGCTCGTCCAGATCCTCGCTTGCCCCTCGCGGTAGTGTCTGCTGCTCATTGGAATGATGGAATTTCACGTTTAGAACAAGGGAACGCACAAGATGAATCTGATTTCGACCCTGGCGGGATCGATGATGGAAGGCTTCTTTCCGGCCGGCTGGGATCTGGCGAAAATTGATGCCTGCGTGGACGACGAACCGGGCACGATCGGCAAGCGGCAGAAATGGTGGCACAAGGAATATCAACCGACATCATGCAGCACCCAGTCCGACTTCGACATGATGCTGGGGCACGAGATTGCATTATGTATAAAACAGACTCGCGACGAAGGCCGGCAACTGGTGATGATTCTGCCGGTTGGTCCGATGGGCATGTATCGCTGGGCCGTCTACTTTCTGTCGTGCTGGAATGTGTCGGCC
>CAZQUW010000400.1:0-4773 GCA_964596215.1 uncultured Planctomicrobium sp. | reverse complement strand
GGCCGGTGCGAGCCGGCCATTTGCCTTTCGTGTAAGACTGCGACTTAGTACCCCACTGACGTCCGTCGACATTCGAGATGGTCTCGAACATCGACGGTCTCGCTCCGCCCGTGGGGTTTCAATCGCCCCCGGAATCGTCGCGCTGCACCTGCGGTACCTGCCCCCCCGAGCAGATGGCCGCCGGCCGTCTTACACCTCTCCCTCGCTTGTTCGGTTGCTAATCAGGCCGCAATCACGATCCCTTACGGCGCGGGATGAACTCGAATCCCGGCTCGGGCTTGGGCTTGATCACTGGCGACTCCCCTTTTTTTTCGCCCGCAGTTTCGGGCTTAATCTGCGGGGCGTCGTCGTCATCTTTCGATGTCGCCTCGGAACTCGACTGATTCACGCTGGTCGAAACGGGCTTCGCGGTCAGCACTTTGGTTGAGTTTGCCGTGATCGTACCGCTATTCGCTGGCTGAGCGTTCTTGCCGATGTCTTCGGGCAACACGGCAGGGGGCGGTCCGGCGGTCTTGCTGACCAGCGGCGGCAATCCCTGACGTTTGCGTTCCGCATTGTGCACGTGCAGGGTCACTTCTCGCAGCTGTTGCTTGCGAATTTCCACGACCCCTTCCAGTTGCCCGGCAATCTGATCCACCCAGGTCGGCCGGCGAGTCATCGCCAGCGACATCATGCGGAGAAACAGGCTCATCTCAGTGAAGGTGCGATCGGCCATCGCTCCCGTAACAGGTGACAGAACCTTCGCCACCGTCTCCACCGTTTGCGACGGGAAGGCCACATACATATCGGCTCGGTGCGTGACGTAGATCGTGCCGTCGGTTTCCTTGAGGAAACTGGTCTTCAACAGCACCAGCGACCGTGCCTTAATGGGCTTCTTCAGGATCGGGCTTTGATATTGTCCTTCACAGATCAGCAGGTTTTCTTCCGGTCCGCGATAGAGCACATCAATGATACCCGTGGAACCGTCACCCGAATCTCCCTCGTATTCGTTGGGGCCGGTCTGCGTCATCTTCATTTCCGAGATCCCCATCACGCGCCAGATGCTGACGGCGACGTCGGGATAACGGATGAAGAACTGATAAACATCAGGATCCGCGGCAAAAACCGTGGTCGGCAGGCGTCGGAAGTAGCCGACTTCATCCAGGACCGACTGCACTCGCGCCAGATTCTGCGGAGTCAACTTGTCCAGCGGCAACTCGGAGATGGCTGCCTTCTTGACCTTGTCGGACGAAGTCCCCTTTACTTGAACGTGAGCTTCCACCGCGGGCGTTTCATTGCCGACTCGCAGGAACTTTCCGGCCGCCGGAGCGGATTTGGTATCACTCGCCTGCACCACGCCGACTTTCTCGAGCGTGTGGTAGACGGCATCTACGACTGGCGAACGTTCCTCGAGTCTGGAGTGGCCGACGGGAGCGGGGGCATGCCGCACCTCTTCGGCAGCGGCCGCTGCATCCAGCGGCACGAGAGCGGGACGGTCACCGGCCCATGCTCCACTGAGCGGCCAGCTACTCGCCAGCCCCAACATGACGAGGGTCCGTATGCACATCGAGTCCCAAGTGGAATTCACCATCCCCATCCCCCTGTCTGTCGAACGAAGCGCAATTTCCCCGGCGTGCCACACTGCCGCAGAAAATC
Organism: uncultured Planctomicrobium sp.; assembly: GCA_964596215.1. GTDB lineage: Bacteria > Planctomycetota > Planctomycetia > Planctomycetales > Planctomycetaceae > JAKFVC01. Next base: position 3,138 of record CAZQUW010000400.1, on the reverse strand, counting down.
TGCGTGCCATGACAACGCGACCTGGCTGTCGCGAATGGCAAAAGGCCCCGCGAACGATTCCCGGCCATCGACGCTTCGATGTCCCCCGGATGTCTTCAATAACCCGACTTACAACGGAATGACGAGATCTCCGTTCGCAGCGACAGCAACGCTGCCCGGCAAATGAATCGCGGCATCCCTTAATTGAGGGCAACTCAGATCGGCAGTGAGAACCCGGCAATGTCGAGTTCCACCTCTGTCGATCGCCCTCATTTCCCCGGTTGTAGAGGTCAGGCAAACCTTGCGGCCCATACTTCATCGGCAAGAGTCTTCACAATGATCTACACAAAGTGCAGACACATTTACTCAAGATAGACAAATCAAGCGCAATGACTTAACAATTAAGAGGTTAAGACAGCGACACACGTTGGCAATGCAGCATGAACACCAACTGAACACGGAATCACAGCAGCGTCAAAATCAACCACATCAACGCAGCTTAACATTACAGTCGAACATGCCGTTCTGACGGTAGCCACACACGTCATACGTCCCATGTGTCCCATCAGTCCCATCGATTTTAATGGGATATACAGGTCTTATGGGACACATGGGACTGATGAACAGAACAGCTCTTAATTACCGCAATCCGCTGCAGTAAAACAGTTTGCGCACAACCACAAGTTTAACAACCACAATTCAAAGCGACCTTCACCGACTTTTCACACCCTCTTTTGAGAAAAATCGCCAAACTCCTCTTTCCAGAAGTGTGAAAGATCGATAGCATTCTTATCCATCAATCCCTGAATTGAGAGGAAAAAACTCCGGAACCCTCAGGCGGCGTCTTGCGTCTTCCTGAGAATGACTTCCGCTGACTCGTAACTCTGGCTAGTGACTTTAAAAACTCTTTAAAATGCTCTTCGTCAAGCGAATCATCATCGTTGAACGACCCGGAATGATTACTCCCACCCGCTGAGTGGCGGAGGCCGGGGGAATAGTTCCTGTACGATGACGGTTTCGCACTTAGAGCAAGAGTTGTCCAGCACACTCTCTCGCCCGCCCTCCGCATCCTCTGTTTGACCCGCTGAAATCAGTCGGCGCGCTCCACGCCTGTATTAATCCTGCGGTTTCAATTGTTGTGAAATGTGTTGTTGGGCCAGCCTGTAGACCGGCTCGTTTGAGTCGGGCTCCTTCAGCTTGTCTGATTTTGTTGACTTCCCATGTGACTTGAGTGTCCCGGTCCCGGCCATGTGGTCCACGGATCGATCCTTGTTCCCTCTTAATCTGGTCTGTGAAAGGTCATGAGCAACTTAAACCTCGAAAACGTCCGCAACATCGGTATCTCCGCCCACATCGACTCCGGCAAGACAACCTTGACGGAACGCATTCTGTACTACGGCGGCCGTATTCACCGGATTAACGAAGTCAAGGGTGACGGCGACGGCGCCACCATGGACTACATGGACCTGGAACGGGAACGTGGTATCACCATCACCTCGGCTGCCACCAAGGTGCAGTGGGGCGACATCCACGTCAACGTCATCGACACCCCGGGCCACGTGGACTTCACAGTCGAAGTCGAACGCAGCTTGCGCGTTCTCGACGGTGCGATCCTCGTGCTGTGCGCCGTCGGTGGCGTGCAAAGCCAGTCGCTGACGGTCGATCGCCAGATGAAACGTTACGGCATTCCCCGTATCGCCTTCATCAACAAGATGGACCGCACCGGTGCCAACCCGCAAAACGTGATCAAGGCCATCCGTGACAAGCTGGGCATCACTCCGATGCCGCTGCAGCTTAACATGGGGACCGAATCACGCTTTGAAGGCGTCATCGATCTCGTCACCATGAAAGCCATCTACTACGACGGCGAAAAGGGTGAGACCGTACGCGAAGAAGCGATCCCCGAAGACTATCGCGAAGCCGCCGAAACGGCTCGTCACGAAATGCTCGAGACCCTCTCGATGTTCAGTGACGAACTGATGGAAGCGCTCCTCGAAGAACGCATCATCGAAGCTGCCGAGATTAAGCCGATTATTCGCAAGGCCGTCCTGTCACGCAATGTGACCCCGGTCATGATGGGTACGGCCTATAAGAACAAGGGTGTGCAGACGCTCCTCGACGCCGTCGTCGACTATCTGCCCAGCCCCCTCGATCGTGAAATGTATGCGACCGATATCGACTACAAGGCTCCGGCTCTGGCTGAAGGCGAAGTCGCCGACAAGAACGCCAACAAGGTGTTGCTCAAGCCCGATCCCAAGTTGCCCATGGTCTGCATGGCATTCAAGATCATCGAAGAGCAATTCGGTCAGCTGACGTTCATTCGTCTGTACCAGGGTCAGATTATTAAAGGTGATTCGTACACGAATACTCGTACCGGCAAGCGAACCCGGTTCGGTCGTATTGTGCGAATGCATGCCGAAGACCGCGAAGAAATTGACCGCGCCGAAGCGGGTGACATCGTCGCGATCGTCGGTGTGGAATGCGCCTCCGGTGATACGTTCTGCGGTGACGGTGTGAACTACGCTCTGGAAAGCATCTTCGTTCCGGAAGCCGTGATTCGGTTGTCGATTGAACCGGCAAAACGCGATGGCGCCGATCGCCTGGCGAAAGCCCTGGAACGGTTCCGCCGCGAAGATCCGACATTCCGCGTCTTCACCGATGAAGAAACGGGCCAGACGATCATCGCCGGTATGGGCCAGTTGCACCTCGAAATTTATACGGAACGCATCAAGCGCGAGTATAAAGTCGAATGCATCGTGGGTGAGCCGCGCGTTGCGTACCGCGAATACCCCACGAAGTCGGTCGAGTTCAACTACAAGCACAAGAAGCAAACCGGTGGTTCGGGTCAGTATGCTCACATTGTGGGCCGCCTCGACCCGTTGGACCTGGAAACGATGACCGATACGTACGTCTTCGACAACAAGGTCACGCAGGGCCGTATTCCCAAGGAGTACATTGCTCCGACGGACTTCGGCTTCCGCAAGGCCTTGCCGAAGGGTCCCCTGTGCGAATGCGAAGTGGTGGGCGTCAAGATGACCCTCATCGACGGCGGCTACCACGACGTCGATTCGTCTGAAATGGCGTTCCAGATTGCCGGTTTCGACTGCATGCGTGAAACGCTCAAGAAGGCCGGCATCGGTCTGCTCGAGCCGATCATGA
>CAZQUW010000399.1:3086-4773 GCA_964596215.1 uncultured Planctomicrobium sp. | reverse complement strand
AGCAGGCCCTCAATTTCTGCCTCTGCGGTCCGTAAGGCGCGCAGGGCTTCCAGGTAATTCAGATTCGTCTGCGAGAATGTTCGCTGGGCGGTCAACAACGCCAGGAAGCCTGCCTCCCCGGCGATGTACATTTTCCGAGTCAGCTCTAAAGATTCCTCCGCGGCGGGCAGGATGGCGTCGCGGTATCTCTCGACCTGATTGCGAGCGTTGGAATATTGTTCGTAGACTGCGGCGAGTCGACTTTCCAGTCCCAGTTCGAGCTGTTGCAGGTTCCGCTCGGCCGCCACGATCTCATGCTGAGCCTTGAGGATTGTGCCCTGGTTGCGGTTGAATACGGGAATGGGCATGGACAGGCCGATCGCTCCGTCAGGGCGATTGCCGATCCCCTTATCGATCACGTTCACCAGGCCCAGGACACTGACGTTGGGGATGGGCTCTACCCGGGCGCGTTCCAAGGTGGAACGCGCGCGATTGATGTCGGTCATGGCGCCCGCAAGTTCCGGGCTCTCGGACTGAATGCGAGTCAGGGATTGTTGAAAGTCAATCTCCAGCGGTGGTGCGTAAGCGTCTCCGTCGAGCGCCTGCAGCGGCAGTTGCGGGCTTCCCACGACGGCGCTGAGAGTTCGCCACGCGGATTGGAGCCGGTTTTTCCCGTTGGTTGCCAGGACCTGGGCATTTTCCACTTCTAACTGCGCCTGCAGCACATCTGCCCGAGTGGCCTCTTTGCCGCGGAACAGATTATCGACAGCCTTAGCGCCTTGACGACTGATACTGACCAGGTTGTTGGTGAGATCAATCTGTCTTTGAGCCAGGAGCGCTTCATAGAAGGCGATCCGCACATCCGTCAAGACCTTCTGCTGCTCCACAGCGAGATCCTGCTGTGCCCGTTGCAACTCCTGATCGGCCACGGCGCGATTAAGCCGCAGCTTGCCGCCGCGAACAAACTCCTGGTTGAACATGATCCCGTGCTGCTCGGCCCGGCCTCCGCTGCCGATCTGTTGACCGTCGTAACCGACAGCAGGGTTGGGCCGCAGTCCGACCTGGACCCAGTTGCCGCGGGCGGCACCAATCAGAGCCGACGCCTTGATGATTGAAGGATTCGCGACGAGCGCCATCTGCTGGAGGTCGTCCAGGGTCAGACGCACCTCTAACTCAGCGGCGGGCAGTTGTTCTGCGGGCGGCAGCGGCGGTATGGATTGCGCCGTATCAATGACGCGCGACCTGGCAGCCTGCTCCTGGCCGATCGCCGGGTTCAATCCCGCAGCGGTCAAGATCGCCAGCGTCAGTGTCGCCGCAATGGGACTTGTGAAGTCGGCACGCGCAGCGCGAACGAGTCCTGAAATGCACTTCCGTGGCCACACAGCAGAAATTCTGTATCGAATCATCTTGAAAGTCCCTTGAAGCGTTACGGCCCGCCGGATGGTGATCGACTCGCAAGTCAAGCACTCCGAGTCCTACCCCGACCATTGCCCAGCTGACTGCAGGTTCGACATCCGCGGCCGCAGGGGGCGTGAACGCTTAGTTAATGTTCGTTTACGGGAAAGAAAACGACGTTAAACAAGGGCACGCGATCAAATGCGAATGACGTTTTGTCGTAGATAGAGGTCCGACGCCACGCAACTCGACTTCGGTTCTCGCAGATGAAACAGCTCCGTGGCCATGGCCGGAACTTGCGGCACAGGGAACA
>CAZQUW010000399.1:0-2986 GCA_964596215.1 uncultured Planctomicrobium sp. | reverse complement strand
CCGAGCCAACTCAGGTGGAAATGAGGCAGCATGTGATGTTGCATTCGCGCGTCCACCATTCCCAAGTGATGCGAATGAGGAACGGCCACGATATTGCCACCCAGCAACCCGAACATCAGCAGGATTGAAACGCTTGCTCGGAACATGACAACTTACCCCGGGCCCCGTCGCTGAGACTCCCCGACCGCTCGAGGCGAGCGTCACCAGCCAGCACCCCCTGCCGGACCAGTGTTTACGGGATAATCTCTACCTTCGGATTATTCGGCAGGCTTTCTTGAGTGGGATTGTTTGAACAAAGTGTCATCGGTTTACTTGAGGGAATTTCGACCAATTTTGGCGGTGTGCTTAGGCCGCTTGACGAATCCCGTTTGAACTGCGATGCAGCAATTACAACTCATTGCCGAGGAAGAGGTTCCGCTCGTCCGCAGACTGCCCCGGCAGAGGCCAGTGGAATGGAAATGTCGATTGGAGTCTGCCGCACACCTGCCGCATAGATGGTTGACCGCACCTGGCTTAGCGAGATAAGCTATAATCATCGACGTGATCATTAGGTCGTTAAGCTCCAGCGCGTGCGAGACAGAGATGTCGAGTCGTCGAAAGAACTCAAGGCTGAAGACATACCGTGCTAACCGGTGGTCTTGGGTGCTGCGCTGTATTCTGCTGTTCGGCATCTGGCAGGGACCACGGCCGTGGTGCCATTCACATGGGACCTTGTCCAACTCAGCGGACATCTTGTGCACATCGTTCGACGATCATCTGCGATCACATCACGCCGCAGTGGATCCGCTGTCGAACCTGTTTTTAGGATGGCATGTGCATGTTGATCTGCCCGGCACTTCGACCGGCGATCCGGATCAGCGTTCGAATTCCGGTCCTCAACTTCTGCCGCTGTCGAGTCCGTTTGATTCCGAGGTCGCGTCACTGGCACGCGCGACGCAGATGCCCGGGGTCCCCACGGCCTTGCTGATTGAACAGCAGCAGGGGGCTGCGGCAATCGCCGTCGAGGCTCAGTTGCGACACTCGGCACATTTTCTGGAGGCCTTTGCGCCTGCTCTGCCGCTGCCACTGCGTCTGTGCGTCAATCTCTGCTGACGTACCGCATACCTGGGTCTGGTCCCTGCTGGCCACGCTGTTGGCCGGTACCGTTCTGGCTCCGGATGCCACGAGTGCTCTGTCAAACTTAGAAGGTCAGGTGCCACTGGCACCCAACCTAAAATCAAACTGTGACAAAGCACTCGGCTTCTTCGGTCTCCGACCTGCTCGTTAGATCTGCGCTGTTTGACGCAGACCGAATCTGCGATAGTCAGAGTCTCGTTCGCCATTCCTGTTTACTTTGCGCCTGCTGAGCGCCTGATAACATCGCCTGATGTCCTGGAGAGATTCCCATGGTACTACCGTTGCCACAGTCGTCACGCAGACCATCAGCGATCTATATCGTGATCGTGCTGGGGTTGCTGGCCATGATTGCCGTCGGCGGATGGTGGATTCGCTCTCGTAGCGTTTCTACGGCTCACGCACCGCAGTCCCAGCCGACCGATCCGGGGCACACCGCCGAGAGCCCGGTGGCTGTGGCCCACAGTCCGGAGTTGATTGAGTTACCGCGCGAGTCGTGGAAAGCGGCTTCGATCGAACTGCAGCCCGTAAAACGCGGCAGCTTCGCCCAACCGGTTCAGCTCACTGGAAAAATTGCGCTGAATGAGGACCACGTCGCACACATATTTCCGCTCGTGGAGGGGCGCGTCGACGAAGTCAAGATTCAGTTTGGCGACAAGGTGAAGAAGGATGATCTGCTGGTCGTTGTGCAGAGCCGGGAAGTTGGCCAGTCGATGCTGCAGCTGTTTCAAGACCGTTTGCAGAGAGATTTTGCCATCACGAAGGACCGCTGGACACAGACGGCAACGACGAATGCGCAAGCGATGATCAAGTTGATTCGTGACGGTGCGCAACTGGAAGAGATCGAACAGCAACTGGCCAGTCGGCCGATGGGCGAATATCGCGATCGACTGATGACGGCGTTCATCAGCCACTACAAGGCGAAAAAACACCTGGACCGCCTCACGCCCCTCTCGCAGGACGGCGCGATCACGGGCAAGCAGCTCCTGGAGGCTCAGGCCGAATGGAATGCGGCACGTACCACATTGCAATCTCTCATCGAACAGGTCCAGCAGGACACACAACAGGCCTCAGCGATTTCTACGCAATCCGTGAAGGAGCTACAAACTCGCGTGGCGGTCGACGAGACTAATCTCAAGATTCTCGGGTTTAAAGGCGATGCCCTGTCCGCGATCGATCCCGCAGCACAAGGCGAGTCGCTGTCGCATTACCCCATCTATTCGCCGTTCGATGGCACGGTCCTCTCAAAAGATGTCGTGCTTCTGGAGCGTGTCGGTCCCGAGCGGCAGATCCTGAGTATTGCGGATCTATCGACGGTCTGGGTCACCACCGACATCTACGAGGAACATCTGCCACTCCTGGGACAGTTGGAAAAGCAAACGATTCATTTAAAGAATCCCGCCTGGCCTGGCAGGACGTTTGAAGCGCAGATCTTCTATACCGGCGATGTGGTGCATGAGACCACGCGTACGATCTCGATGCGCGCCGTGGCCGACAACAAAGACGGCCTGCTCAAGCCGGGCATGTTTGTGGACGTGGCGTTTCCGGGCCTCATGCAGACGGAGGTCCTCCAAGTTCCGCTGAATGCCATTCAGGAGCATGCGGGAAAGTCCTTCGTCTTCGTCCATCTCAAAGACGATCAGTTTCAGCGGCGTGATGTGACGCTGGGGCGTCACAATGCAGATGTGACAGAGATCCGGGCAGGATTGAAACCCGATGAGATGGTCGTCACCAGTGGTGGCTTTGCCCTGAAGTCGCGAATGCTCGCCGACTTGCTCAGTGAATAGTTCGCAGCCGGGCGGTAAATGGAATTGCGGGACATTCAATACCGTCTTAACAGAAAATAGATTCGTTGCACCACGGAGACACGGAG
>CAZQUW010000398.1:0-4787 GCA_964596215.1 uncultured Planctomicrobium sp. | reverse complement strand
TCACTGACCCATTTCTGGATGGGTTCTGAGCTGGCATCAAAGCGGGATCGAAACTTGGATTGAGATTGAACACGTCAGGCCGGCTCTGAGATTTTGTTGAGGTGTCATTTTCCTGCCTTTTTCTTCGCTTCCGCAAGGGATGCCGTGCAGTCCTTGATGTAGCCCTCGATCTTCGTGGTGGCAATGGCCTGTTCGTAGTGGGGGATCGCCAGCTTCGGTTCCCCCGTGGCGAGGTAAACATCACCCATCCCACGATGGAAGAAATGTGTCAGCTGCTCATTGCGCTTCTCAATGGGTGCCGCATCGGCCTGCTTGGCCGCGGCCAGCGCTTTATCGTTCTGCTTCAGCTTGAGCCAGGCCTGGGCTGCTTCTTTCCAGTTCCAGGCGGCAGTCGTCTCGTTGAGCGGTGCAATCTTTTCATACAGTTCCGCCCCCTTCTGGTATTCCTTCGCCCGAATATGCTGCATGGCCAACTGGGTCGACAAATTCACATCGACCGCGCCTTCGTCCTTGCCGTCGACCTCGCCCAGTTGCTTGATGAGCGCGATCGCCCGCGCCGGGTCTTCCCGCATCCGCGAGTAAAGTTCGGACAAGAGATAGAGGCTGACGCGGTCCTTGGGATTCTTCTTCAATCGAGCTTCGTGACGCGTAATGAACGGATCGAGCTGGCCTCGTTCATAGAGAAACGACAGCAGCGCGCGGCGCGTCAGGGACTGCTCGGCGTCACGCTCACTATGCCGAATGATGTACTCGCTGGCGTGCGTGAATTCTTCCGTGGTTCCCAATTGCCGGTACGACGCCAGGAGCGCATTGAACACTTTCACGCGGTATTCAACGTCCGGTCCCGACAGAATGAGCGCTGCTTCGAACGGTTCGCGACTGGCGGCGAAATTGCGGGAGTTGTAATAGCTGGCAGCGACCCCGAAGGCTTCGTCGGCCGTCTTGAACTTGCTCTTGGCGTTCGCGATTTGTGCCGCGGAGAACGGTAGCTTGTCCTCTGCATCCGCGGACTTGTTCTCCGGTTTGCCGGCTTCGGCAGCAGGTTCGGCCGGTTTTGTCTTGGGTGGCTTGGGCTTTCTCGCCGACGGCTTCGCCTTACTTGAGCTGCCCTGGCCCAGGACGACGGAAGGCGTTTGCAGCGCCAGGCAGGCGACTATGAGCAGACAACAACCGACGAGCGGGAAATTCCATTCTTCGAAATCGCGGGGGGCTGGACAGGATCGGTCGACACGAAAGTACCGGCGCAGGACCATCGCAATTCTCCAGATCAAGAGGATGAGAACGTGCCCACAGTCCGACAGCATGCGAGTTTCACCGGCGAGAATCATCGGCAGCCACCCGGGCGGCATCGTCCGCGGTGCCTGGCGACTCAACCCGCTGGATAACACACTGTCAGTGACAATATCAACAGTATCTGTCACAGTATGGATCTGTCACAGTATGGTTCGACTGGCAGAGATTGGCAACGGATGGCAGAGTGATTTAGTGTATGTGAACGCCAGGGCAGTACTGGATGGGAGCATTCAAAACGCCGTTGCACACATCAGTTTTCGTGGATATGATGAACGCTCATATTTGACAGAGGGCATCGAGTCCAGGCGTTGTTGGAGAGTTCTGATGGCGGACGTTCGCTCGCATGCCGTGGTTCATCAACAGCATGCCTTCTCGAATTATTATGCGTCTGAACGCGAAGGGGTGACGTGCGGCAATCGTCGAGGCCTGTTGAAGGCCGGGCTGGCGGGGATCGCCGGGCTGAGTTTGCCGGAGCTCTTGAGGTCGCGGGCGCGCGCAGCGGAGACCGGCGGCAGCTCGCCGAGACGCAAGAGCGTCATCCTGGTCTGGATGTCGGGTGGTCCGAGTCAATTCGAGACCTGGGACGTAAAACCGACTCGGCCCTTGCAGAACCGCGGTCCGTTCGGCGCGATTTCGACTCAACTGCCGGGAGTGCAGATTTGTGAGCATCTGCCCAGGCAGGCGGCGATTCTCGACAAATTCTCGCTGATTCGCTCGGTTGATGCCCGGCTGAGCAGCCACAATCCAAACCGCGTAATGCAAACGGGCAATCTGGGTTCTACCACGGCCGATGCGAAGTACCCGGCCATCGGGTCGGTGGTGGCGAAGTTTCACGGGCCAAATCATCCGTCCATGCCACCCTATGTGGCCGCAGTCGCGTCCCCGCGAAAGCATCTGGCGTTTGCCGGGTACCTGGGAAAGCGTTTCGATCCGTTCATTGCCGAACAGGCGACCAGACTGCCCGTCTATAATATTGATGGCATTGATACGGGGGCGACTACCGGGGCCAATCTGTTTCAGTTGCCTGATGAACTCTCTCCCGATCGACTGGGGGATCGCCGGACGCTGATGCGGGATCTGGACCGCTTGCGCAGCGGCGTTGACCAGGCCGGGTCGATGCTCGCCATGGACGCCTACCTCAATCAGGCGGTAGAGATGGTGTTAGGGGGGCGAGCCCGGCAGGCGTTTGATTTGTCACGCGAACCGGCCGCCAGCCGGGAACGTTATGGCGATCACGTGTGGTTCCAGCAGGCGTTGCTGGCCCGGCGGCTGGTGGAAGCGGGAGTCAGCTTCGTGACGATCGGCATGAATCATTCCGGGGGTGCCAGCTGGGACACGCACGGCGACAACATTCCTCCCTACGGCGGAATCTCGAAAGGGATGGGCAAACTGTTACCGCTGTTTGATCATGCCATCAGCACACTCGTCACTGATCTGGATGAACGGGGACTGCTGGATGACGTATTGGTCATTGCGATGGGAGAATTCGGCCGCACCCCGATGATTGGGACTCAAGGCAGCAGCGACGGCCGCGATCATTGGCCGGAGGTGATGTCGATCGCCATGGCCGGGGGCGGCCTGCGCCACGGCCAGGTGATCGGAGCGACCGAAGCCGACGGCGGAACCATCAAGGATCGAGCGGTCACCCCGGCGGACATCGCCGCCACCATTTATCGCTACATGGACGTGCCGCTGGAGGCGACGTATCTCGACAACCAGGGACGGCCGCACTACATCGTCCAGAATAATGGGCAGCCCATCCGTGAGCTCTTCTAACGCAGAATGCCGAAGCGGCACATGGGCGGCAGGATCGTGTGGGCCTCGATCCTGATCATCAACATGATGTTCCAGCGGTACGGTTAATCCTGGAACCGGAACGAATACAGGTCGCCGTCATGTAATTGGAATCTCAAGCGAACTGCGCGACCTGCCAGGGCGCTGACATCAGACTTGTCATTCCAGGTGATCGTCTGTTCGACATTGTCGCCGAACAGTTCGTCCGCTTCGGCCAGGGCAAAGCCGGGCAGAACCTTACCGGTGGCGGCGTCTTGGATCTCAATCCGCAACCGGCCCATCGCGGATGTGGCATAGTTGACGGTCAATTTCTTCCCGGTAAACGTTAAGGGCTTCGTGATGAGCTCACCGCCATCGAGGGGTGCGTGCAGCGACACAAATCCGTCGAGCCGGATCGTGTAGCGACGCAGGCGGTGCATGTCGTCCCGCCAGGCGCCTTCGTTGAAGTGGAATGAAATCTCACGCGGCAGTCCCGGTTCGCTGGCCGCCGTTTCAAACAGGCCGTAACTCTGATAATTATCGCCGTAGATCCACCGGCCTTCCGCTTCGGGACCCGGCCGCAGAAAGGCTTCACTCCAGCGGTAAAATGCCCGCCCGTCGCGGCTCGTCATGAACAGGCCGTCGGTGACTTCCGCCCCGGTGTACGCCCCGCTGCCTTCGATCGACTTGGCGAACTGCGCCCGCGATTTGACTGGTTCCAGTTGTCTGGCATGGTTGGTCAGCAGTCGCGCGACGAACCGGGTGGGAAATCCCATCAGGATGTGCGGCGCGCGATAGTAGGGAGCAATCTGATTTGTGTACATCTGCTGGGGATGCGTGTCCGCATACGTCAGCCCGATCGGTTCGGACCAGGTACGAAAGTCGGGGGAATACGACACACCGATCGACCGCAGCCCCTTGAAGTTGTCTTCACTGAAATATCGGACATACATCGTGTACTGCTGGCGGGCGTTGTCCCAGAAGACGGTGTTGTGGGAATCAAAGGCCCCCGTGGTCACTACCGGTCCGTCGCTGAGCTTCGACCAGCGAATGCCGTCGGCCGACTTGAAGGTCAGCAGCCCCTTGCTGGCGATCGTGCCGCCCACGGCCTTGAAACGTTCGTCCGGTTTACAGTGGGGGTTGGAATCCTTGAAGGGGGCGAAATTGTGGGTTTCGTAGCCGTCACGCCAAATGATGTTGTTGTCTTTAGAACCGGGCCAGTCGCGGAGCCCCAGGTGCGGTTTGTTCCAGTGAATCCCATCCCGGCTTTCGGCATAACAGACCACTTCCGGCTGGGCCTGCCGCAGCGGTGGCGGGTCGATGATGTAGCGATGGCCGCGATAATACATACGGTACAGATCGCCGTCCTGAATCACCGTCGGGTACCCGCTGGCGTTGCCCTCCCAGGGCTGGTCGAATTTCAAGGCGACTTCGCGGGGCATGGGGTGATGCAGCTGCAGCGTGACCTTGCCGTCCAGTCGCTCCGTCAGCGCGTTGTCGACAAAGAGTTCCCGGCGCGAACCCAGTTGGATCGGCTCGGCCCCGTCGGCAGCGGAGGCCAGTACCAGGCAGAGGATGAATGCCGACAGTGGCGTGTGGAGTGGATGCAAGAGCGTGTTCCTGTTCCGAGGACTCCCAGGTGACTGCACCTCCCAACCCAGCTGGTCGTGGAGTACACCCTCCTTGATAACAACTCGCACCCGGTTTTCCAAGTTGCCCGG
>CAZQUW010000397.1:0-4909 GCA_964596215.1 uncultured Planctomicrobium sp. | reverse complement strand
GCCATCTTCACACGGTGGAAGTCACAGGTTCGAATCCTGTATCGCCCACTCTTAATGCCTTGCAGCACTTTCACTTACGAAATGCGTCTCGTTTGTGTGTTGTATTGCGTGGCGATCTTGTGGTGAAAAATTCTCAAAGGCCTCGTGGAACGATGTTTCACGAGGCCTTTTTGTGTTTAAGATTGAGCCCACTGATCACACGAAAGCTGCTCACTCGGCAAAAATGATACTCGCTGCCACTGGTCGTAATTTCCCAGTGATCGCCCCATCGACTCGGACCTTGAGGCTGTTGGCCACCTGGAGGCACCGTGGAGTCAAACGACGAGCGTTCGCCATCCTCACCCGATGAACCCGGTATCAATGCCCCCTACCCGTTGCACGTGGCGTCACTTCAACCTGCAATTCTTCCGGCAGACTTCGTCAGCCAGTTGCTGAAGATTTTCCACGACTTTGAGCTGCTTTGCAGCCAGAGCGACTGAGTTCGAATCGCTTGCAGGCCGGACCGTTGAGATCCAGCCGCCTGAGCGAGCAAACAAACTACTGGATGCAGGCCGTTGATTTCGTTTGAAGCGTTGCAGGAGTTTGCCGCAGACACACAGTTCCCCTCCCATGCCCCTGTCGGACCGCCCAGCCAGTGTAAATCCGGGAAGCCCATCCACAAAGCTCACAGAGAATGCCTGGTGAGTTCTCGGTTGTCCGTGTGCCTCTGGGATCACATCTTACAGGAAATGCCCCTGTCGCTGGCCCGCACGCTACGGCTTGGGGTATTCGGTCAATCGAAAGTTGCGGAAATCCAGATTCGTCGTCGGATCATGCCCCTGCAAACTGAAGTGACCGGCCTGGGTGCGTAGTCCATTACGAGGATTCAGATCGGGCTTCCGAGTGTCGATCCAGTCGGTCGTTTGATAACCATCAATCCAGACTGATATGTGCGGGCCACGGGCGATCAAAGTCATTGTGAACCACTCTTTGTCGTTGGAGACGACACGCCGCGCGGCAATCCTGCGATAGATGGCCCCGGTACCAAAGTCGACCGGCTTCGTCCGGTCTTTCCCTTCCCACTGATTCCGGATCTGGCATTCATAGCCATCTGAGGGGGCTTTGGCTGTGCCGGGTAAGGTGCGAAAGAAGATGCCGCTGTTGAGATGCTCGCCATTGGTACGCGCGTCGGCCTGCAGTATAAAGTCGGCCCACTGGTCGGTCGTTTCCAGGAAGCCGCGACCGTTCTCGACATGGATTGCTCCGTCGGCGACTGTGAACTTGCTGACACCCCCGGGGACGACTCGCCATCCGGTCAAGTCTTTGCCATTGAATAGGGGCTTGGATGCCAGTGGTTTCAAGTAGACGTTGCGAAATTTCACATGGCCCGAATTCTTTTGCAGGCCGATGAAGCCGGTGCGGCGCGCGGTCGAGCTGGGATTCGTGTAGTCCAGGATTAATTCACCATCCAGCTTGATGGTCAGGTGCGGACCGCGCACGATGACGTGGAACGTTTTCCATGTTTCTTCTCCCGTGACTTCTTTCATTGGTTTGGCAAGTCCCACGAGGCTGCCGGTCTTAAACATCGGGTGCACATCGCAAATATTTAATTCATAGCAATCCTTCGCAGGGTCCTTGGGCTGGAACGGTGACTGCAGGAAGAGTCCGCTGTTGCCCCCCTTGGCCATCCAGAAATCGCAGCGCAGTTCGTAGTCCGAAAACTCTGTCGTGGTGAACAGCATTCCCGCGTCACCGGTGGCGGCATCAATGACTCCATCCTTGACCTTCCAGTCCACGTTGCTGTTGGCCTTCCATCCAAACATTGTTTCCCCGTCAAACAGCTTGATCCAGCCCGCCTGAATTTCTTCACGCGATAATTGATTGTGTGTGGCCGCAGGGGCCGCGAGCACTTCAGTCGTCAAGACACAGGTCAGAAACAGCAGACTCCAAACGCGAAACATGTCGAGACTCCCTTGTTGTGAGATCATGGATGTCGTTATTGGCGGGACTTAGTCAATCATGGAAAATTGCAGTGCGTGTGACTAAATCTGAGCGCTGAACGGGGGCACCACCATCGTTCCTGTCGTGCGTGTCAGATCTCCATAGAGTTCCCCCAGTCGCTTGGTAAATGGTCCGACATGACCTTCACCAATGAGGCGTCCGTCGACCGCCACCACCGGTGCCAGTTCCCCCATCGTGCCTGTGCAGAACACTTCATCCGCACGATAGACTTCGGTCAAAGAGAGGTCTCGTTCGTCATATCGAATGCCGTGCGTGCGGCACAGTTCCAGAACCGTGTCACGCGTGATGCCTTCCGGACAGGCCACCAGCCGACTGGTTAATACGCATCCGCCGTAAACAATGAAGACGTGTGTCGCGTTGGTTTCCGCGATGAATCCCCGTTGATCGAGCAGGATGGCGTCATCGGCACCAGCATTGTTGGCTTCAATCTTGGCCAGGATCGACTGCAGCAGATTATTGTGATGAATCTTGGGGTCAAGGCAGTCGGGCGGGAAGCGGCGTATGCTGCTGGTGATCAGCCTCAAGCCGGCCTTGTCATAAACTGGCGGCTTGTGCTCGGCAAGAATGATCAAAGTTGGGCCCAGCTGATTCAACCGAGGATCCATGCCCGAGGTGTATTTCACCCCCCTCGACAGCGTCAGGCGGAGATGAACTCCATCGTACATCTCGTTGGCCTGGAGAGTGCGGGTGATTTCCTGAGTGATCTCGGCATCCGTCGGGATCTCTGTGAATGCCAGGGCACGCGCTGAACTGCGAAGCCGGGCCAGGTGTTCGGTCAGTTTAAAGATCCGACCTTGATAGAGCCGCAAGCCCTCCCAGACCGCGTCTCCCCCCTGCACCACGGAATCAAACGGGCTGATCGCGGCTTGATCGCGATGGACCAGTTTGCCGTTGATGTTGACGATCAGATTGCGATTCTGCTCGTAGAATTTTTGCAGCATGGAAAGGTTCTCAACGGCCAACCGAAATCAACAAGTCGTACACGTCTACCTGCCGCTTCTACAACACGATACGACTACCAGTTCTGTCAATAAAATAGACCTTTAGGTCCATGAAGATCCTGAGACCGGTTCTGTCTCAGGATCCTCAATGGATCAGGACGAACTCGGTGTCCGGCCTTTCGACATCTTACGAAAAAAGCCCGGCAGTGACAGGCACGCCGGGCTTCAGGAAGCTTTCGACTAGCGATTCATGACTATTGAATCTCGGTCGTGGGCAGCTTTTGCCGCAGACCCGTAACTTGGGCCGCGGGAATCCGTGTATCCCGCATGGAAAGTACCTTCAGTTGCTTCAGTGCAGCCAAATGTTCGAGACCCGCTTCCGAGATCCGCGTTCCATCGAGACTGAGACTTTCAAGCTTCGTCGCTTTTGCCAGTACTTCCAGTCCGGCATCGTCGATGCGCGTCCCGTTCAGTTTCAAGACCTTTAACGCTTGCAGCTTCGGCACCATCCACAGCCAGCCATCGCTGACGGGTAGATTGGTCAGATGAATCTCACGGACCAGATAGCTCGAACCGGGCAGGTCCTTGAGATCAGTGATCGTTTTGGACTCACCTGCCACGTCATCAGCAATTACCACCTGGCCGCCTATCGACAGGCACAAGCTGGCCACTCGCGCATTGAAGTCGCCGTTTGTGCATTCAATCTTGGTGGACTTCAGGGTCTTCTTCAGCTCTTCCACGCCCGAAGGTGTGACGTCGGTTTCCCGCATGTCCAGCTGCTTGATCCCACGCAGTTTTCCGAGCATTTCGATGTTGTAATCGGTGAGGTCGGTGCCACGCAGCCCGACATCATTCAGCAGGTAACTATCTTTTAGGTTTGCTACACCCAGGTCACTGACCGTGGACCAGTTCAACTTCAGCTGCCGCAGCTTCTTTAGTTCGCCGATAGCCTGCATCGTCTTGTTGTTGATCGGCGTCTGCGACAAGTCGAGCGCAGTCAATTGTTCCATCCGCTTGAGGTTAGTGAGTCCGGCCCCAGTCACCCGGGTGTCTGCGAGATAGATTTCTTTCAGGGCCACCAGTGGTTTGAGAGCTTCCAGTCCGGCATCGGTGACGGCTGTTGAATTCAACCGCAGGGTCGTCAAAGTCACCAGGCCGCGTACCGGATCGAGACTGGCGTCGGTCACCGGGCAACGCGACAGATCCAAGTCGACCAGTTTTTTGTCGCCGACCAGATGCACCAGTCCGGCACCAGTCACATGGGTCCCTTGCAGAGTCAACTTTCGCAGCGTTTTGAATGAACCGATGATCTCCAAACCCAGGTCCGTGGTTGGACTTCCGGAAAGATCGAGTTCCTGGAGGGCCGTCAATCCTTTCAGACGAAACAGGCCGACATCGCTGATTCCAGTATCGGCGAGCGAAATCGAATAAACCGTGAAGTCGCGTTTCGGTAACTCGGTCAGCTTGGTGATTTCATTGGACGGCTGAGGACCAAAAGCGACTCGAACCTTGCCGCCCCAGTTGAGGATTCGCTCGGCAATCTGCAATTCGCGCCGGGCCGGAGTCTCCGCTGCCGCAACTTCAACTTCCGCGACAGGTTCAACCAGTTCCTGAACGACGCGGAAGCCTACTTGCATCTGCGCCTGGCTGGGAGCAACTTCACCGCGCATTCCCGGCCGGCATTCGCTCAACCCGGATTGCCACGAAGCACCCCGGACCACCCGGGTCGTTCCGACGTCAGGGCCCAGCGGATTCTCCAGCGGCGAAGTCTGGTAGTAGTCCGCACCAAACCGATCGTTGCAGAGTTCCGCCACATTTCCCGTCAGGTCCTGCAGACCGAGTACGTTCGGGGCAAACTTGCCGATTGGGGCTACCGACGCGAACATGTCGTCCCAGTCAGCGGCGGCTCCCGCAAACGACTGAGCCGGGAATTCTCGCGCCGCACTCACGTCGGAGAGATTCGCACC
>CAZQUW010000396.1:0-4911 GCA_964596215.1 uncultured Planctomicrobium sp. | reverse complement strand
CTACTCCTTCGACGCGTAATCGGCGGGCTTCTTGCCCTTCGTGTAGCCTCCGAACTTGAACATCGTGGGTTCGAACTTGCCGACGATATCGACCTTGGATTTCGCGGGGATCTTGTCTTCCATCCCGAGAGACCAGTAGGTCGCGTTGACGAGCATCCGGCGGACCCCTTCGCTCAGCAGGTCCAGTGAGGCCCCCATGGTCGTGGTGAAGACGCGCGAGACTTTGCCCGAAGTTCCCTTGTAGGTCTTCGTCCAGGCAATGGGCATCATCGGGTCGTTCTTCGGACCTTCCAGCGGCTTGTCGTCGGACTTCATGCCGACCAGGATTTGCCCCAGCACCAGCGGCTTGCTGTCGCCGGGGAGGGGGAGGCGGACGCCGTACACGTCGGTCGGGCCCCAGATGTCGCCGTCTTTGATGCCCCGCAGAATGGGGTTGTCGGCCTGGCCCGGGGCGATGATGCCGCGGCAACTTTGGCTGCCGTGGTTACCGTGATGGCTGACCCAGGTTTCACCCAGCACCTGCCGGCCAAATCCGCCGTCCCAGCCTTCATCCTTCGCGGTCCACGTGTACTTCTGGAAAGTCTTGCTCTTGGTTAAATTGAACGAGTGGGTCGCAGTGCGCAAGCCCATGATCGGTTTGCCCGATTCGACATAGTCAATGACCAGTTTCATCTGATCGTCGGGCAGATTGCGAAACCGCAGGAAGAAGATCGCCAGGTCGGCAGTCTTCAGGGCTTCCAGCCCGGGGATGTTTTCCTGGTAGTCGGGCTTGATGGTGCCATCGCTGGGGTCAATGGCGAACAGCACCGTGCACTTGAAGCCGTGGTGCGTGGAGAGAATCTTTCCCAGCTGCGGCATGGCTTCTTCAGAGCGATATTCATCGTCACCGCTGATCAGGACGATGTGCTTACCCTGTCCGGGGCCGGGGCCCCCTTCGAATACGATCCACGGATCTTCGGCCTGGGCGACGCTTGCCATGTTCAGGACCAATGTCACACATACGGCGGCCCAGCTTGTCATCCGACGTAAAAGAGTACCACGAGGCGGCGCGACGATCATGGTTCGACCTTTCTGTTCCGGTTGGAAATTCTTCGATGTGATTTGCACGGAATGTCTGTGAGATAGGTTAGCAGTCGTGGGCCGTGGTTTGAAGGACGTCGCCTGCCGCCCGCTGCGATCGGCTCGGTACGCCACTGAGTCCATTTCCACGCAATTCTAAGGAAATGCACTCGTTGGCGTTTCGAGCTTGTATTGGGGCGCCGTTACGTGCGGTGGATCAGTCGATCGTCGAAGTAATTGATTGACATGCCGGCGTCCACGACGATCCCCTGGGCATTGATCCCCGATGAGCGGGGACTCAATAGAAACGCCGCGACGTTGGCCGCTTCGCTGGTTTGAACTGCTTCCTTACGGAGCGTCGCCTGTTCGGCATAGAGGTAGCTGTCGACGTAGCCGGGGATCCCGGCCGAAGCCGATGTCTTCAGCAGGCCGGGGCACACCGCATTGAAGCGGACCTTGGAAAACTGCGAGAATGACTTGGCGAGAAAGCAAATGGCCGAATCGAGCGCCGCTTTTACGGGGCCCATATAGCCGTAGTTTTCGGCCGCCATCCGCGTTGTCGAAATGGAGATCGTCACGACGCTACCCTGTTCGGGGTCGATGACATCCTTGAGCGCTTTGCAGATCGCCATCAACGAGTAGCAGGAAATGTCGATGGCCTGCAGGAAGGCGGCCCGGGGGGTGTCGTGGAACGGCAGCCAGCCGGCCGAGTAATCCGCGAATGCCAGTGAATGGACAATGCCGTGAATCACCGGGAATTGCTCGCGGACCGTGTCGCGCAGCCGGTCAATCTGGTCTTGATGTTCGACATCGCACACCAGGACCGGGGCCGGGGCCACCAGTTTCGAGACCGACGCCTGCCGCGCATCCGATCGGACGACATACACAACCCGAGCGCCGGCCGTCGTTAATTCCTGGCCGATGTGATAGGCCACGCTTTTGCGGTTCGCGACACCAAACACCAGAATCGTTTTGTCCGCCAGCTGTAAAAAGTCTGCCACCCGTCACCTCGCCTGAAATTCGTTCCGCCCTGAAAACACAATCAGCCCGGCTGCATGGAATCAGCCGGGCTGCATCATCGGGTTGGCTTGTTGGTCTTGTCAAATGTCGCTGCCACATCGCCGTCCAGAGCGGCCGGGAATTCCTTGCTCCTCGCTCATCCGCCCGGGAGTTGCGGGGCAATGGCTACCAGCGGCCGTGACCGTGCCAATGTCCGTGTCCATATCCACCGTGGTAACGTCCATGGTAATGGCCGTGGTAGTGGCTGTGATGGCGATAACCACCGTATCCGTAGCCACCGTATCCGTAGCCTCCGCCAAGGCCATACCCGACTCCATAAGCGGGCACGCCATAGCCGAAACCGTATCCGCTGTAGGGAACCGGATAGCCGATATACGGCTGAGGTGCGACAATCACGGCACCGTAGGAATATCCGGGATACTCGTAGCCCCACTGGGCCTGGGCGGTCGAGGCCGAACTGCAGATGATCCAGCCCGCGGCGACGACCAGCAGGCACTGCAACCAAACTCGCTTCATGATGTTCCCTCTCGAGTTGCTTCGTGCCTCGGGATCTGATCCAGAGGCGCGAATATCCGTCCGCTGGCGGCAAACGGAGTCTCTGTTACTGAATTCTGGGTCCCTCCCCCCTGACTTTCAAGTATCAAACATGATAGTTTCGTTACTATGTACAGGTTTGGATTATGTTCACACATGTGCTTGTGAATATGCATTGGTCCGCAGCACCGGGTATAGTCGTGCAGCCATGTTGCAATTTTGCAGCCGTGGGAAACATTGTGCGGCCGGAATGAAACGATGTCTCAAGATCCCTGTAAAGACAGGGGGAATCGGGGCATTTGGAAATCCATCAAAACCTTTCGTTGAACCGAGTCTCGGCAGCGCGTAGGATAAAGCCATGTAATCGCCAGATCGGCGCCGTCCGCAGCGAGGGTTTTCCAATGAGCTTCTGGTCGTGGTTGATAAGCCTGTTCGGCAGACGGAAGCGGCCTGAGAAGCGCATCGTCTCGCTGGTATTGCTGTTACGTGAGGAACGGTATCTCGATCCCGTCATCCTGCGCAAGCTGGCATCCAACGCCTTTGACGTCGAATTCGAAGACACGGATGATGCCGACAATTTTGTCGTGACGGTTCAGGATGATGTGAATTTCATGATCCAGGCGCACGGGCAGATGTTCCTGGTCAACAATTACGCGCGGCCCTACATCGAAGATGTGGAAGAAGTCAGCGAGGAAATCCAGGAATTGCGGCTGCGGCAGGCGGTGCGTGAACATCGCGCATGGCTGTCTGTAGACCAGTTCGGACCGGCCCATCTGTCGGAAGAGGCCAGTTTTCACTGGATCGGCCGCCTGTTGGCGGAACTGATCGATAACGATTGCACGGCTATTTTCTGCCCGGCGAACAGCCGCGGGTGCGTCTATGAGCCCGAGCTCGACGATCTGCTCCGCGGTCCCGATCCGCTGCAGATCTTTGAATCGCATCAGCGTCCGCCGGTGTTGGAGATTTCTGATACCGACCCGCTGATGATGCAGGCAGTGCAGGAAGCGCGCGACCGCTGGCCGGAATTCGTCGCCGCGTTTGAAGAGCGCCAGTCAGGCGATGTCTTCTCCGTCAAGGCGCCTCTTAGTGACGGTGACATGACCGAATTCATGTGGTTGAGTGTCGGGGCCATCGAAAACAACATCGTGTTCGGCCGTCTCGACAACGATCCCGTCAGCATCGGTCGCATCAAGAGTGGCGATCGAGTTCGCGTGTCAGTGGATGATCTCAATGATTGGCTTTACACTCAGGGCACCCAGCAGCACGGGGGTTTTACCGTCGCCGTACTGACCAAGCTCTATCGCAAGGGAAAGTAATCGCGAACGGAGCGCCGCGCTGGGGTGAGAGATCGCTCGACAATTTCATTCATCGCAGAAAGCAGGGATGCCCGATGCCAGCTACGGATTCTCCACACACCGCGCCGGGCGGTACTTTCCCGGGCTCACCATGGTCGCCGCGGTCGTGCCTGCGTTGGTTTTGCCTGGCCGCCGTGACTCTGACTATTGCGAGTCCGTTCGTGTGGACTCCCTCCGCCACGTCTCAAACAAAGGGTGCCATGTACGGGCCGCTTGATGCCGCACGTTCTTTCAAATACCTGACAGACATCTGCGATATCGGCGGCCGGGTAAGCGGTTCGGCGGGGATGGAAAAGCAGCAGAAGCTGATTACCGATCACTTCTCGAAGTTCAATTGCGAGGTCAAGCTGCAGCCGTTTGACGCCCCGCACCCGTT
Source organism: uncultured Planctomicrobium sp. (assembly GCA_964596215.1). Lineage (GTDB taxonomy): Bacteria > Planctomycetota > Planctomycetia > Planctomycetales > Planctomycetaceae > JAKFVC01. The sequence continues at coordinate 567 of CAZQUW010000396.1, read as the reverse complement.
GAACGGCCAGCCCGTGCGGATGAACAACATTATTATTTCGTGGCATCCCACCGCAGTCGAACGCGTCATGCTGTGTGCCCACTATGACACGCGTCCCTATCCCGATCGGGAAACTTCACCGTCCGCCCGGCGCGGGGTTTTCGTGGGGGCGAACGATGGGGCCAGCGGGGTCGCGCTGTTCATGGAACTGGCCCATCATCTGGAAAAGATCAAACCGACGTTCGGCGTGGACTTCGTCCTGTTTGATGGTGAAGAACTGGTCTTCAGCCCGCAGGATCGCTATTTCCTGGGATCGGAACATTTCGCACGCCGCTATCGCGATGAGCCCCCCAAGTACCGGTATCGCTATGGAGTGCTGGTCGACATGATTGCCGACAAGCAACTGTCGATCTACTACGAGAAGAACAGCATGGGTTATGCCCCTGAACTGGCCAAGAGCATCTGGGGGACGGCGCAGCGGTTGCGAGTGGCCGAATTCATTCCGCGCACGCGCCACGAAATCCAGGACGACCATCTGGCGCTGAACGACGTGGCCGGCATTCCCACCATCGACATCATCGACTTCGA
>CAZQUW010000395.1:0-4917 GCA_964596215.1 uncultured Planctomicrobium sp. | reverse complement strand
TGTTTTCAAATTCTGCGATGCCGCCCGATATTTGCGCGCCTTTAAGGTCACTGATCCACGAAAACGCCGATCATCGATGAAACGAAACCAGGATTGAAGTTCGCCAACGGTATTCATCGGCCGATTTCGGAACGATCAATCTTCGCTAAAAGTACTCAATTCCCAGTGTCTGACGTGGCGCGAATGAAACATAAATGAGATCGGGAAGTCTTACGGATTGAGCAGGTCACCCCTGGGCTGATCCCGCGGTGCGGGGCATTCGGTTCAACCTGTCACGGCGGTCCGCATCTCGATTATGATCGGCCACCGAGAATAGAGAGCCCAGCGTTACTCTGGCTGCCTGCATTACATTGCCGGCGGCTTTTCGACAGCTTCCACAGCTTGTTTGATCCAGAACGATAACTCCTCATCCGCAGGTTTCTGTGACTGTTGCCACGCTTTGGCTGCGGTGAGCGAGCTTTGGGCGAGTTGCGGTTGCTTGAGTTTCGCTTCGGCGAGGGCGCGCAGGCAGAGGGTCAGGCCTTCGTCCTGGCCGCGGAGTTTCAGTGATGTGTCGCAGGCCGTCACTGCAGCGGCGTATTCGCCCAGTGCGAGGTGGGCGGCACCTTGAGTCAGCCGGTGTTGGGGGCTGTCGGGGATGGCTGTCGTGGTGATGTTGGAGAGTTCGAGGGCACGCTTCCCGTCGCGTAGTTCTACGACGGGGCATGTGGCCAGCAACCAGGCGAGCGAGTCCTGGTAAGGGATTGAAGCTTTGAATTTCAGCACCAATGCCTGACGGATGGTGATCGCGGATTGGAACGCGTCTCGCGATGGCTGTGTCTGGCCGGCGGCGAACTGGATGTGGCCGAAGTGGGTCCAGGCCCAGGCCAGCTGGTCGGTGATCCGGCCCGTCTCGGGATCTTTCTCGGCAGCCGATTTTAGGGAGGCAATTGCGGCTTCAAAAGCTTGCACCCCTCCCGGCAGATCGCCGCGCCGGGCCAGGATGCGGCCGCGGTTGCTCTGTACGATCCCCAGGCCTTCCTGGTACGTCGCCGAGTCGGGATGCAAATCGAGCAACTCGCGATAGTCGTCGATGGCCGTGTTGATCAAGGCGATCGCCTGGTCCTGCTGGCCCAGTTCACTTAAGACCTGCGCCAGGCTGGCTCGCGTATTTCCGATTCCCTCGATGTACCGCGGCAGGGGGTAGCTGGCCGACAGTTCGTCGAAGTTCTCCAGAGCCTTTTCCAGCACGGGGACCGATTCGGTGTTGCTTCCCAGCTTCCGGCGGGCCTGTCCCAGGTTGGTGCGGGCGATGGCCAGGTTCTCGCGGTACAGTGGCACATCCGGTCGAGCGCGGACGACTTCCTGCAGGTCCGAGACAGACGAGTCATAGTTGCGGACCACGACGTTCCAGCGGCCCAGGCCACGCAAGGCTTCCGCCAGATTGATGCGGGCGGTGGCTCGTTGGGCGAAGTATTCGGGCTCGGCCGGGAATTCGTCGACTAACGCGTCGTGGGCCAGGATGGCTTCATTGAAGATCTGGGCGGCTTCCGCGGCACGGCCGGTATCCAGCAGGAATCGGGCGTACGCACTTTCCGCTGCCGCCGTCGCGATCAAGACGCGAACGTCTTCGGGGTGCGCCGTTCTTAAGTCCTGAAAGATCGACAGCGATCTCTGCAGATGCCGTGCGGCATCCTGTGACTTGCCGGCATGTTGTTCGGCCTGTCCAATCCCGATCAATGCCGTGCCGAGCGCGTCCTGTTCGCTGACTTGAGGGGGGCGAGTTTTGGCGAGTTCATCCAGCGAGTCAATGGCTGACTGGAAGTAAATAATGGCCACGCTGTACTTGCCAGCTGCGGCCTCCAGCAGTCCACGCCGAGTATTGGTGATCGCCAGTTCGAGGCGGAATTCCGGGCTGTGCGGGGCAAGATGCAGCTGATGCTGGAAGATTTCGTCGGCCTGCCCCAAAGCGGCGCGGGCTTTGTCGAGGGAGTTCAGCTTGGAATAGACGTCCGCCAGCCTCACCAGGCTGCGGGCGGCCTCGGCCTGCAACTCCGGATCTTTGCTATTTTCCTGGGCCAGCCGGGAATAGTCCTGTGCGGCACGCTCCAGCAGGCGGCGACGGGCGTCGTGCATCCCCGGAAAAGCATCCAGCGCTTCGCTCATGCCGGACAGCAGCGTATCGACCGCCTCACGGGTTTGTTTCGAACGTCGCAGGGCCTCTTGTTTGGCGAGCGTTTCCTGCTTGCGGGCGGCAATTTCGAGCTGGTTGGCGACCGCCAGTTTGCTGAGTGCCAGGGCTTCCGCGCGTCGGCTTTGATCGATCAGGATGGCCGCCATGACGGAGACCACCGCAATCACGATCACAGCGACTGCGGCCGCCTGGGCTCGGGCCTGATGCCGGCGGATCCAGCGGCTGATGCGTTCCCACCGATTTTCGGGATAGGCCATGACAGGCTCGTCGGCGAGCCAGCTTTCGATATCTCCAGCCAGTGCTTTCGCCGACTCGTAGCGTAACGCAGGGAGGCGATTCATCGCTTTCAGGCAGATCGCGTTCAGCGGTTTGGGCACGCTGGGGTTAATTTCGATCGGCGGTGGAAACGTGCCGCTTTTTACATTCTGCAGGATTTCCAGCAGCTTGCGCGAAGTAAACGCCGGTACGCCGGTCAGCACGCAATAGAGGGTGGCCCCCAGGCTATAAATGTCGCTGGCTGGGCCGAGTTCATTCAGCTTCCCTTCAGCCTGTTCGGGGCTCATGAACTGCGGAGTCCCAATCGCGGCCCCCATCATCGTCTGCGACCCTTCTGCCAAGGTCAGCTGGGGGAGCCGCTCCACCGCGCTGCGCACGACGGAACTTCGGACTGCGATCGATTTGGCAATCCCCCAGTCAACGACCAGCGTCTCGCCATAGTCCCCGAGCATGACGTTGCCCGGCTTGAGATCGCGGTGAATGATCCCCCGGCTATGGGCATAGTCCATCGCATTGCAGACATCGATGAAACGCCGCAGCAGCTTGCGGAATTCCACCTGCCTGGCACCAGGGTCGATATGCCCCGATTCGGCTTCAAAGTAGTTGTCGATCGCCTGCTGCAGACTGTTGCCACGAATAAATCGCATGGCATAGTAAGGCCGGCCGTCAGGATGAGTTCCCAGGCCATAGACCGGCACAATCCCCGGGTGTTCCAGGCTGCCGGTAATCTCGGCTTCCAGCAGGAATCGGGAGCGCGCTTCGGTATCGTCGGCAAAGCGGTGCTGGATTTCTTTAAAGGCCACTTCGCGGTGGAGCTCGAGGTCCTCGGCAACAGAAACCTTTCCCAGACCACCCTTGGCGTGCTCACGCAGGACGCGGAATCTCAATACCGATGCGGTCAGTCCTCCTGAGTGCCCGGTTCTTTCCGATTCATCAATGGCAGTGCCACTACCTGCCAGGTCCGAGCGGAGCGTGGAATAGTCTGGATCAGGAATTAACGTCGGCTGTTCGGCTGAGGAAATGGGTGAACTGCTGGGGACATAGGTTTGGTGATCGATGGCTTCTGTGCCCTGCAACGCGGCAGGCAGCGAATCAGCCTGGGCGGCCGTGGGATCGGCGGCAGTTGCGGCCTGGCTGGTGCCGCTAAACGATTCCGATGGGGGCCCCGCTCCCATGGAGGGGGCTGTGCCGCCAGTTTGCGCAGGGGAAGATGCCGATGCCGAGAGGGGCGACTGTGACTGAGCCTCGTCCAAGTCGACAGCGTCGCTGGAACTCGGGTAGGCTCCGGTCGAATAAGGGTCGGCCGGTTCAGAGGGAATCTCGATGCTGCGCGAGACGATCGTACCGTAGTGATCCTCACCGTGTGCGTCGGTCGCTGGCAGCGGAGAAGACTTGTCGGGGTTCGCCAGATCCAGCAGGACATCAATCTCGGGACGGTTCAATCGCTGCAGACACTGCCGCAATTCGTCCGAGATCGGACTGGCCCGCAGGAAGGCCGACACATCGCCGGCATGCTGCGCAAGTTGTACCGCAAGTATATGCTCTAATGACCGGACGTTTGTGGGACTTAAAAGTTGTTTTTCGGTGGCAACGTCGAGCCAATCCGGGAGTCGATCTGCACCGGGTTGCTCCCAGAAGTCCTGCAGTTGACCAGCCGTAATCAGGCCCCGCTGCACAGCCAGCAAACCGAGCAACAATTGATGATCCATTTGTTGCGGGGCCATGGAGCTGACTTTCCGTTCCGCGGTCGAAGTAGTAGGGGTGTGGATCGTGGTAATTCGTTAATCTTACCACTCAACTGGGCTGCGGTCTGCTGAGAACCCCTGAAGCGGTTTCGTGTTGTTTCGGTCGCTGAGTAATTCCCATACCGGACATGCAGTACAGTCAGTTGGTCTGAAGTATGTTCCCTATTTCTCCTGAAGTGCCGCATTGCGACGTCAGGGGAGGAAAATGTCGGCAATTTCCCGCGCGCGGCAAAAAAAATCAACGATCTCTGGACGCAATACGTAGCTCCAGCCACACTGAAGCCTCGCAGTGCTCTTTCGGGCCAAGGTGTCTACCACCACAGGAATTAAGTCGATGGCAGAATTGCAGAACAGCTTTCAATTGAAATGGCGTGGCGACACGTTAATCGTTTCCCCCACCGGACATGTCGAAGAGCTCAGCTGGGATTTGATTGAGCAAGCCGCGATGATCGTGATGCAGCCAATCAAGACGGTCAAACTGCCGAACGTGCTGTTCGATCTCAGCAAGTTGAAGTTCGTCGGCTCGGTCTTTCTGTCGTTGATGCTCCGGTGCTATAAGCTAGTCAAAAGCCGCGGGGGCGAATTCGTCCTGTGTGGGGCCAACGGCATGGCTCGTGAGCTGCTCCGGGTGACGTCGCTCGATACCTTGTGGCCGATCTATGATTCGCGAGAGGAAGCGCTCATGAGCCTGGAAGGCGATTGAGCGTGGCACTTCGTGGGACG
>CAZQUW010000394.1:3444-4917 GCA_964596215.1 uncultured Planctomicrobium sp. | reverse complement strand
GCCGCGCCCAATGGGACTCCATCTTTTATGTCTACGCCGGAATCCTGGTGCTGGGTGCCTTGGGCTGGTTGATGGTCAACTCCAGCAAGTCGGTCGACCGAGACTAATCTCCAATTCCAAACTCCGTGTCTCCGTGGTGCATGAACTCTAATGGACACCAGGAAAACACGGAGTTTTTTTGCCCTGCTATGCCAGGATGTCTTTCACCACTTTGCCGTGCACGTCGGTCAAACGGTACTGCCGCCCCTGGAACTTGAACGTCAGGCGTTCGTGGTCGATGCCTAATTGATTCAAAATGGTTGCCTGGAAATCGTGCACATCGACTCGGTTTTCGACAGCGTTGAAACCAAAATCGTCACTCTTGCCATAAGTCATTCCGGGCTTGATTCCGCCACCAGCCATCCAGGTCGTAAAGGCATAGGGATGATGGTCGCGCCCCCATTGCTGGCGGTCATCGATGTTCCCCTGGATAAACGGAGTCCGGCCGAACTCGCCCCCCCAGACAACCAGCGTGTCTTCCAATAACCCGCGTTGCTTGAGATCCTTCACCAGCGCCGCTGCAGGCTGGTCCGTATCCCTACATTGAATCTCGAACTGCGTCGACAGGTTACGGTGATGGTCCCAGCCAGCATGAAATAATTGAACGAACTTCACGCCCCGCTCAACGAGCCGCCGGGCCATCAAACAGTTGTGCGCGAATGAACCTTGACGTTCGACATCCGGACCATACATCTCCAGTCCGGCCTTGGTCTCAGTCGAAAAATCGGTCAAATCCGGGACACTGGCCTGCATGCGATAGGCCATCTCGTACTGCGCGATCCGCGTGTTGATTTCGGGATCACCGAACTCGGCAAAGTGCTCCGCGTTAAACTCCGCGAGATCGTCCAGCAAGCCACGTCGAACTTCACGGCTCATCCCATCCGGATTCGACAAATACAGAACCGGATCGCCCGCGCCCCGAAACTTCACCCCCTGGAACTTCGAGGGCAAAAAGCCGCTGCTCCAGTAGAAGTCATAGAAGATCTGCCCGCAGGTGGCCTCTTTGTCGCGCGAGGTCATCACCACAAAGCCCGGCAGGTCCTGGGTCTCGGATCCCAGCCCATAGGTCATCCAGGCGCCCATGCTGGGCCGCCCCGGCATTTCGGAACCGGTCAGGAAAAACGTAATGGCGGGTGCGTGATTTACGGCATTCGTATGCATCGATTTAACGAAACACAGGTCATCCACGATCGACGCCGTATGCGGCAGGAAGTCGCAGGCCCACGCCCCGGACTTGCCATACTGCTTGAACCCAGTAAACGCGGGAAATGCCAGCTTCTTCGCACCCTGGGTCATCGTCGAGACGCGCTGGTTCTGATGCACGCTTTCCGGGATCTCTTTACCCCGCCATTTCTCGAGCTCGGGTTTGTAGTCGAACATATCGACATGCGGAGGCGCCCCATTCATCAGCAGATAAATGACGTGCTTGGCCTT
>CAZQUW010000394.1:0-3344 GCA_964596215.1 uncultured Planctomicrobium sp. | reverse complement strand
CTGTTGAGTTGTAATGAATTGAATCAGGAGTTTATTGCCACGGATCGACACAGATTAAACACGGATAAAGTCAGCCAGAGAGTCTGGTCAGTCCGGTATTCTCATCGAAACTCATATCATCGAGTATCGTTTAGAACTAAAAGCCCGAAAAACGATACCCCAATCCGTGTTCAATCTGTGTCCATCCGTGGCTAAAAACTCTTCTAATTTGTCATCATTCTTTCGTAATCGTTTCATCTAAATTCAGCATCAGATTCGCCAACCCCGTCCATGCGGCTAATTCGGCGGAGTTGAGCTGCGGATCCGGCTTAGACTCTCCGACTGCTAATAGCTTCTGCGCGGCATCGGTGTTTCGTCCGTACGTCGCTCGCAAGACGGCCAGACGCTTTCCCAGGCGATCGACCTCTTTCGCATTCGGCAGCCGGCAAGTACAACGTCGGAACATCTCGCTTATCCGCGAGGGATCGTCATTCGAACTGGCCGACAACAGCGTTCGCTGAGCTAACCCGCGGGCCGCTTCGATATAAGTCACATCATTCAACGTAACGAGGGCATGCAAGGGGGTATTCGTCCGATCGTTTTTCACCGAGCAATTCTGACGATTCGCGATATCGAAGAAGACCGTCGGAGCCGCAATGCGTCGCCAGAATGTATAGAGACTGCGGCGGTATAAGGCTTCGCCATGATCCTGAGAATATTGAATCCGGCCAAAGGTGGCATCTTCCCAGACTCCGGACGGCTGATAGCCTTTGACCGGCGCACCACCGGCACGCTCAATCAGCAATCCGCTGGTGGCGAGGGCCTGATCTCGAATCATCCAGCTGGGCAGACGGAATCGCGGTCCTCGGGCCAGCAAGCGGTTATCGGGATCACGCTCTGCCATCCCCGGAGCGATCCTGGATGACTGGCGGTAAGTGGCGCTCGTGACGATCAGCTTCACCAGATGTTTGACGTTCCAGCCACTCTCGCGGAACTCGACTGCCAGCCAGTCCAACAGTTCCGGATGGCTGGGGCGATCCCCCTGAATACCGAAGTCCTCCGAGCTCTTCACCAGTCCGACGCCGAAAAACTGCTGCCAGAAGCGATTGACGGTGACTCGCGCGGTAAGAGGATGTTCGGGGGACACCAGCCATTGTGCCAGGGCCAGCCGACTTTTCGGGGCCTCTGCGGGCAACGGCAAGATCTCGGTCAACACCCCATGCTCGACTTTATCGCTGGGTACGTTATACGCCCCTTTCACCAGAATAAACGTTTCCCGCGGCTGAGCCCGTTCGCGCATCACCATGGTCCGTGGCAAGGAACGTTCGAAGCTGTCGCGATTCTTCCGGGCATCATCCGCGGCTTTCTTCGCGGCAACTAATGTCGGATCATTATTGAGATAGTAATCCACGACTTCCTTACGCTGCGCTTCGTCCCGTTTGTCTGCAGCGATGGCCAGTGCCTCGCGAACCTTATCGGGAATGCTGCGGAACGTGGCAGCGGGTGAATTCGTCACCGATAACCGGAACCGGCCCAGGACATGACTGACATGGGACGACAAAAATTCCAGCCGGCAGGTGACGAGCCCCTCACCGTTGGCCGGAGCGGCCGGTGAACGCACTTCATAGAGGCCCGTGTGCGGCCGCCCAAAATCAGCAGCCACCGCCCAGCCCGTATCATTCTTACCATCCAGCGTGGCACTCAACGGAAAGCCCCCCTGCTCGAAGTCGGCCCGGACTGCCGCCAGTTCGAGCGGCTGGCCATTCAACTGGAGCTTCAGCTCAGAAAGGACAAAATTACCATTGTCCGCCCGACCCGGACCTTTATTAACCAGCGAGTCGTCCGGAAGTGCTTCCAGTCGAAACCCGGTGAAGTTGGCTACGGGTGATTTCAATGTCACCACGAAACTGTCTTGCGCCGGATTGGCTCCGGATACCTGCAAGCTGCCATCTTCCAGAACTTTCAACGACGCGCCGTTCTCGGACTTGGCCTCGGACGCGGGTAACACGGTCCATTCGGCCGCTGCCGATGTGGCCAGAATCTGTGCGAACTCTTGTTCCCATTTGGGCTGTGCTGCTCGCACTTTTTTATCGAGTTCATCGCGGGCTTGATTCGCTGCGGTTTCCATGGCTCGCAGTTCGTCAATCCGCTTCTGTTGTTCCGGTTGAGCAAAACTCAGGACCGGGTTGGCCAGCCCCCCCGCGTCGTTGGCCCCGGTTTCGTCAATCGAATTGAAGTAGGCAGACAGCTGATAATATTCCTTCTGCGAGAAGGGGTCGTATTTGTGATCGTGACACCGGCAGCAGGTCAGCGTCAGTCCCATCCACACCGTGCCGGTCGTTTCGACCCGGTCCTGCACATACTCCACGCGCGATTCTTCCGCGATGCGGCCCCCCTCGCCGTTGATCATGTGGTTCCGATGAAACCCGGTGGCAATCAATTGCTCACGCGTCGGATTGGGCAGTAAGTCCCCCGCCAGCTGTTCGATCGTGAATTGATCGAAGGGCATGTTCTTATTGAAGGCTTCAATGGCCCAGTCGCGCCAATACCACATGGCGCGCGTCGGATCACCCTGGTAGCCGTTGGTGTCAGCATAGCGGGCCGCATCGAGCCACTCCCAGACCATCCGTTCGCCATAGCGCCGAGACTCCAGCAGCCGGTCCACGGCTTTCTCGTAGGCGTCGTTCGAGGTATCGGCCAGAAACGCGTCAAGTTCCTCGGAAGTCGGGGGCAGGCCGGTCAAATCGAGCGTCACGCGCCGCAACAGTTTAATACGGTCCGCTTCTGCAGCGGGCACCAAGTTTTCCTGCACCAGTCGCGCTGCCACAAAGGCATCAATCGGGTTCTGAATCCGCACCGTCGCGGGAACCATCGGCACGGCGGGACGCACCGGGGTGATGAAGGACCAGTGCTTGGAATATTGCGCCCCTTCGTCAATCCAGCGTTTCAACAACTGTTTCTGAACCTCAGTCAGCTTGAGGTTCGATTTGGGGGGCGGCATGACCTCGCCAGGATCAGAACTCAGAATGCGCAGGATCAGTTCGCTGTCGGCACTCTGGCCCGGTTTGACCGCGCCGGCCGCCGTGGCCCCGGCAAATGTGTCCAGCCGCAAATCAGCCTCGCGATGCTTGGCATCCGGACCATGGCAATGAAAGCAATTCTCCGACAGGATCGGCTGGATATCTCGCCCAAAGTTTACGGGGGGCTCAGCGGCGGAAGTTGTCGGCGCAACCGCGCACAGCAGCCAGGAACAGCAGAGCACGCTGCATGCAAACCGTAATGCCATCTCACGCGGCCTCGTCTGGGATGATCTCGATGTAAACTCACCTTGGCAACCGTTGATTCGTCCTGTCTAACATACCCGC
>CAZQUW010000393.1:0-4922 GCA_964596215.1 uncultured Planctomicrobium sp. | reverse complement strand
AAGAAGTCGCGAGATTTTGGCGTGTGATTTGGTCTGTAAGCTGGGCACTCCTTCCCGTCTGGTTTTATTGAGTCGTAAGCAGTGACGGGCAGGAGTGCCCATCTTACGAGCGCGGGGAAGAGGCCAAAGAGGCCGAAGAAGTCAAAGAGGTCAAAGAAGTCGCTGGTTATGGTTCCAGATTCCAATTAGGCGGCGACATGCCGCTGGCGACCTCGATCTCCAGTCCCGAGGTTTCCGGATGGCGGTATTTTTCGGGGATCAGGTTGATCGGCTTCGGATACAGCTCCTGGGGGTTTGCTGCTGCGGTGGGGGCGTCCGGGGTGTCGGTCGATTCGATCATCACTTTGTACTTGCCGGCTACGACGCCGGGGGCCGACACCGTGGTTTGCATGGTGAATTTACCGTCCACGATCTGGCCGGTGGCGGATTGTCCCTGCGGATCAACGGGCGCAAATGAGACGAACCCCTGTTCGAGCGGCTCGCCGTTGAACGTGACCGTGCCACTGACGGGTACCAGATTATCGAAGGACGTTCCACCAGCGCCCGAGCAGCCGGAGGTCACCCAGATCCAGGAGAAACAGATCACGCCGTATTTCCAGTTCCCGCTCCACATTGGTCGTACCCTCTCTGTCTCTTCCCGGGTGCTTGAATCGTGGGGTGAATAGTTCCGCAGAGATTCGTTAGAAATCCCCGATCGTCTGTCCGTCGGTCTTGTGCCCCAGGTAGTTATAGAGTGCGAAATCGATGTTATTGCTGATGAAGCGAACTGCCCCATCACACATCGCGAAGTGCGCCCCACCCACGTGATGACTGCTGGCACCACAGTTCTCCTGGTACGAGCCATCGCTGGTGGGCAGGATTCGCGGGCTGTTGATCTTCATGCCCGTGATGACTCCCTGTTGCGTGTCACTGAAGATGCCTTTGTAGAGTGAGAGTTCTCCTTTTCGTTCGCAGATCAGCAGAGTATTGGAAGTCCCGTCGGTGATGTCAGCGATCCGCGACGAAACAACACCATTGTCTGCAAAGACCCCAGGAGCCTCGGCGGGAACGGAAGTCAGATGGCTGCTGCCGGCGACTCCACAATAGGCGGGTGATCCCGCGGAGGCACAATCGAGAGCGACGCCCGTCCAAAAGTTTGTCCGGGCCGGGCCGGAACTGACGGCATAGCACATGATGCCTGTGCTCCACGTGGCAGCGCCTGACCCGCACGCACCGTAGAAGGTCCCACCTGTGGATGTCGTCCTGCCGGAACTGAACGGGTCGCTGGGGCAGGCCTGGAATGGATAGGTTCGGGAGTTCAGCAATGCATAGTTAGGTGCAGCACAATTGGCGGCCCCGAAATTCAACTGGTTATACAGGTTGGCCATGTCGACAAAGGGCAGAATAAATTCGCTGAAGCAATGGGCTGTTCCGACGCCGGTAATTCCGGCGGCCGTTCCGCCACTTTGCGGACCGGAGGCGGAGAATGGGAATCGCAGATTGCTGTCATGATAATTGTGAAAGGCCAGCCCCAGTTGCTTGATATTGTTCTTGCACTGCGTCCTCCGGGCAGCCTCCCGGGCCTGTTGCACTGCGGGCAGCAGCAGGGCAATCAGTACTGCAATAATGGCGATGACGACCAGCAATTCAATTAGAGTAAATCCACGATGACGTCGTACCAGCGTCAGGTCTCTCATCGAAGGCTCCTTCACAAACAGTGAAAATAAGTTGAGACGAACGATATGGTGAAGCCCACCACCGCGCCGAGTTGCGGGTGGTGCGAGAATTTCGACCTGCTGAGTTTATGGTGTAAGGTCGGTGGAAGGACGACAATACCGAAGTTGGTATTCCAATTCCCTTTTCTGGTACAGTCAGCATCAGGCAGTCTTTAGTGCGACCCTACTGGACGTTCAGGAGTCATGCCCCATCAAGCAGTGTCCCGCTGCTGCGCGGCCGGCTCCGTGAACGTGAAATTTGGTTTCGACGGTCAGACGCTGGGGGCAACAGGAGCCACAAGATGACGTCCACGGTCAAGCGGGTCGCCGTAGTTGTTGAGACCTCGCGCGAATATGGTCGGGGAGTGCTGCGCGGCATCATCCGGTATGAGCACGAGCACGGGCCGTGGTCCATCTACTTTCAGCCGGGTGGACTGGGCGAGCCACCTCCCGCGTGGTTTCGCGACTGGCGCGGTGATGGAGTCCTGGTGCGGGCTGATACGCCGCAGTTAGTCGAAGCCGTACTGGCCAAATGCGTGCCGGTCGTGGATTTGCGGCTGGCATTTCCCGAGTATCAGATCCCATTTGTCGGGGTGGATAATCGACTGATCGTCGACCTGGCGTTTCGCCATCTGCTCGAACGTGGATTCAGTAATTTCGCATTTCTCGGCCTTTCACGGCGACCCAAGATCTGGTGGGCCGAACAGCGTGGCGAGTACTTTATGCAGCTGGCCGAGCAAGCTGGGGGAACGTGCCATGTCTTTCAGCCGCGACCGACTCGGGATTCGCATGCGATTGGTGAGTACGATCGCGAAAAGCTGGTCACCTGGGTCAAGGGACTGCCGCGTCCCGTGGCCATCATGGGATGCTCGGACGACTGCAGCCTGCAGGTTGCTGAAGTGTGTCGCGTGGTGGGTCTCAAGGTCCCGGACGACGTCGCCATTCTGGGGGTCGACAATGACGAGTTCCTCTGCAACCTGTCCCAGCCATCAATGAGCAGCGTTGACCTGGGGCCAGAGCGGAGCGGCTATCAGGCAGCGGCGCTATTGGACGAAATGATGTCCGGGGCGAAGGTCAAGCAGACGGAAGTGTTTCTGCCACCGATCGGTGTCGTCGCGCGGCGTTCGACCGATGTGATTGCAATTGATGATCTGGAATTAGCCGGTTTGATTCGTTACATCCGCGAGCACGCCTGCGACGGAATTCGCGTGGAGGATGCGATGCGGCGAAGCAACTTGTGCGTCAGTACGCTGCAGCGTCGCTTTAAGGCCTTGCTGGGACGGACCCCCAAAGAGGAACTGCTGCGGGTGCAGTTTGAACGCGCCAAGCAGCTGTTGATGTCGACCGATCTGGCGATCAATGAAGTGGCGGACCGCTGTGGTTTTCGCGAGGCCAAGGGCCTGATCGCGATGTTTCATGCGCAGATCGGGATGCCGCCGGGGGCGTACCGTCGGGAAATGCGCCTGGGGCGCGGCGTGCTGCTGCAGTCGCCACGAGCGCGGTCGTTGTAAGTGGTGGGACCCGATCGAGCGAGTTCGAGGGGGAGTATCTGAAATGTCTGAACTTGGAGTCCCGTCAACATCTGAACGTTGTGGCAGAAGCCCGACCCGGGGCGGCCTGGGGTCAGGCTTCCAATTGCAGTTCCGAACTGCAATACCGCGCGCAAACTTCCAACAACCGCACACGGTCAATCGGTTTGGTGAGATGATCGTCGCAGCCCGCGTCCAGGCATTTCTGGCGGTCATCGGCCATGGCATGGGCAGTCAGTGCCACGATGGGGCGGTGATAGCCGCTGTCGCGCAACTCATGCGTGGCTGCATAGCCATCCAGCTCGGGCATCTGCATATCCATCAGAATGACGCTGTAGGGAAGTTCCTGCGGATTCTGTCGGCTGGCCTGCTGCACTCGCAGCGCCTGATCGACCGCGTCCCGGCCATGGTTGGCCACGTCGACCTGGGCCCCTTTGCGGGACAACAGATGACGGACCAGTTTCTGATTGACGATGTTGTCTTCGACCAGCAGGATCCGGCCGCTCAGTCGAATATCAGATTCATGATTTTGTTCGGTGGGGGACGTCGTCGCCAATTTCCCATCGGGCAGCTCGATCATTTCCAGCTGATCTGGCGATCCCATATCGACTGTTGCCACAAATGTGCTGCCGCGTCCCAGTTGACTGGTGACCTGAATCTGGCCGCCTAGGAGATGTGCCATGCGCCTGCAGATGGTCAGCCCCAGCCCCGTTCCACCGAACTTGCGGGTCGTCGAGGCATCGGCTTGCGAGAACGGCCGGAAGAGCTCCGCCAGCTGCTCGCTGGAGAGTCCGATGCCCGTGTCGTGGACTTCAAATGCCAGTACCGATCTGGATTGCTGCGGATGCGGGACAACCTTGACCACGAGTTTGACACCGCCTGCCGCCGTAAATTTCAGTGCATTCCCGATTAGGTTCACCAGAATTTGGCGCAGCCGGAAAGGATCACTCGAGATCTGTTTTGGGATGGAGCCTTCAAAATGAGCGGTAAGTTCGAGTCCTCTGCGACGGGCTTCCGTTTGCAGAAAGGCGATGACATCACGCACCGTGTCGGTGGGCGACATGGCGATTTTCTCAACCTGCATTTTGCCCGCTTCAATTTTGGACAGGTCGAGGATGTCATTGATGATCTCCAGGAGATGTTCGCCCGCCTGCTTGATGACGGCGACATGTGCGGACCTTTGTTCCTCTGTTTGATACGGGTCAGAAAGGAGGTCGACATAGCCCAGGATGGCAGTCATGGGAGTCCGGATCTCGTGGCTCATGTTCGCGATGAAGGCGCTCTTGGCCTGATTGGCAGCTTCGGCCTGATCTCGAGCCTGTGCCAGTACCTGAGCCTGCTGGGCCAATTTCAATTCGGCCAGCTTGAGACTGGTAATATCCGACAGGGCACCAGTCATTCGGATCGGGTGCCCGTCGGTATCTCGAATCGCTTCCGCCCGGGAGCGAAACCAGCGCCATTCCTGCGTTTTGTTCTGCAAGCGGAAAATGATGTCAAACGGTTTGTTGTCCGCCAGATGCTGTTCCACGGCGAGTCGCACGGCCGCGGCATCTTCCGGATGCAAAAAGCGGTCCCAGGCCCAGGGATGATCGGGCAGCTCCAGTGCATCATAGCCCAGCAAGTCTCGAAACCGGGGCGAGTAGTACGCTTCATTGGTGGCAATCTTCCAGTCCCACAGGCCATCCGTCGAACCGCGCAT
>CAZQUW010000392.1:0-4927 GCA_964596215.1 uncultured Planctomicrobium sp. | reverse complement strand
CTCACTCGCGAACGAATACACCGGCCCAACATGAAAAATGTCTTTCTACGGAGCGTTGGCGACCACTATCGCCAACAGGGATGAGGAAGAAGGATGAATCAACTCATCGATCACAAGAATTAGAACTCGCCGACGACCTCGCCGCCGGAACGAGTTCCGAGGGATCGCCAAATTCCCAAGTCAATGCTCTCGTTGGCTGACCGGACAGAGCCATCCATCAGCAGCGCATTCACGATGCCCACATGATGGCTGCGGGCGGGCAAGGCGGCGTAGGTCACCCGGGTGGCATGTGTTCCTTCGCGCCACGAGACATAGTCGATGTCGTACAGTTTGCCAGCGACGTCGTAGGGCAGGTCCGCATTCGGTCCGAACGTGGTGGTAAATCCACTTTGTTGACACAACCCGTCAGCCCATTCCGTGTGCCCAGTGTTGAGCTGCAGCGAGGTCCCGATGCAACAGCCATCCCCAGTCTGACCGATCACGAAACTCGGACCGCTCGGCGGCGATGCTCCCGGGTCGGAACTGGTGTTGCGGAGATACGGCGTATATGCCTTCGCCTCGGATGCACATAAGGTATTGCTCATGCCATCCGTGAATGATCCGGAGTGGTACTTGCTATTAGGATGAAACGCTCCGTCACCACCCGTTCCGCTGACGGGGTCGTAAATCTTCCAGGTACCAAAGTTGATGACGTAACTGGCCGGGTAATCCCGAGCAACACCGGTTGACGGATTGACCCGAACAACGTCATTCGGCTCGCTGGGACACAAATAGCTGGGTACCCGCGTGATGGCCACGTTGACTTGGGTGGAATATCCGACGCCCCAATTCACGAGATTCTGGAGGTTCGCCTGATCCAAGTAAGGCAGAATTCTGGCGAAAATCGACCACTGCCCACCGACTGTTGTGGTCACCCCCGGAACGGCGCAATAGCTCGGGGGAAAAACCGAGTGGGCATCCAGATAATTGTGGAGTGCTAACCCAATCTGCTTGAGCTGGTTGCGGCATTGTGTACGCCGGGCCGCTTCACGGGCCTGTTGCACGGCGGGCAGCAGCAGAGCAATAAGTACCGCGATAATCGCAATCACGACCAGGAGTTCGATCAATGTGAAACCACGTCGCTTCATAGCCGATTCCTTCAGACAAACAGTTTTGACCACACGCAATTACAATTTTGACAATACAAAAATACAAACGGTTGCCAGGGCTGTCAATCAACTTGGTTGCCGAATTTGGCTTTCTCGTTCTGTTCGAGAACGCATTCAAATGGCCTCAGATTGCGTTCAACAATCTCGCAGCATGGACCGCCAAAACGGATTTACTGTGATTGACTAAAAGTAGATTTGCCGATAGAAATGAATAGGCAATTTAGCAGACGGTTTAACGGCAAAATTGATGATCAAGTCATTCCTCATTTTGATGCTTGCGACAACCCAACTCCTGGCCGGGGGTGGCGGTTCGGTCTATCTGTGCGTCAAGAATGACGGGTCTTTTTGCTGTTTGGACGCTGGGGCTGAAACTTGCCGGTGTTGCGAGGAAGAGATTCCTGTCGTCGAGGAAAAGCCTTCAGGTTGTTCTTGTTGCAGCGAGACTACGTCCTCGGCCTTGTCGACTGAAGAGTCCGCTCCCTCCTCGTCGTTTGAGCTCACCCTCAAGTCGAACGACCCTTGTGGTTGCACTCACATTTTGATTGCGCACGACCAAGTACAGTCGAAATTGACGCGCATGTCCGCTCAATCCGACATGCAACAGTTCGTGCAGGTGGCTCCACTGCCTGGATGGATTCAGCTCGACGATCTCATTGCGTCACGCATCGCTTTGGGCTGGCAATATAGGCCACCCACTATCGAGTCACAGGCCCTGACAGTGCGGTCCGCAGTCCAGATCCGCTGCTAGATTACTCTTCCCACGGCGTCACATTGCCGAGTTGAAGGTCATTTCAGGCCCTTCTCGTGCGATATCTTGCGCCTTCTCCGGCTGGCACTCAGGTTTTCATACCAGCGCCGACCATCACCGGGAAATTGACTCTGTCGATTCATGGGAGAGATCGTATGTCCGCAGTTGCCACCCCACCGGCATGTCCAGTGGCTGCACCCGCGTCAGGTGCAGAGCATCGGCCGAACCTTGAACTACGCAATCATGGCTTAAGCCGGATCCTCAACGCCCTGCCGAATTTGATCGTGTTCACGTTGCTCGGCGGCGTCCTGTACCTCGGCCATCATACAGGCTGGAAGCTACCCAACTTGTCGGCCTTGATGGGGACGGCCGCCGTTCCGGCTGACGACTGGTGTGCGGAGCATCTGGTTCCCGAATCACAATGTATCGAGTGCAAGCCGGAGCTATTTCCCAAGCGGAAACCCTTCGGTTTTTGCCGCGAACATGGCGTCGCGGAGTGTGTGATTCATCACCCTGAGCTGGCTCAAACTAAAAAGCCGCCACAGCTTCCCAAATACGATACGACGAAGGCCATTCGCCTGATGGCCCGTCCGGAGAATAACAGCCGGAACACGATGCACACTCGGCGGGTTCAATTCACGTCCGCCGACAGCGTGACCAAATCGGGCATCGACGTGGACGTGGTCCAAGAACGCCCTATGACGGATGCCATCACGGCTAACGGAGAGTTGAGATTCAACCCGACCCGTGTCGCCCACCTGTCAGCTAGGGTTCCAGGCACGATCGCTTTCGTCTTCAAAGCCATCGGCGACTCGGTACAACCTGGCGACACCCTGGCGATTGTCGATGCGGCGCTGGTCGGGCAGGCCAAATCGCAACTCTTGCAAGCCACGGTTCAGGTCAAACTCAAACACAACGCCGCACTGCGCATGCGAGGTCTTACCAATACCGGTGCCATCGCCCAAAAGTCCCTCATTGAAGCCGAGGGAGATCTGCAAGAGGCTGAAGTGTCACTATTATCAGCTCGCCAGTCGCTGACCAATCTAGGGTTTGAAATCCCCAGCACGCTGGAGAATGGTGATCCGAAACAGATCGCTGAGAACTTGCGATTCCTGGGCATACCACAATCCTTGATGGCATCGCTGCCTGGTACCACGTCGACTGCAAATTTGATCCCCGTAAGGGCCTCGTTCAGCGGAGTCGTGGTGGCATCCGACGTGGTTGCTGGTGAAGTCGTGGAAACGACCAAGACGTTGTTTACCGTAGCCGATCCTCAGACGCTCTGGTTGACATTGAATGTGCCCCAAGAGGGAGCGAAATACGTCAAGCCCGGACTGAAAGTGCGGTTCCGGACCGACGACGAGAGTCCTGAAATCATCGGCAAGATCGCTTGGATTAGCCCGTCCATCGACGAGCAAACCCGGACGCTCAGAGTACGAGTCGTGGTTCCCAATTCCGATGGCAAGTTGCGTGATAACACCTTTGGCTCGGGGCAGATTGTCTTACGAGAAGAGCCGAATGCTGTTGTCGTCCCTCGTGAGGCTGTCCAATCCACTGCGGATGCTCATTTCGTCTTCGTTCGCGATAAGAACTATTTTGATAAGTCGGCTCCCAAGGTGTTTCATGTCCGGCAAGTGCGGATCGGTGCCAAGGATGTTCAGTTTGTGGAGCTGTTAGCGGGTGTCTTGCCTGGAGAAGTGATCGCTACCAAGGGGAGCGCGGTTCTCCTGGCTCAATTGCAACGTAGTAACCTCGGGGCAGGTTGTGCTTGCCACGATCACTAGAGCAAGGATGCCAGTGACTGTATGGATTTTCTCAATCACATTATTGACTTCTCGCTGCGCAACCGGGTGCTGGTCATCCTGGGCGTGCTCGCGGCTGGAGTCGCGGGCGTCCTGTCGCTGCGCAACCTCGATGTGGACGCTTTTCCTGATACGACACCGGTGCAGGTCCAGATCAATACGGTTGCGCCAGCACTGGGCCCGGAAGAGGTCGAGCGACAGATCACCTTTCCTATTGAGCAGGCGATTAGCGGTCTCCCGGGTTTGGAACAACTTCGCTCTATTTCGAAGTTTGGCTTGTCGCAGGTCGTTGTCATCTTCGAGGACGGAGTCGACATCTACTTTGCGCGCCAACTGATTAACGAACGGCTGGCATCAGTCGAGATTCCGACCGGCATCAGCCGCCCTCAGATGGGTCCCGTCGCCACCGGACTAGGCGAGGTCTTCCACTATATCGTGACGGGTCAGGGCACTGATGTCACTGAACTGAGAACGATCCATGATTGGGTCATCAAGCCACCCATGCGGACGGTGCGGGGCACGGCCGAAATTAACAGTTGGGGCGGCTACGTCAAGCAGTACCAGATCCGGATCAACCCTGACAAGCTGATCAAACACGGACTGACGTTTGAGCAAGTCGTTGAAGCCGTGCAAAAGAATAACTTTAACGTGGGCGGTGGGAATATCAGCCAAACGAGCGGCATGTTGCTCGTGCAGGGACTCGGCCGGACAACCAACATCGACCAACTGCGGCAGATTGTAGTGACGGCCAAGGATGGAGTGCCGATCCGTGTGTCGAATGTCGCTGACGTCGTGATTGGCCACGAAATCCGTCGAGGAGCCGTGACGGCCAATGGACAAGGTGAGGTGGTCCTCGGCCTGGGCTTCATGCTCATGGGTGAAAACAGTCATGAAGTGACGTGGGCGCTCAAAAACAAGCTGAAGTCCCTGGAAGCCAGTTTGCCGCCGAACGTGCAGGTGAAGTCCGTCTATGATCGCACGGAGTTGGTCGATTATGTCATCGACACAGTCCAGAAAAATCTGTTCGAGGGGGGACTGCTGGTCATCGCCGTGTTGTTTGCCTTCCTGGGTAGTCTGCGTGCCGCGATGATCGTGGCGGTCGCGATTCCGTGTTCGATGTTGTTTGCCTTCTTCGGCATGTACCGCTTCGGAATTGCTGCCACCTTGTTGAGCCTGGGGGCCATCGACTTTGGATTGGTGGTGGATAGCTCGGTCGTGATGATCGAAAA
>CAZQUW010000391.1:3117-4936 GCA_964596215.1 uncultured Planctomicrobium sp. | reverse complement strand
CAATCTGCACCAGCTGGTCGGATTCCAACGCCAGTAACTGGGCGTGGAGCCCCTGAATTTCGTGGTGCAATGAATGCAGGTTGGTGTGATACTTCTCCTGAATCTTGTCGGAGGCTGCTGACTGTGCGGCGGTCAGAGTGATGCCGTGATCTTCCAGATCCTTTTCGACTTCTGTGGCGGACTTGGCTGCCTTCGCAGTCATCTTGCGGCCACGGTGAGCCGTCATCTGACGATGCATCCGTACGATTGCAAGCTGAGGTTCCGTCAGATTGTCTTCAATCGCGGCGAGCATGGCCGACTCGGCCCTGATCATCTGCACGTAACGTTCGCTGAACTTGGACCAGACCTTGGCGAGTTCCTCGTCCGTTTCGCTGACCACCGCTTTGATTTGTTTTTGCTGCTCTGCCGTCAATTCCAGCTTGGCGACGCATTCCGGGATGACGGCCTCGGTACCAGCATTGGCCCCCAGCGAGGCGGGCTTGCTGTCTGCCACGGCGGGCTCCTTGGCGTACACGGGTGCCAGGGCCATTATGCCGGCAACTGCCAGCAGGCCTGTGACTTTGAGGAACTGTGTGGTTGAACTACGCATCGTGATCGTCTCCGTACATGAAAGGCATTTCGGATTCCCCGCAGACACTCGGCGAGTGAATCCTGGCTACTACCGGCGGGCAACGTCTGAGAGGTAGCTGCTCTGAGAAGTGCTGAAAAATGCCGAGCTGACGGGACCTCCGCAGAGATTCCGCCAGCTCGGTTCAGGGGGTTATGCTACGTTGGCATCGATCATGGCAGTGCTGGTCTCACCACTGGCACTGACGGTCATCTGGATCGTGCGCGTCGCGCGGCTGGCGTGCTTGCTGGTCTTCACGCTGATCCGCTGCAGGACGGCGTTCACGGTGTCCAGTGTGGCACTCGAATTGAAGCTGATCTGCAGGTCAACACCGCGGCGTCCACCCGTGGTCCGGGCGACGAGGTTTCCATTGAAGAAGATTCGTCGGCCGCGGGCATCAATGGTTCCGCTGCCACCGGCACCGTCGGTGATGAAGACTCGATCGCGACGATCGGCTCCGGCAACGATCGAAACCTGGATGGAAGCGTTCGCGAAGTTGACTGACGGATCGACGTTGATCAACTGGGCATTATTGTCCAGAGGAACGGCGTCCCGTCGCGTTGTGGCGATCGTGCCCGGTACTGGTGACAACACCAGGGTAAACAGATCCAGGACATTCAGGTTGTAGACCGCGACATTGCTGTTGGCCTGACCGTCGTTGGCCTGGAAGGTAAACAGATCCGCGCCACTGAAGCCAGCGACCGGGCTATAGACGAAGTTGCCATCCGGACTGAGGTTCAGGGTGCCGTGCAGCGGTTGAGTGACGACGCTGTACGTCAGCGGGTTTCCGTCGATATCGGTCCCCAATGGGGCGAGTGATCCGTTGAACGTCCCGTCCTGGGCCACCTGTCCGCTGCCGTTCACGACGACCGGGGCGTCATTCAACGCGGTGACGGTCACGGCGACCGTCGCTGTGCTGGTGTCGCCATCGACGTCGGTGATGGTGTAGGTGAAGGAATCCGAACCGTTGTAATTGGCGTTCGGGGTATACGTGTGAGTTCCGGCAGGACCAACCACAGCCACGCCGTTGGTGGCTCCCGTAGTCAGCGTCCAGACGTTTCCGCCGTCACCACTGGGGGTATCGTTCAGGGCCAGGTTGCCCACAGTGACGCCGCTGTCTTCGGCCACGGTCAAGGTATCGTTGGCCGCCACTGGTACGTCATCGACCAGCGTAATGATGATCGAGACCAGCGCGATGCTGGTGTCGCCATC
>CAZQUW010000391.1:0-3017 GCA_964596215.1 uncultured Planctomicrobium sp. | reverse complement strand
GCACTGGGGGTATCATTCAGGGCCAGGTCACCGTTGGCGGTGCCACTGTCCTCAAGCACGAGCAGCGTGTCGTTCGTGGCGACGGGGACGTCATCGACCGAGGTCACGGTGATGGCGACCGTGGCGATGCTGGTGTCGCCATCGACGTCAGTAATCGTGTAGGTGAAGGAATCCATGCCGTTGTAGTTGGCAGTGGGGGTGTAAGTGTAGGTGCCGTCGGGATTGACGACAGCCACGCCATTGGTGGCCGGAGTCGTCAGCGTCCAGATGTTGCCGCCGTCACCGCTGGGGGTGTCATTGGTCGAGAGATCACCGCTGTTTAAAACGCTGTCTTCGGCCACGGTTAGCGTGTCTGTTGCTGCGACTGGAAGGTCATCGACCGAGGCAACATTAATAGTGACCAGTGCTGAGGTCGCGCTGTTCTCGCCATTGAGCGAGTCGCGGGCAAAATAGGTGAAGGAATCGAGCCCGCTGAAGTTCGCGTTCGGCACATAGGTAAAGGTGCCGTTGAGATTCAACGTCAGCGCGCCATTCGTGGTGGTCGTGTCCAGGATCGCCTGGTCAATGAGGTCGGCGTCGAGATCCGTGTCGTTGCCCAGCACGGTGACACCATTCAGCGTGGTGTCCTCGGTCGCATTGTAAACGTCGGCCACGGCAATCGGCAGGTTGGCCGTCAACAGGGCCCGGTCTTCCAGGCCTTCAATGCGAGAGATGACGGCCTTGCGGGCTTTGCGGCGTGAGCTCCACGTCTTGCTGCGGGGAATCAGTTTCAGCCAGGTACTCAGTGAAAAATTGACCATTGACATGCTCCTGGTCGTTCCCGGCGGACGTACTTCGACGTGTGGCCAGTGGGAACGGACCGACAAAATGAACAGAGAAACGAGGGACGTCGGCCTGGGCAATGAATCCAAAACAGACTGCGACGGTGAGCTCGAAAACACCGCGTATTAGGCGGACGATTCCGAGGGTGACTCAGCCGGCATTACGAGAACGCAGCCACAAGAGGTGCCGCTGCGGTAAATTAAGCCTGACCTGGTTGAGTCATGAAGTGCGGGAGTGCGAGGGAAGCTTTGTGGATTCCAACCGCGCTACCCGCCAAGTTCAACAACATTCGACCTGCACCTTTGGAGTGCAATGTTCGAGATGCAGGGCTCCATAGCACGAACCATACCGCGTTGTGGGCGCAGGGGCCGGAATTGCAGTGTCGATTGCCGACGGGACTTGAGCTAAACGCACCGGGAGCGATCGGAAATTGCTCGATTCTGGACTTCTGAAGAACCCCTAAGTCGTGTGGCTGCCCCATTTCTCCGGTTGCTCCACAGGCCTGGATCAACAGCTGTTGAGAATCAGGACAGATGTGCGGCAATCTCAGTTTTGAGGATTCTCGGATGATGCCTTGGGACCACCTTCGCGGCAGCCGTCGTCAAATCATGTAGAACGCGCTCTGAACGCGCACCATGGGTTCCCGAGTGCCAGCGCACCGCCGCAATTCAATACAAAGAGTACGCCGCCGCGGGCAGGTTGGGGCCAAAGTGACTCAGGGGGAATTCAATCAGCAATGCGGTTCAGACACGGCGCCCGAGAGGAATCGCGAAAGTTGCCCGGCGGGGGCGCGGCCGGCCGCGCCAGCGCGTGGTGCGGTCTTCGCGGCCACTGTTTCCAATGAAATTGAGCAGCTTACGCCGGATTCAAAGTAGCAGAAGTATTCGAAGTCACCACAGTGCGGGCCTTGTCTGCACTGGAACGGGGGGACCGTGACGCGCAAAACCTGCTGCCCAGTTCGGAGCAACCTATGCCGCGACGAATTTTTCGCGAATTTCAGGAGGCATCGGAAGTTGAGGGCGATGTGGCGGCTGTCAACGTTCAAAAACGCTGAACTGTGAGGGGGGGAGCGATTGGGATCAGCCTGCGTTGCGTGGTAGAAGGAATGTTATTGGTCCTTGGTCCTTCGATATTGATTCGAGCGGGGTTCGGTGGATTGACGTCATGACATGCGGTGAAAATGGTGCAAATGGATGGCCTGTGCTCTGTCGAAGTTAATAACTGGGGTGCCACTGGCTCTGCCAGTGCTTTTGCGAGTCGAATGACACTGGGCACTGGCAGAGGCAGCGGCACCCGATCCCAAAATCAAACGTTGATAAACCACGAGCGGAGCGAAAGGGAGCAAAGGGAGCAAAGAAATTGACTAGAATGAGAAAACTTGACGGTGCGTCCATGACCTCATGCGCGCTCCGGACCGTCCGCAATGCGCGCTGCCTGCGAACCGGGCCGATTCTCAGTCGAAGCAGGCCGCCGGCAGCAGCGCCCATGATTCCGGTGCAATCATACTGGGAATCTGCGGAGCGACACTTGAAGGAGGATGCAGGCATCGCTTGGACTGGTCCCTGAACTCCGAGCCCTTGCCGTGAACAAGTCCCAGGCTGATTTGCGACCACAAAATAGTGGGCAAACGAACACTGATAACGAAGCCCCTCGTTGCCGATGCTGAGCCTCAATCCACTCCCCTGCCGAGTAGTTCGGAAAATCAGGAAGAAGTCGGCAGCGTTGACGAGAGTGTCTTATTTCCGATTGGCGGGGTGGGGGCTTCGGCCGGCGGGCTGGAGGCCTTTACGACGCTGCTGAAGGCGCTGCCCCCGGACACGGGGATGGCCTTCGTGCTGGTGCAGCACCTGGCGCCGACACATCCCAGCGCCCTGGCAGAGATCTTGCAGCGTGCGACAAAGATGCCCGTGACCGAAGTCCAGGATAAGTCAGCGATCGAGCCGAATCACGTCTACGTCATTCCGCCGGACCGCAGCATGTTCACTGAGGGGGGCACACTGCAACTGCTGCCGCGTGAGGGGCCAGGGCTCCACAGGCCAGTGGACCAGTTCTTTCGCTCGCTGGCCGAAGACCGCAGGCATCAGGCGATTGGAGTTGTGCTGTCGGGAACGGCCTCGGACGGAACGTTGGGACTGGAGGCCATCCAGAGCTCTGGGGCACGACGTCCGAACTGCCCACGATGGCCCGTCCGGTAT
>CAZQUW010000390.1:0-4960 GCA_964596215.1 uncultured Planctomicrobium sp. | reverse complement strand
AGCTCCAGCCTTCCAAGCTGGTGGCGTGGGTTCGATTCCCATCGCCCGCTCTTTGATTGTCGGAAAAGTTGAAAAAAATGGCCTTGAGGGCCTCGTCGATACTGGTGCGCCGACTCCGGTCTGTGTATCCTGTGGGACTTTCCTCGAGGCTTGGCAGGCACGATTGGCTGCTGTAGCTCAGTTGGTAGAGTGCGTCCTTGGTAAGGACGAGGTCGTGGGTTCGAATCCCACCAGCAGCTCTTGCTGCACAGGCGGCAGAATGCTGCGTGCGGCCCGGCCTGTTAGGCTGGATAAGCAAAAACGTTGGTCAAAAGTTGTGGATTTGTTTTCCGGCGTGCGCCGGAGTGTGAACATCACGGATTTGTGCATGGCGGCGAATGCCGTCCGAAGTCTAAACCGCTGATTGAAAAAGGATAGGGAGAAGAGATGGCTAAGGACACGTTCGTCCGGACTAAGCCTCACGTGAACGTCGGAACCATTGGGCACATTGACCACGGTAAGACCACGTTGACGGCAGCGATTGTTGCGACTCAGGCTGCCAAGGGTCTCGCTACATTCAAGAACTATGCTGATATCGCCAAGGGCGGTACGGTTCGTGACGACACGAAGACGGTGACTATCGCCGTTTCGCACGTTGAATACGAATCGGACAAGCGGCACTATGCTCACATCGACTGCCCGGGCCACGCCGACTATATTAAGAACATGATCACCGGTGCTGCCCAGATGGACGGCGCCATTCTGGTGGTGTCGGCCGCTGACGGCCCGATGCCTCAGACTCGCGAGCACATCCTCCTGGCTCGCCAGGTCGGCGTGCCGGCTCTGGTGGTCTTCCTGAATAAGGTTGATCTCGTCGACGACGAAGAGTTGCTGGAACTCGTCGAGATGGAAATTCGTGAGTTGCTGTCGAAGTACAACTTCCCCGGCGACACGATTCCTATCGTACGTGGTCAGGCCAATATGGCCTACGCCAATCCCAGCGATCCCAAGTGGACCGCCTGTATCCAGAATCTGATGGACGCCTTGGACTCGGCTATTCCCGAGCCCGTTCGTCAGACTGACAAGCCGTTCCTGATGGCTGTTGAAGACGTCTTCTCGATTAAGGGTCGTGGTACTGTTGCCACCGGCCGTATCGAGTCAGGCATCATTAAGGTTGGCGAAAAGGTCGAAATCATCGGCATTCGTCCGACCTCGGAAACGGTCTGTACCGGCGTAGAAATGTTCAAGAAGCTGCTCGACGAAGGTCAGGCTGGCGATAACGTTGGACTGCTGCTGCGTGGTATTGAGCGTGATGGTGTCGAGCGTGGTCAGGTTCTGGCCAAGCCCGGTTCGATCAAGCCGCACACCAAGTTCGAGTGCGAAGTGTACGTGTTGAGCAAGGACGAAGGTGGTCGCCACACGCCGTTCTTCAGTGGCTATCGTCCCCAGTTCTACTTCCGTACGACTGACGTGACTGGCACCGCCAAGTTGCTCGGCGGCGCCGAAATGTGCATGCCTGGTGACAACGTTCGTCTCGAAGTCGAACTGCAGTGCCCGGTGGCTCTGGTTGAGCAAAGCCGCTTCGCGATTCGCGAAGGTGGCAAGACTGTCGGTTCGGGCGTTGTGTCGAAGATCCTCGCCTAAGTCGTCGGTAATCGTTATGTTGGAATAAGGCTCGTGTCCCGTCTCGGCGACAAAGTCGGACGGGCCACGAGTTTTTTATACTGAGTGCAAATCGTTTTTCGTTTCGCGCTCGGCTCGTTGGTTGGTAGTCGATAGAACATGGCCCGCTACGGTGGGCTATCCGTAAATATCAGCAGAGAGTGCGGAGTCGAGTTATGGCTCGGGAATATGTCTGGTTGGAGTGCACTGAATCTGGCGTGCGAAACTATCGCGTCCAGAAAGAGACACGCGGCACAGAGCGCTTGGAGTTGAAGAAGTATTGTCCCAAGCTGCGTCGCCACACGATTCACAAGGAATCGCGTAAGAAGTAGAAAGTCTTCGGGTTTCAGTAGCGGCAGGCCGTGAGAGCGTGTTTTGCCAGGCTTCGAAATGTGAAGTCTCGAGCTGGAAAGTCGAAGGGGCGTAGCTTAATTGGCAGAGCACTGGATTCCAAATCCAGCGGTTGGGGGTTCGACTCCCTCCGCCCCTGCTCAGTTGACTGTGCGGAACGCAGAATACTAAAAGATTCGTGACGGATTGGCGAATCGCAGTGGGTCTTGTTGAGTGGTTGGCGACTGGGGTCAGTCGGTAACCGCATGGCAAGACGTTGTTTGTATTTGGATGTTTCAGGGATTGAAAACATGTCGGCCGCATGTGGGCTGATCGCTGAAAGAGTCGCTGCGGATTATGGCGAACGTTAATCAAAGTCCCCGGTTTGCAAATGAGCTCGGCTCGATGAGTCTTTATAAGAAGACTCAGGGTCGGTTGACTCGCCAGTTGACGTTTCTGGCGGTGGTGGTTGGTGCGGCGTGCGCGTGTTTTCAGTTGTCGACAAGTTGGCTGCTGGAGATGGAGCCTGCGATTCGCACTGGTGTGCCGATTGCGATTGCTGTGGCAATTACCTGGATCGCGTTTCGAGCGGTCAATTACGCTCCGTTTGCAGAGTTTTTGATCTCGGTACAGGCGGAAGTCACGAAGGTCAACTGGCCCAGCTGGGGTGAGTTAAAACGGGCCACGATTGTGGTCATCTTCGCGATGTTTTTCCTGGGTTTCATTTTGTTTGCGTACGACTTCTTGTGGTACAAAGTGCTGTCGCTGGTGGGTGTGTTGCAGGTTTAAGTCGGGCGACAGAATGGCACTGCAATAGCAATACAGATTAGCAATAAACGACACGACTGAACGACTTCGATTTGGGAATGCCTGCTGATGGCGGATGAACCGAATAACGACGAGACTCAAGAGCCTGGCCAGGTTGCTGCCGATCCGGTAGGACCGATGCTGTGGTACGTCTTGAAGGTTCAAAGCAATCGCGAGAAGACGATTCGCGACAATCTATTGCGCCGTATGAAGCGCGAGGGTTTGGAGCAGTACTTCGGCGAGATTAAGATCCCGACTGAGAAGGTCGTTGAAACCAAGGGCGGTAAGAAGAAGGTCACCGAGCGTAAGCTGTATCCCGGCTACTTGATGATCAACATGGTCTTGAATGATGAGACCTGGTATCTGGTTCGTGAGACCGGCGGTGTGGGAGACTTTACGGGTGCAGCCCGGAAGCCGATGCCGATGCAGGAGCACGAGATTGCCAGGATGCTGGGCGCCGGTGTTGAGCAGGCGGTTGAGCCCACGAAGGTCAAGATCGACTTTGCCCGCGGCGATAAGGTCAAGATTAAAGAGGGTGGGTTCGAAGGGTTTGAAGGTGCGATCGACGCGATTGACGATGCCAACGGCCGAGTCAGCGTGCTGGTCGAGATCTTCGGGCGGTCGACCCCTGTTGAGCTTGAATATTGGCAGGTCGAAACGGTTTAAAGTGACATCAAGAGTTCTCACGAATTCTTCTACGGTTTGTATACCCGGTAGATAATCCAAATAGTTGGTTGAGAGACGATGGCTAAAGAAGTCAAAGCCCAGGTGAAGATCCAAGTGACCGGCGGTCAGGCGACACCGGCACCTCCAGTCGGTACCGCACTCGGACCGCACGGTGTCAACATCGGGCAGTTTGTCATGCAGTTCAATGAGAAGACTCGTGAGATGATGGGGGTCACCATCCCGGTGATCATTACCGTCTACAACGATCGCTCGTTCGAATTTATTCTGAAGAGCCCCCCCGCGGCTGTGTTGCTGAAGCAGGCCGCGAAGGTCGCCAAGGGCGCAGCGAACCCCAAGACCACGAAGGTTGGCCAGGTGACTGCGGCGCAGGTTCGCGATATCGCTTCCAAGAAGTTTGCCGACCTGAACGCACCGAATCTGGATCACGCTTCCCGCATTATTGCCGGGACGGCCCGCAGCATGGGTATCGAAGTCATCGGCTAGTGGTTCTGGTGTTTGAGGTTGCGGTCAGCGGTTGCCGGACGCGTTTGACGTCCAGTCCAAGTCATGGTTTATTGCGGTGCTCGTTTTTGAGCCTGCGAATTGAAGACAAGCGAGCAGTGTTCGATGGCTAAGCTTTCCAAGCGTATGAATCACCTGGTGAAACAGGTCGAAACTCTCGGTGCGTTGCCAGTTGTGGATGCGGTCTCCAAGCTGAAGGGTTTGGAAGAGACTTTGCCCGCGAAGATCAAACGCACCAAGTTTGATCAGACCGTGGAAATCGCGGTCCGGCTCGGTGTTGATCCCAAGCAGGCTGATCAGATTGTGCGTGGCTCGATCGTCTTGCCGAATGGTATCGGCAAGTCGAAGACGGTTCTGGTGTTTGCCCAGGGAGCGAATGCTGACGCTGCGACGGCAGCTGGGGCGGATTTCGTCGGTGGCAAGGACCTCGCGGACAAGATCAAGGCCGGTTGGGTCGATTTCGACGCTGCGATTGCCACCCCCGATATGATGGGCGTAGTTGGTCCGCTCGGTAAGGTCCTCGGTCCTCGTGGCCTGATGCCTTCGCCGCGTGCCGGCACCGTGACCCAGGACGTGGCGAATACCGTTCGTGAATATAAGGCTGGTAAGGTCGAGTTCCGCGTTGACGCCGGTGGCAATGTTCACTGCGTGGTTGGCAAGTTGAGCTTCACTCCGGAACAGTTGAGCGAAAACATTGAAGCCTTGTTGAAGTATCTGCGGTCATTAAAGCCGGCGTCTTCAAAGGGTGTGTATATTCGCAATGTCACTGTGTCTGCGACGTTCAGCCCGGGAATCAATATCGCTGCCTAGTGGTTGGCGGTGTGGTGCCTGTGGTGCGGTTTGTGTTGAGTCGTTACGAATCAGTTCTGTTGATTATTGGCGTTGCGGAAATCGGTGACGTCCATCTCGTGTTTCGTGCGGCGTATTGCCGGCGGCGAAACCGATTGAGAGCGAATCATGAGCAAGCGAGTAAAAACGTTGGTGATGTCCGAAG
>CAZQUW010000389.1:0-4970 GCA_964596215.1 uncultured Planctomicrobium sp. | reverse complement strand
CAGCATAATTCTCGATGACGCCGTTGTGGACTAAAATGACCTCGCCATTCCCCCCAACATGCGGATGGGAATTGACGTCGGTGGCAGGTCCGTGGGTGGCCCAGCGCGTATGCCCAATCCCCAGATTACCCGGGCAAGGTTGCTCATCGACGAGTCGTGCGAGTTCCTGGACACGTCCCGCTTTCTTGCGAATGGAAATGCCATCAGCGTCACGGACGGCAATCCCCGAGCTGTCATAGCCCCGGTACTCGAGGCGTCGCAGACCTTCCAGCAGAATTTCTGTCGCCGGCCGCCGTCCGATATATCCAACGATTCCACACATTCTGAGGGCTCCCTGGTCTCTTGTATTCTGAACGCCATGTTCGGCCCGCTCCTGCTCCATATTGTTGTGGAGAAATGCGTGCGGGCTAACGTCCTACGGTGAGTGCATGACCATCACGACGCGTCCATTCAGGAGGCTGGCGCTTGAGTTCAGTCTAGGTGATCGGATGACACGTCTTGTTTGTCTGGCTGGCGAATCTGAGGATTTCTAAGGTCAATCAGTGGTAGAGCTTGAGGGATATGCAATTGGATCCGATTGCAATAATTTCTCAGGGGGGGCCGATTGTGCCGGAGTTATACGATAGAGGGTTCGATGTGACAATCGCGGTTCCCGGAGTCCGCGATTAAGGCTGGTTGCAGGGAATCAGAAATGACGAAAGTCTGATGACAAAGTGGACACAATTCACGTACGGAACGTTGCGAGAACGGCCCAAGTACCAGGTTTGATCTGCAGTCGCCCGCGCTTTCTGGTCATTTGGATTGGGACATTCGTCATTCTCGTGAACCCGGGTAAGTTCCTTCGCAAAAATTGATGTGACTTGGGTTTGTGGGCGGAATATCATTCCCATCGGTGGCGAACTTCCTTATATTTGAGGGCTCTGCCCGGGGAGCGATCTTCCTCGGGCGGTCGACTATTCCGATCCTCATAGTTGAGCATCCTCTCCCCCTGGATTCTGACGTGATCGTTAAACAAATCGAGTTGCTGCGAGCACCGCTGGAGTCTGGGATATGACCGCCCGTCTGGTTCCACTTTCGGAAGGCAGCGTCGCCATCGTTCTGGATAAGGCGATCACATTGATCGGTCGTCATCCTGACTGTGACGCAGTGCTCGACGACAATCAGAAGATTTCGCGCCGGCATTGCTGTATTGCCCAGGTAGATAATCGGCTCGTGCTGCGCGATTTGGGAAGCATGAACGGTGTGCGCGTGAACGGCGAACCGATCGTGGAAGTCGATTTGGTCGAAGGCGATGAAATCACCATCGGCGATGAAGAGTTCGTGCTGGAATTGAAGTCCAAGGCCGGGCGGCCCAAGCGTGCCGCCACGAATGATTCGCCGACTCCAGAGAAGCCCAAGCGGTCGCCGAAACCCAATTCAGCTCCGCCACATGCTTCGCGTCGTGCACCCCTGCCCGCAGATCTGAGTCAGGAATTTCCAGTTGCCATCCCCGATGAACTGGAAGAGGAAGATCTCCGTCCCGCCCGCGGGAGTCGCTCGTCCATCCCCGGGAAAGATGTCAGGAAGCGGATTCCGGATTCGAAAACCAAGGAAGAATCGGACGACTCAGATGAGTCGTCGGTCGAAGATGACAATATTTTAAAACTGGATAGTGGTGAAATTGAACTTCACGGGTTAGGCGATGCCTAGGCCCCGGGGGCTCGTTGCACAATTCGCTGCTATCGGAATCACAGGACATTGAACCCCGAATGACCCGCATCGTAATTGCCGAGTGTAAGCAGGAAGTTTCGACCTTCAATCCGACTCCCAGTCACTTTGAGGACTTTCGCATTGTTCGCGGGCAGGCGATGGTGGATTACCATCGGGGAGGCGGCGAAGAGGTTGCCGGGGCAATCAGCGTGTTCGACGCAGATCGCAGCGTGCAGATCGTGCCGTCATTTGGGGCCAGTGCGATCACCTCGGGTGGAGTCCTCTCGGCCAAGGGTTTTCAACAACTCAGCGATGATTTCTTGCGGTGCCTTACCGAAGCCGGGCCCGTCGACGCCGCCTATTTTTCGCTGCATGGTGCCATGCAGGCCGAAAATGAAGACGATCCAGAAGGTTATTTGTTGCGGGAGGCCCGGCGAATACTGGGCGAAAAGATCCCCTTTGTGGTCTCGCTCGACCTGCATGGCATTCTGACTGATCGTATGCTGCAACATAGTGATGCGGTCGTGACTTATCACACGTACCCGCACGTGGATTTCTTTCAGACGGGCACTCGTGCCGCCCGCTTGCTGCTGAAGATCTTAAACGGACATGCTCGGCCGGTGACGGCCCGCGTCAAGATTCCGGCCCTGGTGCGCGGGGACGAACTGATCACGGAAACCGGGCTGATCCGTGAGTGCATCCAGTTGTCACAGCAGTTGGAAGCCAGCGACAAGGGCTTGTCGGCGGGTGTCATGTGGGGCAATCCATTCACCGATGTCCCTGAACTGCGAACGAACGCCCTGGTTTGCATGGATGGTGATGAAGTCACGGCCCGTGCGCAGGCGCTGGAGTTGGCCCGGCGCTTCTGGAAGCATCATTCCCAAATGCAGGTTCCCCTGACGAGTCTGGCGGATAGCGTTCGGCAGGCGTCCGAGATCAAATCCGGCACGGTTGTAATGATGGATGCCGCTGATGCCACCAGTTCGGGGGCGTCGGGAGATAGCAACGCGATTCTGGGCGAACTGATTCGCCAGGGATACCGCGGAACGGTGCTCACGCCGATCGTCGATCCGACCGCAGTGC
Source organism: uncultured Planctomicrobium sp. (assembly GCA_964596215.1). Taxonomy (GTDB): domain Bacteria; phylum Planctomycetota; class Planctomycetia; order Planctomycetales; family Planctomycetaceae; genus JAKFVC01. The sequence goes on along the minus strand of CAZQUW010000389.1, from coordinate 2,198 downwards.
GACAGGCCTTTGAAGCTGGCATCGGGGCCACTATTCAAGTGGCCCTCGGCGGGGCCTTTGATCCTGCCCGTTTTCCGCCCGTTCAGTTGGAAGCCACCGTGCGGTTGCTCTCCGACGGTAAGTTCCGCAGCGAATCTTTCGGCTGGAACTGGGATTCGGGAAAAACGGCAGTATTGCAGTCTGGAAACTGCACGATTGTCGTCGGAACACGCCCTGTCAGCTTGTTTGATCGTTCGTGGTTCTACGCGAATGGTCAGGATCCCAAACGATTCAATGTCGTGGTGGTAAAGTCGCCTCATTGTGAACACCACATGTTTGCTGACTGGTGCACGAAGCTGATTAATGTGGATGCCCCGGGATCGACCAGCGCCAATCTGCTAAGTCTCGGTCACAAGCACTGTGCCCGGCCGATGTTTCCCCTTGATGGTGAGTTCGAGTTCCAGCCCGTCGCGGACGTTTTCCGTCGCTGGTAACCGTCATCGTTGCGCCTGACATGTGAACGGGAAGTCGCTGGAGCGTTTCGATCCGGTCGATCGAGCTTCGATTGGACCGCCACGTGGTGCCTTAGCGCGGACGCTGCGCCTGCTGCTGACGTATTGCTCGCGGATTCTACCGAGGAATTCGCTCGCCGCAGGGCAGTAATTAAAGAGAGTTGTGCATTCTCGCCAACTAAAATGATAAATGAAAAATACTCTGGCCGTACTGTCATAAGTCTGATAAATTGTCGTTGATGCGATGGTTTCACATCCTCAATTATCAATTTCTCGGGAGATACATCATGGCACGCCGCCGTTGTGATGTTCGTACAGGCTTTACGCTGATTGAACTCTTGGTTGTGATCGCGATCATCGCGGTCCTGATCGCACTCCTTCTGCCAGCCGTGCAGCAGGCACGTGAAGCGGCCCGAAGATCTCAGTGCAAGAACAATCTCAAGCAGTTGGGCCTGGCTCTCCACAATTACCACGACACGCATGGGGTCTTTCCCTATGCCCAGACACCGTGCTGCAGCGGCGGACATACCTGGGTGGAGATGCTGCTGCCATTCATGGATCAGTCACCGATGTACAACCGGATCAATTTCAATCTGGACATCACGAATGGTACCGCCACAACGGGTAACCGGTCTTTGATCGAATCGAAACGGTTCCCGTATCTGGCCTGTCCCAGCAATCCGTTTGCCGACACCTTGCAGACCAAGCTGGCGGAGAATTTCTGGCTCGTGGATTTCCCGACCCAGGGACTCGGCTATGTGCCGTGTGCAGGGTCGATCCTGCCCGACAGTCGTACTCCCGATTGTCCAGCCGGGTTGACCTATTGCATTTCGGAATCGTCAGTCAGTTGGGGATCACTGCCGACCAGCGCCATGGGGCCCGGCATGTTTAATCGCGGCCCCACGAAGACGCGCATGCGCGACATTCTGGATGGGACTTCGAACGTCTTCATGTTGGGGGAACGCCGAGCGGAAGAATGTCGTTTTGCCGGTGCATTCAATGCGAATTTCTCGATTGCCTATATCGGTCAGAAACCCAATAGCCCCACGCGCATCGCCGGCGCTCTGAACACGTTCGACTACACGCGAAATTGCGGTTACTCCAGCCATCACACCGGGGGACTGCACATGCTGCTCGCCGATGGCAGCACCCAGTTCATCAGCGACAACATCGATTTCCGGTTGTGGAGCTGGATGGGTGACAAGTCTGACGGCAATGTCGCCTCGCTGCAGTAAGTGGCTATGCTTTCCGGGGCCTCTCTTCCCCGGGTTTCCAGTTGGTTTACCAGGGCTGGCGGATACCGCGCGATGGAGATCGCTGGCTTCGATAAGCCCCTTCGTTTTTATTTCTTATTCAGGAATACGCTTGCATGTCAGCTGATGATCTTCGCAAAGTTGTCGTTTCAAGTTTGATGGCCGTTGTGCTGGGGGCCCTGTTGGCCGGGTGCGGAGGCTCAACGGGTCCGGGGCTGACGGCCGTCAGCGGGACCGTGACCTTTGACGGTAAGCCCGCAGGTCCCGGTACGGTGGCCTTTATTCCCAGCGATGGCGGGACGAATCCAGCCACTGGCAACATCGACAAAAATGGCCAGTTCACCATGAGCGTGCATAAACCTGGCGATGGGGTACTGCCCGGTGCATATCAGGTCTCCGTGACAATCGAGAAAGAAGCCGCACATGGGGATGCCAAGGGAAACCTCTATCCCGC
>CAZQUW010000388.1:2903-4995 GCA_964596215.1 uncultured Planctomicrobium sp. | reverse complement strand
ACAGTCCCCATACGACGGCCGAGGCGACCATCCTACGAGTCACTTGTGGCTCGACAAAAAGTCGGATTTTCTTTGTGGATTGGTGCTCGGTAACAACCATCCGGCTCACGCCGGACGCTCGCCTACGAAGAGGCCTTCGGCTGCTTCTGACACTTTACGCAGAAGAATGTCGAACGCTGGGCCTGGATGATCCGCTGGACTTCGCCGCGCTGACATGATGGGCAAATGTCGCCCTCGCGATCATAGACCAGATGGGCATTCTGATAGCCGCCCGATTTGTTCAATGCGTTGCGATAGGTCCCGTCGCTGAGTGTCGAGCCCTCGTAGCGAATGGCTTCTTGCAGAATGTGGCTGACCGCTTCGGTCAGCCGTGCGATCTGCGGTTTCGTCAATGAGTTCGCTGGAGCCAGCGGGTGAATGCGCGAGCGATGCAGAATCTCGCTGGCGTAAAGATTGCCAATCCCGGCGACCGCCTTTTGATCAAGCAACAGCACTTTGATGGCTCGCTTCGACTGACGGCAGACTTCCGCCCAGTGCATGGCTTCCATTTCCAGCGCATCACGTCCCAGTCGACCTGTCGTAATCAACGCCTGATAGGCCGCCGGATCGTACAATGTCACCGTGCCCAGGCCCCGGCGGTCCCAGAACCACAGCGAGTTGTACTGCTGGCGACCGGACAGCTTCCATTCCACCCGTAAATGACCGGCATCGGGAGCGTCGGTCAGCAGCAGCAACCCGGTCATGCGCGGTTCGATGACGATCGCTTCGCCACTTTCCAGCTCCAGAATCCCCCGCTTCGCCCGTCGCTTCACCGAGGTAATCAACTGCCCGCGGACGCGCTGGGCAATCTCTTCCAAACCCGGTCGATAGGTCAGCGGTCGACAGGGACAGGGGCACTCGACCAGTTCGCGAATCCGGCGCCCTTCCACAAATGGCCGGATGCCACGCACCATGGTTTCGACTTCGGGTAACTCGGGCACAGGCTTCCTTTCGGGGAATGACGAATATTGTACGCGGACCGTCGCGCGCTCGACAAAACGCCCCAATACCGTGTTATGTCTTCGCGTCTGTTCACGTTTTTCTTGACATTGATGTTAACAGACCATAAATTCCATGGATTGTCAGGTCTGTGAGTCTGTACGGCTCGCCGACACGATTGTCTGCCGTGAATGTTCTCCGCCCTTGACGCTTAACCGTCGAGTGCGGACAAGATTCCCGGCCGAATCCTGATTTTCGAAGAGAACGGCGCGGGTGTTGTCGCGACTTGCTCCAAGTGCCACTCTGTACACGCACAAGCCAGACACAAGGTGTCTGATCTTCTTGCATGTCAGATTTTAGCGGATCACGTCAAATCCATCGCCTCTCTGCAGAGAACACCGGGCACGAGCCCGAGAACACCGCCATTGGCGGTAGGAGACGGCATGCAAAGGAGCGTGGAAGCTCTGTCCACCACGGACGTACTCGCCGAGTGTGAAGCGGTCCTCGGCTATAATTTCCAAGACCGCAATCTGCTGCAATTGTGCCTGACCCACGCGTCAGGGGCCCGAATCCGGCTGGAATCCAATGAACGCCTGGAATTCCTGGGCGATTCCGTGCTCGGCCTGGTCGTCTGCGAAATGCTGTTTAAGCGTTTCCCGGAATCGACCGAGGGTGAATTGACGCGGGTGAAGTCGATCCTGGTCAGCCGGGCCACCTGCGCGAAAATCAGCCTGCAGATGGGGTGCGAGCGACTGATTTTTGTCGGCAAAGGACTGAAAGTCAGCGACCGCGTCCCCGAGTCGGTAATTGCTGCGGTGTTCGAATCACTGATCGCTGGCGTCTATCTGGATGGTGGCATTGAACCGGCTCGACAGTTGATTGAACGGGTCATGACTCCCGAGATCGACCTGACAACGCAGCAGGACCACGGCCGTAATTTCAAAAGCCTGCTCCAGCAGCACTCGCAGAAAAACCTGGGCGCCACACCGGTTTACAAACTGCTCGACGAACGGGGCCCAGACCATTCCAAATGGTTCAAAGTCGCGGCCACCATCGGTGCTCATTTGTATTCGCCCGCCTGGGGTGCCAACAAAAAAGAAGCCGAACAACGGGC
>CAZQUW010000388.1:0-2803 GCA_964596215.1 uncultured Planctomicrobium sp. | reverse complement strand
CTGGCGCAGATTCTCAACGGTGCCAGCCATCACGCCATCGATCCAGTCTTGATAGGCATCGACACGGGTATCAAAGGCGCGGTCACCCCGGCTGGCATTCCGCCTGGTCCCGCCGGACGTCACTCCGGCCACGTAGTACGTCTGCCCGACCTTAATGAAAGCCGGACCGCCTGAATCTCCGTGCCCGGTGTTCGCATCAGTCGGTTCGTTGAAGACCCAGCGGATGCGGGTTGATGTGACTCTTTCCAGCGGTGTCGTGCCGACGCGCTTGGTTCCAAAGTCGCCAGTTTCGCCTTCTAAAGTTCCACCGGAGCCAAACCCCACCAGCGTCAACAAAGCGCCGACCTGGGGCTTCTGACGATAAATTGGGCTGGGATCCACCCCCACCACAGGCTCGCTGAGCTTCCACAGCGCGATGTCATTGGCCTTGTTGGAATTGAACCGGCGCGAGTTGTAGTTGGGATGAATGAAGACGGCCTCGGTTGAGTACGTCGCACCCCCGATGGTGACGCGTCCTTCGCTATTCGCCAGACCCTCTGTGAGATGTGCCGCAGTCAAGATCCACTGGGGCGCGATCAGCGTTCCAGATCCATAGAACCGATCGGTATTGCCGACCAGCGCCACCGAAGAAAAACCATCCGTCGGCGTTCCATTGAGAATCTTCGGTGTGACCAGCCGCATGTCCGAGGCAGTCTGCACCGCCCCGCTGGCACTGAGCATTTGCCGCGACTCTAAGGTCTCGATGTTCCAGCCACGCAGTTTTCGTGAGCGGCCGGCACGGGGCAGTTCAGGCAATTCGAGCCAGCCCAAACCGCGTTCCGCCAGACAGATCAGTCGATCTAACATATTTTAACACCGAGGCTTACAACAACACTACACAAACCACTTAACACTCAAGTCTGTGATCAGAGGAGCCGCTGGCTTCCCACCCCCCGACTTGTGATCACGGCCAAGTATATCCGCGGAAGTACGCGAGAACTGAGTTGAATCCACAATCGCAGAATATCTCCACAGTTCGGTTACACATACCTCAAAGTACAACGATCCCTTCAACTTACGGTTTGGAACGGTTTTTCAGTCGATTTATTGCCGCTGCCGCGGACAAACCGCTGCGGTCCCCTGGCACGCCGACGACAACCTCTGACGTCCGGGAGTCCGGACTAGTTCCCCAGAGGCTGCCCCTCAAGGGGATATTCCCAGTGGCGAAATCGTGTCGCACGGTGGAAGGGTCCCTGGATCGGTATCATCGCGCGTCGTTGCCAGTCGGCGTCGGTTCGATGACAATCCACCTGCCGACTACGATTCCGTTGTGCGGATCATCACACTTCGAGTGAATGTCGGCAGGAAGCACTGTTTGGTTAACAAGAGGGAGACATTCCATGCGTCGCCGGATTTGTCTGAGTCTTCTCGCCACGGGGTTCTGGATTGGAATTTTCGCCGTCCAGGCCCAGGAGAAAAAAGAAGCCCCCGTCGTTCCGCCTCGAGAAGGCAAGTCGGAAACCTATGCCCTGTTTAACGGCAAGGATCTGGATGGCTGGGAGGGACACGAAAAACTATGGTCGGTCAAGGACGGCGTGATCGTTGCGAAGAACACCGAACCAATCCCGGTCAGCACCTACTTGCTGACCAAGAAGAAGTACACCGATTTTCGCTTTACCGGGACGGTGAAACTGGTGGAATCCGAGATGCACTCGGGCATCGCGATGTGGGGCCGGATCGCTCCTGAAAAAGGGGACAAATACACCTACGCCGGTCACCTGGTAATGTTCCCGTCTGGCTGGGGATTCTACGATCTCTACGGCCGCCAGGGGCTGGGAGTTGACCCAGCCCCGGCCATCAAGGTCGGCAAGCAGCACGACTGGAATGATCTGGAAATCCTCGCCCAGGGCAATCGTATCCGTGTCGTCGTCAACGGGGCGTTGATTGCCGATTGGCGCGATCCGGAACCCAAGCGCATCCTGGAAGGACCGATCGGCCTGCAATTGCACTCAAATAAAGTCCCGCAGGAAATCCATTTCAAGGACCTGAAGATCGAGACATTTCCCAAGGATGAACTCATCACCCTGAAGAAATAGAGGCCAACCAATTTCAGAAGAATTCACTACGGAGACACGGAGCACACAGCGATTGCAACTGATTTCTCCGTGCTCTCCGTGGCTCCGTGGTGCAACTTCCCGAGTTGCTGATTTCATACCGTACCATTGTCATCTGCTTTCGAGACGCACCGATGCCGCAATTGATTGCACAACCCAAAGTGATTGAAGCCGCCGGCAACAAGCCCAAGCGGATTGAAGAATTCTTCGGCCGGGTGAACTCGGGAACCGAAGCGGTGAGCATTGCCCGCATGGTCAGCCCCACGGGCTGGCTGGAGCCTGGGCAGACACCAGAATTTGACGAGTACACCGTCGTCCTGAAAGGTCTGCTGCGGGTGGCGTCGAAAGGCGGGACTCTGGACGTAGCCGCCGGCCAGGGAGTTCTCGTTCGCGCCGGTGAATGGGTTCAATACAGCACGCCAGAGGATGGAGGCGCTGAGTATGTCGCGATTTGCCTGCCTGCTTTTTCTCCATCGACCGTGCACCGCGATGCCTAGCAAAGTTCAGCTGGCTGTGGGAGTTTGACATCCAGCTCGAGGTACAGTTGCAAGTTTCAGCCTGAGATGCCATAATTGCCCGTTTCCGGGGTAAGAAACGGCCATCGGCCGGACTCTCATATTCGGAAGTCGTTAACAGTCAATAGGTTAATTCAAATAGCAGCACGCAGAGGGTAGTGGCGGCATGGTTGGTCCATTCAAGTTCAACAAGAA
>CAZQUW010000387.1:0-4998 GCA_964596215.1 uncultured Planctomicrobium sp. | reverse complement strand
TCGCGGGTCAGGGTACCGGTCTTGTCGAACAGGACCGTGTCGATTTCGTTCATCAGATCGAGTGCCCGGCCGTCCTTGACGAGGATTCCCTTATGAGCACACAGGGCCAGCGAGGTCAGCATGCCCAGCGGGGCTGCCATGCGGATGCCGGTGCCGAAGTCGCTGTTCAACACGGCGACAGCACCTTGGGGCCCGAGGGTCGCCATGGCTACGCCGGCGATTCCCAGGGTGGGGATGACGCACTTGTCAGCCATCTTCTCACCCTTGTTCTGGCTCTCCAGCTTGTAACCAGCCGAATCATTCAGGATCTGGGCAATCTTGGCGGAAGCGGTATCGCAACCCGCGGTTTCGACTTCGATGAATGCCTTGCCGGCGACCACCAGGGTCGAGGCGAAGACGCGGTCACCCACAGCCTTTTCGGACGGGGTCGATTCGCCAGTCAACGCGTGCTGGTCGATCATCGCCATGCCTTCTTTCAGCACGCCGTCGACCGGGACTGCGTCGCCGGTGTGGATGACGATGATGTCACCTTTGTTCAATTCTTCCATCGGCGTTTCGACTTCTTCGCCGTCCTTCCACAGCCGGACGAACTGGGCCTGCTTGCCGAATGCCTGTACGAGTAATCGCTTGGAATCGTCTTGAGTCTTCTTGACCAGCATGCGGCCGAAGCTCAGGCACAGACACAGGACTGAACCGGCGAATATCTGGCCCGTGGCCAGACAGCCGGTGACGACGATCGCATCCAGCACATCGACGCCCAGGCGTCGTTCGTGGACGATGACGTTGTAGGCTTCTTTGAAGGTCGTGATCGAGGTGTAGGCAAACAGCGCACCGGCGACTGGCAGCAACGGCAGGAACGCGTATTGAGCCACCGCGGCCAGCGGGACCGAGGCGATGGCCAGCGGGAAGTCCAGATCCAGGGGATCCAGCTTGTGCGGCACTTCGGCTCGCGAAACGGCCCGGTCGAGGATCAGCAGAACCTGGTCTTTGCGGAGCTTCCGGGCATCGTAATTGATCAGCAACGTGCCGGTGGCGGGCCGCGCCTTGTAGTTGTCGATTCCCAGGACGCTCATCAGTTCGCGTTCGACCGCCTGGCAGACTTCCTTGCGGCGATACAGGGCAGGGTGCTTCAGACGCAGTCTGCCGGGGAGCTCGTGAATGACTTCCCAGGATGTGGCATGTGTGCCGTTGCGATTGAGGCGAGTGACCCCTTTGCGGTCGGGAATCAGCAGCGTGTCAACCAGCGAGACCTTCAGGCCTTCGACAACGTTCTGCGCCTGCGAGGGATAATAGTGGTCGGCGCTGGTGGCGCCATGGTGTGGTTCGTGGACGTGGCTGGTCCCATTCCGTTTGGCAGCACTGTTCGCGGAGGCGACGCCCGGCAACGCGAAGTCGGCTGTCTTGCCATGGGGGTGTCCGGCAGCCACCAGTTCCGGTGCGGCCACGGTCGCGGCCGTCTTCGGCTGACCGACGTGGGCCGCCGTCCGTAAACGGCTGGAGATCGCGCGGAGAAACGGAATCGGTGAAGCATTGCTGTGCGTGATTTCCGCGATGGCTTCGCGTCCGGCGACGCCGCCACCCCGAATCACGATGGAAGCGTTGGGGTCCGCTTCGAGCAGGCAGCTCAGAAATGCTTTCGTCTGCGCATGATTTAAATCTGCGAACAGAGTCTTGCTGATGATTTGCAGACACCCGGCTCGGGGTGCGGCAATGGTGAACTCGGTCATGGGAACGTCCAAACAGGCCGAAGGTGATTGAATTTGTACAACTGGATGAGCGCGGCGTGCTGACTGCATGACAAATGTGGTCAGCCGAGGTAACGAGCATCACATCCGTGTGAAGATCACCGCTCCTGGGCAACTCCGAGAATGCAGGCATCCCCCCTCGGAGTCCGGCATCGCGATGGCGGTCAGGCCAGGGCTTCAGCACCGTGGGGCATGGTCCCGACTGCCGCCGACTGGTCAGCACGTTGCAGCATGTTGTCGACAGCCCGCTGGGCTGATGCCCCGCCGTCGATCAAACCTTCGACGAACTGATTGTTCTTGGGAACATAGCGGGCGACGACGAAAGCCGGAAAGCACACTCCGTAAGACAGCGTGTAGCTCGCCGTGTAGAGCAGCTTGCTGCCGAACGCAGAGTTACGGGCGGCGGCCGAGCCACCCTGGCAGCTCTTGGCGGCCGGTCCGGTGCCCGATTCCAGTTGGGCAGCGGCGGCTTCCATTTCGGCGGCGACGTCGGACAGGAATGCCTGAGTTTCGGGCGGGGGTGCTGAATCCATAATCATTTGTCCTTTACAATCGGAAAAAACGGTACGTTGAGGGGGAACGATCGCTGCGGCGTATTGGTGACATTGCTTACAATCTGCCGGGGCACCAATGAACCGCCTGGTCTGCGCAAACTCAGCAATTGGAGTATCGGCTCTACTGTACTGGCGTCAAAATTTAGCAGCGTTAGATTCGCCGCTTTCTGAATACCTTTTGCAACGTCCCTAGACGGATCGTCAAGGGGCATAAGTTGTGCCAATCCGGCATCATCGGCACAGGCTGTTTCGGAGTTACAGATTCACAGTCTTGCGCAGCCAGGCGCTAAAAACTCAGGCCAAAGCCGATCAAGATGCCATAGTTTGCTCTGCGTTCGATCCAATTTCGCTGATTCGTGACGGGGCTGGCCGCTCCGCGTGTCGATGACCTGCCGGTCGTCAATTCCGGTGCGATTGCCGGTTAAGACAGATCCGGAAGCCTGATTGATAAAACCGGGCGTAATCGGCAAACTGTACAGTATGTTGTTGATAATGCTCGGGTGCGTTCTTGGCGATTCTCAATTCTCGCAGGTAGCAACATGTCCACAGTCCGGACGGCAAAACACCATCACGACTTTGATCTCGTGCAGTCGGGGCCGACACATCTGCTTGGAAAGAAATTCAGCCGGGTCTATCCCCCTGCCGCGCGGCGACTGGTCCGGACGGCGTTGCTTGTGCTCCTGGCCTGGCTGCCCATCGTGGTGCTGGCTTATATCAGCAGCCATCTGGTGGGCTTGCAGATCGGCGTGTCGCTGCTGCGCGATCCCGAAGTCCATTGCCGGTTCCTGTTGGCACTCCCCATTCTCAGTCTCGCCGAAGCGCTCATTTCGGTCAGCCTGGCCACCCAGGTGCGGCATCTGGTCGAGTCTGGCATCATTCCCCCCGGCGAGCATGACAATTTCATTCGTGCCCAGGGGGAAGTCATTCAGCTGCGGCAGAATGTCAAAATTGAAGCCTTCTTCTCCGTGCTGGCACTCGCGGCCTCACTGGTGCTGAATATGTATTTTGCAGAAGGCACCGAGTCCACGTGGCAGCGCCAGGGGGCCATGATGACCCCGGCCGGGTGGTGGTATACGGTGGTCAGTCTGCCCATCCTGTTCTTTTTCCTGCTGCGGGCTGCCGGAATCTTCCTGCTCTGGGGGTGGTTCCTGTTTCGTGTCTCCCGTATGGATCTCCAGCTCACCTCGACCCATCCCGACCATGCCGGCGGACTCGGCTTTCTGGCGTGGGGGCTGGCCTGCTTTTCGCCCGTGTTGTTTTCCTTCTCCACCGTGTTATCCGCCGCGTTTGCGTATCAGATCTTTCATCGCGGCGAATCACTGGACAGTCTCAAGTATCACCTGATTGTGTATGTGCTGGCGGCCCTGCTGGTGGTGCACTTGCCGCTGATGTCGTACTGCATGCGGTTGTCCCGGTGCCGGTTTGCGGGCCTGCTGGAGTTCAGTGCTCTCGCCTGGCGCTACGATCGTGAGTTCGATGAGAAGTGGATCAATGAGTCTCCCGGCGAAGATCAGAATACGGAACCGCTGCTGGGCTCTGCGGACATCCAGTCCCTGGCCGATATCGCCACTGCCTACGAACATGCCGAGGAGATGCGGCTGATGCCGCTGGATTCGAAGTCGTTAATGGTATTGGCCGCGGCCGCTTTATTGCCCATGGTGCCGTTGATCGGTACGGAGCTCCCGTTGCCCGAGATCGTTTCCAAACTGGGTGAATTCCTCGTATGAAGACGGATGGGAACCGGACACAGTTCCCAACGTTGTCGCGCTGACGTGGCCCAGACTGCGGAGGCAGTCCCCTGCAGTGAGGGCAGGCGATGAGTCCTGCGGCAGATCTTCACGGCCATCAGGGGTCGGGCTGAGCGGCCCACGAACGGGGCGGCGTTGCAAAATGTCTCCGAATCCTCGGTGGATGTTGCAAATTCAGCACAACGGCGACAACCGTCAAGACCGGCCAGTTCTCAACGTTGCCCAAAGCTAGCTCATCTTTTGGGGCCGGGCCAAGACTTTGCGTGACAAATCTTCAAATAATCCGTTAGAATTTTAGTAATGTATTGTCCGCAAATCGCTTAGGTCCTTTGGCCGAGGCCCCGGCGAGTCCGCTGTCTGAAAGAGCTATGATGGAAGTGTTCGTGGCGTCCGTAATTTTGCCCCGTCCGCGCGAAGCCTCCTTCGAGTACCTCCGCCGGCCAGCGAATTTTCTGAAGATGCTGCCCGCCGATGCGGCCCATAACCTGGATGTCAAGCTGCCGCAGATCATGGACGTTGGCGAACAACTCGAGTTCCACGTCAAAGCCTTCGGCATGTCCATCCAGATCGTGCACGATGTGACCGCGGTCAGCCTGCATGAGCGGATCGCTGTGCAGCAGAGCAAAGGGCCGTTCAAAGCCTGGATTCATGAGCAGAAGTTTACGGATACGTCGAACGGCGAGACGCTGCTGACCAACACCATTCAGTTCCTGCCCCCAGGTGGCATGCTGGGCTTCGTCGTCACGAAGAAAGCGATTCACTCGAACCTGGAACAATGGATCCACCACGGTCAGGACTTGCTGCGCAAGGCCTTCGAAGCTGGAGACGCAGATCTGCCGGAGGGTGCCAGGTAAGTCCGGTGCTTCAGCAGAACGGTTCCAGTGAATCGGTCACCGAGCGGAAGCAATCCGCGCTCTCTGATCAAGGCGCGCAAATACCGGACGGCATCGC
>CAZQUW010000386.1:0-5002 GCA_964596215.1 uncultured Planctomicrobium sp. | reverse complement strand
GGCGGGGAATCCGCCAACGACAAGCGATGACAGGCGAAGCCCCCAAGCCGACCTGCTGAACGGAACTGAACAAGACTCCTATCGCTGGCGACGTGGAGCACCCGTTATGCTAGAATATGGATATGTCCCGCCGACCGCGCCGCACCGGCCTTCGAAGTGCATGAACCCGCCCCGCAGGAGCACCTTGCCATGTTCCCCACTCAACCAATTTCTCGCCGCCAGGCATTAAGCCGCTCAGCTGTCGGTTTTGGCTCATTGGCCTTAGCTTCGCTGCTGGCCAATGACGGTCAGGCTGCTCCCGCGGTCGTCGACCCGCTGGCCCCCAAGGCGCCGCACTTTCCCGCCCGGGCCAAACGGGTCATCTTCCTCTTTATGAAGGGAGGACCGTCGCATCTCGATACCTTCGATCCCAAGCCGATGCTGGATCGTGACGACGGCAAGCCCCTCCCGTTCGCCAAACCGCGCGTGCAGTTCGCCCCGACAGGCAACCTGTTGAAATCCCCGTGGAAGTTCCAGCAGCACGGCGAAAGCGGCACGTGGGTCAGTGAACTCTTCCCCCACGTCGCGAAATGTGTCGACGATGCCTGCTTCATTCACTCGGTCCATGGCACCAATCCCGCCCACGGCGGAGCCCTGTTGAAGCTCCACACCGGCAGCGATAACTTCGTCCGGCCATCCATGGGGTCCTGGGTGACCTACGGTCTGGGAACCGAAAACAAGGACCTGCCGGCCTTCATCACGATCTGCCCGACACTCGCCCACGGGGGCATCAACAACTGGAGTTCCGCATTCCTGCCCGCCGTCTACCAGGGGATGCCCCTGGGCAACGCCAGCGTTCCGTCGGACAAGGCCGGGGTGAAGTACATCGCCAATCCGAATCTGCCCCGCGATGTCCAACGCCTGCAGCTCGACCGCCTGCGCGCGATGAACCTGCAGCATCAAGCCCACAGCGGCCACGAACCGGCTCTGGAAGCACGGATCAATTCGTTCGAACTGGCATTCCGCATGCAGACCGAAATGCCGCAGGTCGAGAATATCTCGGACGAATCTGAAGCGACGCAAAAACTCTACGGCATGGACGATCCAATCAATGCCAATTTCGGCCGGATGTGTCTGATGGCCCGCCGCTTCGCCGAACGGGGTGTCCGCTTCATTCAGGTCACCCACAGCGACAGCAACGTCCAGTGGGACCAGCACAGCAATCTCAAGAATGGCCACGAGAAAAACGCGCGCGAAGTTGATCGCCCGATTGCCGGCCTGTTGCAGGATCTCAAGGCCCGCGGGTTGCTCGAGGACACCCTGGTCTGGTGGGGCGGCGAATTCGGCCGCACGCCGACCGTCGAAGGGAGCAACGGCCGCGATCACAACCCGGAAGGCTTTACCATGTGGCTGGCGGGTGGCGGTGTCAAACCGGGCTTTCATTTCGGAGCGACCGACGATTACGGCTACTATGCGGCGCAAGACAAGGTCCACATCCACGACTTGCACGCCACCATCCTGCATCTGCTCGGCTTGAATCACGAAAAACTGACCTACCGCTTTGCCGGTCGTGATTTCCGCCTGACCGATGTCGAAGGCAATGTCGTCCATCAGATTATCAAGACGTGAGCCACCGCCTCGCTCTGCCAGGCGAGCGTCCGGCGTAAGCCGGATGGTTGTTAGAGAGATAGGCGTTAGCAATTTGTCAAAGTCGTTTCTGGGGCCGTGTGCCACTGGCTCTGCCAGTGCAGGGGGTTATTCGACTCATAGAAACCACTGGCAGAGCCAGTGGCACACAACTTTGTTTGTTTAACAAAGCACCAGGATCCAGTGCGACGTTCAGGACGACCGAAATCGAATCCACAGCAGACAGACAACCTCGAAGTTTTGCGTTCGCTGCATGACCACCATGCGGTACGCGGCAGACATTCGCCTGATCACGATCCGCCCGTTGCGTACCAGGAGCTGACTCGTCGATGACCGCCCAGAATTTTCTCCTGTTTGCCGCCGTCGCCAGCCTCTGCTGGCCCCAATCTTCCCGTGCGGACGACATCAGCTTCAACCGCGATGTCCGCCCGATCCTCTCGGAATATTGTTTTGCCTGCCATGGATTTGACGCCAAGCAGCGCAAGGCCGATTTGCGGCTGGATGTCGCGGAGGGTGCCTACGCAGACCGCGACGGCAACCCGCCCCTCAAACCGGGCAACCTGCTGGAGAGCGAGCTCTGGCTGCGAGTCATCTCCGACAACCCCGAAGAAGTGATGCCTCCTCCGGCCACCAAGAAGGCCCTCACCACCGCACAGAAGGAAACGCTCCGCAAATGGATCGAGCAAGGCGCGAAGTATCAAAAGCACTGGGCATTTGAAGTCCCCGTGAAGCCCGCCGAACCGACCGTCAAGAATGGCACCTGGGCTCGCAATCCCGTCGACCGGTTCATCCTGGCACGCCTGGAAACCGCAAACCTGTCGCCGCGTCCGGAAGCCAATCGATCGACGCTGATCCGCCGGGTAGCGTTTGCACTGACCGGCCTCCCGCCGACCCTCAACGAAATCGCCGACTACGAAGCCGACCAGACTCCACTGGCCTACGAGAACATGGTCGACCGCTACCTGAAATCGCCACGCTATGGCGAAGAGATGGCTCGGTCGTGGCTCGACATCGCCCGCTATGCCGACACGCACGGCATGCATCTCGACAACGAACGCTCGATGTGGGCCTATCGCGACTGGGTCATCAAATCGTTCAATGACAACAAGCCTTTCGACCAGTTCACGATCGAACAACTGGCCGGCGACTTGCTCCCCAATCCGACCAGGGACCAGCTGGTTGCTACCGGCTTCAATCGGTGTAACGTGACCACCAGCGAAGGGGGCTCGATCGAAGCCGAGTTCACCTATCGCTACGCCGTGGACCGCACCAGCACCATGATCGAAACCTGGATGGGTCTCACAGGGGGCTGTGCCGTCTGTCACGACCACAAGTTCGATCCGATCTCGCAGCGTGAGTTCTATTCGCTTTACTCGTTTTTCTATTCGGCCGCCGATCCGGCAATGGATCGCAACATCACGACGACCGACCCGTTCTATAAACTGTTCACGGACGAATCGACGGCCGCATTGACGCGGGCCCAGGCCGCAGAAGCGGACGCCAGGCGGTCGCTGGAAGAAGCCGTGAGCAAACTTGCTTACCAGGATCCGGCGACTCAACAGCCGGCGCCCGAACGTCGCGCCGTCGAAGAAGTCTGGCTCGATGACCTCATTCCCCTGGGGGCCAAGGCCACCTGCACATCCCGCAATGCGTCCATATGGTCCACCGCACCCGAGATTGAACCGCCGGTCGGCCGCCGGGCACTCAAACAAATTGCCGCGGCCAACTATCAGGACAAGTTCGAAACGCCCACGCAACCACTCCGCATCCCTGATGCCGAGAAACTGTCGATCTGGGTTCGCCTCGATCCGCTCGAGACGCCCGACGCCATCATGGTGGAATTCGGTACTGCCGCGGGGGCCCGCAAGGCCATCTGGGGTGATCCGCAACGCTTCTCCACCACCCGCATGGATCCGCACTGGCTGGGAGAACTGCCCCCCGCCGGTGCCTGGACACGTCTCGAAATGCCGCTCGAAAAACTGGAACTCAAGCCAGGCGAAGACATCCGCAGTATCGCCCTGGCCCAGTTTGGCGGCATTGCCTGGTGGGACGGCTTGACCGTCACCGGTGAAATGACTCCTGCCACGGACCTCCGCTCGTCGTTTTCTTCCTGGTGGAAAGATCGCACCGGCAAGGACACCCTCGGTCTGCCGGCGGAACTCGCGCCGGTTCTCAAGGACGGCCCCGAAAAAAATCCCACCGCCGAGCTCCGCGAACAGCTGCTCCGCTTCTATCTCGCCTATGTGGCACGCCCCGCTAACGCAGACATCCAACAGCGTCTCACGGCCTGGCTGACGGCCCAGGCTGAACGTGCCGCTATTGAGGACGCGGTTCCCGGGACCTTCATCTTCAAGAACCTCGATCAACCCCGCGAAGCCTTCGTGATGCTCCGCGGGCAATACGACAAACCGGGTGAGAAGGTAGAACCAGCCGTCCCGGCGATCTTCCCGCCCCTGCCCAAAAGTACCCCCGAAGCCCGGGCCTCGCGGCTGGATCTCGCCCGATGGTTGCTCGCCCCCGAGCATCCTCTCACCGCCCGCGTCACGGTCAATCGCCTCTGGCAACAGTTCCTCGGCACGGGACTCGTCAAAACCAGTTCCGATTTCGGGTCTCAAGGCGAAGTCCCCAGTCATCCGGAATTGCTCGACTGGCTCGCCGTGTGGTATCGGGAAAATGGCTGGAATACGAAGGCCCTCGTTAAGCTGCTGGTGACCTCGGCCACCTTCCGCCAGGACGCCCGCGTCACACCCGAACTTTTGCGGGTCGACCCGGAAAATCGGCTCTTTGCCCGGGGGCCGCGCTTCCGCCTGGATGCCGAACAGATTCGCGACAACGTCCTTTATGTCAGCGGCCTGATCAATCTGCAGATGGGCGGCCATGGTGTAAAGGGCTATCAGCCCCCGAATATCTGGGAGCCCGTCGGTTACGCCGACAGCAACACGCGATTTTATCTGCAGGACCACGGTGCCGACCTGTACCGCCGCAGCATCTACGCCTTCCTGAAACGCACGGCTCCGCCGCCGTTCATGAGTAACTTCGACGCCCCGAATCGCGAACAGGCCTGTGCCCGCCGCGAACGGAGCAACACGCCACTGCAGGCCCTGCAGTTGATGAACGATACCCAGCACTTCGAAGCCGCCCGAGCTTTCGGCGAACGCATCGTAACGGAAGGTGGCGGTACTCCCGAAGAACGGATCGCCTTCGCCTATCGGGTCGTTCTCAGTCGCCAACCTCAACCCGCAGAACTGGCCATCGTCAAGCAGGCCCTCGACAGTTATCTCACGCGATTTGCCAAAGATCCCGACGCCGCGAAGAAGGTGGTTTCTGTCGGCGAATCGAAACCCAAGTCAGGTCGCCCGGAACCAGAACTGGCCGC
>CAZQUW010000385.1:0-5020 GCA_964596215.1 uncultured Planctomicrobium sp. | reverse complement strand
CCGCGGCTGCCATACCAGTCGCTGTAGCGCCAGACATCCATCCAATGCCGGCCCCAGCGTTCGCCATACTGGGGGCTGTTGAGCAACCCGTCGACGACTTTTTCAAAGGCGTTCGGCGCGTCATCCTTGAGGAATGCCTGCAACTGCGTGCGCGTCGGGGGCAGCCCGATCAGATCGAGGTAGACGCGGCGCAACCAGACTGAGCGTTCGGCGGGGGGGCGGGGTGTCAGGCCGCGCCGATCATGTTCGGCGGCGATGAAGGCATCGATTGGATTCTGGACCCACGCGGGGTTCTTGACGACGGGGACCGCCGGTCGTTGCGGAACCTTGTAGGACCAGTAATCGCGGGGGTCGATCTGGGGCTGTTCATCCGCCGGACCTTTCGCGCCTTGCGTGATCCAGCGTTTAACGAGATCCAGTTCGTCGGCGCTGAGGGGAGTGCCTTCGCCTTCCGGGGGCATCTGAATGCCGTTCTTGCCCGTCAGAACTTCCAGCAGCAGGCTGTCGTCGGGCTTCTGGGGGACGAGTGCCGGGCCGCTGGTCCCCCCTTTCAGAATCAGGGCGGCCGTGTCGAGACGCAGGCTGGCCTTCTGCTGCAGGATGCCGTGACAGGCATAACACTTCTTGGCCAGGATCGGCTTCACCTGGCGTTCGTAGTCGACATCGTCGGCAGCGCGGAGGGGCGGGGCAGAACCGACGAGCCCGATTGCGATGACGCAGAGGAGTGCTCTGTTCAAGCTCCGATGGGGACTGCCAGTGTTCAAGTCGCGATTCGCACTGGCAGAGCCAGTGGCACCCCACCCCCATGTCCAAAGTTGATGCAGCGCGAGTTTCCACCATGCCGCGCTGCTCAGGGTGTGACCCGGCAAGGCCCGGCCGGTGCGGAATGTGTCTCGAGGTGGGGCAATTGCCATCGGAAACTCCGCAATCAAAACTCGCTGAGGAATTGCTGTGTCAATCCGCGCGGCGGAGGGGCACTGCAGGCGGGAACCCGTGGTGGGCGGACTCTTACTGTATCGATTCCCGGGCGGAAAACATATCTGTCATGGTAAATGTGTTGTGCGGTGGTAGAAATAGCAATCGGGTTGATTTCGCTCAGATTGCCCGGTTCATGCGGACGCCGCGCTGCGGAGCAGTCGTACCGTGCCGGAGCCAGTTCGCGGAGTAACAGATTCCAAACTGTCCAGCATCTGATTCGGTCAGTTTTGATGAAGAATCGCCCGCTGCGGAAAGCCGAAGGTATCGTTTGTCTGGAGGGCGAATAATGGCCGTTGGGCGGCCGGCGGGTGGAATCGGCGGCCGGCGAGGCCCCCCTTCCGCGGCGGTCCAAGGCCCAGGATTTTTTGAGGGATTGGGTGCCCACTGGCTGTGCCCGTGCCGGTTTTTGTGTTGCTGTCCGGCAAAGTACTGGCAGAGCCAGTGGCACCCTACTTCGAAGCCTTATAAAGAGCACCAGGTCCGGGCTCGATGAGCGCCTGGAAGAATGAGTGCGAATGACGCCTGAAGACGCGGTGGCAAGATTTGATATTTAGATTGGTTTATTGGAGTTATGCCGGTTTGTTCGTATTGTCTGCGGGAAGACTGCTTGAAACGTCGAAATGATAGACTATATAATGACACCGTGCGTATCATATACAAGTGAGCGCGTCGCGGGTCCTGGTTTCTCTTCTCCTGCGGTCCTTCCAGCCGTCCCATGCATTCGCTGTCTCATTTTCCGGCGAATCTTTTCTTTGTTCTGTCTTCTGTGTAAAGGGTATGAGATGAATCACGTCGTAGTCGCTCGGCGTCGGGCCAGGGCATTTACCTTGATTGAGCTGCTGGTGGTGATTGCGATCATTGCCGTGTTGATCGCCTTGTTGCTCCCCGCGGTGCAGCAGGCCCGCGAAGCCGCGCGCCGGTCACAGTGTCGCAATAACCTCAAGCAATGGGGGTTGGCGATGCACAACTATCACGACAGCCAGAATGCCTTCCCGTTTGCCATGACCTCCACGCCGCGGCATACGTGGGTCGTCAGCGTGTGGCCCTATATCGAACAGACCGCGCTGTACAACTCCTACAACTTTTCCCTCTCGTTCTATCAGGCGCCCAATTGCGTCACGAGCTCGTTGACGGGCGTGATTGCCAATAAAGTGCCGTTGTATTACTGCCCCAGTAATCCCGGATCGCAGATCTGGCAGGGAGACGTTTACTGGCGGGCTCGCGGGCATTATGTGGTGAGCTGGGGTAATGGCAGTTCGGGAGCGAATGTGGCCACGACCAAGGCGGTCTTCGGGAACACCAACGGAGCGACTCAGCCCTACTCGGCACGCATGCGTGACATTACCGACGGCACGTCGAACACGCTGCTAATGGCCGAGATCCTGACCCCGCCGGCCGACAGCAGCAACGATTCACGCGGCGACTTCCTGAATGACGATGCGTCCTATGCGTCCTACGCGTTTCAAACGATCAACACGCCGAACAGCAGTGTCGCCGACAGCATTGCGAACTGTCCGGGGACCGGTTCGACCATTCAGAACGCCCCCTGCGACAACGGCGGCAGCAAGGCCCTGGCCGCCCGCAGCATGCATACCGGTGGCGTGACGGTGCTGATGGGCGATGGTGCCGTGAAGTTCGTCAGCAATAACATCAACCTGGGCATCTGGCAGGCGATCGGAACGGCCAGCGGTGGTGAAACCGTCGGCGAGTTCTAAGCGGCAGTGGCCGATTGTCAGCAGAGGGAACGATCAGCCGTCCGGAGGCCAGGGGCCACCGGGCGGCTGAATTCTATTGGGCCCTCGGCAGGTCGCCATCCAACGGCGTTGGAACCTGGAAGTCGTGCTCATTCATTCTTGAAATCTCATCCCTGTTATTGAGGCCCCAGATGATCCGTTCTGTCGCTATGCTGACCCTGGTTACCGCCACGCTGGCGGGTATTGCGGGATGTGGACCGCAGGAGCTTCCCAAAGCATTAGTCCGCGGAAACGTCACCCTGAACGGTGCGCCGTTGAAAGAAGGATCGATCAAGTTCATCCCCCTGTCAGGTGACGGTCCGACGACCGGCGCGGTGCTCAAGGGGGACGGCGAGTTCGCGACCGAAGTTCCGGCGGGGATGATGCGCGTCGAGATTACCTCACCCAAGGTGACGGGGAAACGGAAGGTCTACGATACCCCCGACAGCCCCACCATTGAGATCACCGAAGAGCAAATTCCCGAACGCTATAACGTGAAAAGTGAATTGAAGTACGAAGTCGTCAGCGGGGAGAAAGAGGTCGAAGCCGGCTTCGATCTGACGACCGATAAAAAGTAGCCGCAGCCGCGCAGACCGGTTATGTGGTCAGCAACACGATCAGCCTGCAGCACCTGTGAGCGGAGCCCCTGTCGAACGGTGGGGTCTCTTCGCTGGTGCTGCGGGCTGATGTCGATGCATGGTGGCCGGATCTGATTGATGCATTACGGCGTGGCGCCGAAACCTTCGCGCAGCCAGCTGATTGCCAATCCCATCGCACCGCGGCTGGCATGGGTGGTGGCCAGGGCATTCAGCATGACGAAGTCGTGAATGATGCCCTGGAACCGGGCCGCGGTGACTGCCACACCCGCGCGCCGCAACGCGTTCGCGTAGGCCTCGCCTTCGTCACGCAGCACATCTGCTTCGGCGGTAATCACGAGTGCTCGCGGGAGTCCGCGGAGTTGCTCGGTCGTGGCCCGTAGCGGTGAGGCCGTCTTTTCTGTGCGGCGTGTCTGATCGGGGAGATACTGATCCCAGAACCATTGCATGGCATCGCGGCGCAGAAAGTAGCCGGTGGCAAACTGGTGATAGGATTCCGTCTCGAAGGAGGCATCCGTCACGGGATAGAAGAGCAGCTGCTGGGCGATCTGCGGTCCCTGGCGATCCTTGGTCATGAACGTCAGGGCTGCCGCCATGTTGCCTCCCACGCTGTCTCCGGCGATGGCGATTCGCGTCGGTTCGAAGCCCTGCTCCCGCGCCTGGCTTTCGATCCATTGGAGGACCGCGTAGCATTCTTCCAGGGCCGTCGGGTAACGGGCCTCGGGAGACAGGCTATAGTTCGGAAAGACGACGGCTGCCTGCGCACCCACCGCCAGTTCGCGGATTAACCGATCATGGGTCTGGGCATTTCCAAACACCCAGCCCGCCCCGTGGATGTAGAGAATGACGGGGAGCGGTCCGGTCGTCCTGGGCGGTCGCACGACGCGCACCGCAACCTGGCCGGTGGGCCCACCCGGAACCAGCAGGTCGACCACTTCGACGTCCGGTTTGGCGATCGGATCGGACTGCACCTTGTCGACTGTCTCACGCCCCTGGGTGGGACCCAGATCGAACAAGAAGGGGGGATTCGCGGTCGCTGTGACGAACTCTTGTGCCGCCGGTTCAAGTTCCACTGTGTTGGCCATGTCGTACTCTCCTTGGTGACTGCCCGGCCTGCCGCCATCGGCAAGCATTGACAGTCCTGTTCCAGTTGATTGTGACGCGTGGCCCGCAGGTGTCCGCCCGAAGATTTCCGGCTTGGACAGTTCTAGATTATGACGCGGCCTGACAAGGCGTCTACTTCGGTTCGGTTGGCTTTCTGAAAAATTCGCCGGGACTCAGTCATCGCCGCGGTTCACACGGTTGTGAATCGGGTAAGTTGTTTCCGACCGCACGTGCGGCATGGCAGTCCGGCGGAAGCAAGCCTGCTCAGGCACCAGCGTGACCGGTTGGCGCGCGGTTCTTCGCGACAGCTTTGGCGTCCAGGATAAAGTCTTGCAGCTTGGCTTCAATCGTTCCCCAGCTGATGTTTTCCGGCCGGTTGTGAAGTGAGATCTCCAGCGATGTACCTGCAACGGCATAGCTGCCATTGATCAGTCCTGCGCCGGGAACCGTCGCCGCAAAGGTTCCCGCCTGACTGGTACCGGAAGCCGAGGCCCCCCGTTGACGCAGTTGTTGCAGTAACTCGGCGACAATGCCGCTGATATTTTCACCCACATAAATCTTGATAGGGGCGTCGTCGGCCATGATGGATCATCAATCTGTAAAGTGGAG
>CAZQUW010000384.1:0-5032 GCA_964596215.1 uncultured Planctomicrobium sp. | reverse complement strand
TCACTGACCCATTTCTGGATGGGTTCTGAGCTGGCATCAAAGCGGGATCGAAACTGGGATTGAGATTGAACACGTCAGGCTGGGGGTGTGTTTAAGAGCGACAATAAATCGCCAATCGTCCGATGTGATTCGATGGAATGCCGCAACGGCTGATCGTATTGAATCTTGTAATGATTCTGACGACCAATCTTTTCTCGTTCTAGAATCCCCACGGCTTCGAGATCGGCGATGATTCGCTGAACGGCACGCTCTGTGATGCCTACCTGCAGCGCGACTTCGCGCAGCACCAGCGAGGGATTTCGCGACAGCAGTACGAGCACGTGCGAGTGGTTCGACAGGAATGTCCACTGCACACCCGCGTGACCTTTTGTCGGCGCGACGGGCGGCACACTGGCGGTGGAACGCACCATCGCTCGCGCTACGTCCGCCGGCGCGGCAGAGCGCGCCGATTTCCGGGAAGCAACCTTCGGTTTGGGGGAGGCGGATTTCATAACGGCGTCTCAATTGCTGGCAACATCTAAACGTCCGCAAGACGGAATGCTCCAAGTCTAGCAGTAGAAAGACGATGTGAAAATAGCGAAGCAGAATACGCGACTTGATTTTCTGAGACTTAAGTTTCTGCAGGCAAATTGCCGAAACCTAGCGACACGCAATTGACGTATTTTATGTCGTGTTTTACAATTCGGCATCTGCAGGTCGCATCACATTCCATCAGTCACCGGAGATCCCCATGAATTGGCTGTCCTCAGGCGTGCTCGCCGCTCCCGCCGTAACTCTGCTGGCTTTCGGGCTGATTCCCAGCCGCCGAGCGAATCATCAGCCGCAGCTGTGGGGCTGGTTGACGACAATCATGGCCAGCGTATCTCTCCTGATTTCACTCGCCGCAGCCGTGCATGTAACGACCACGGGATCGATTGACGCGGCATTTATCCGCTGGACCTCGCCCGTTCCCTTCTGCCTGGGTGTCCATGTCGACGAAATCGCGGTCATCATGATGATTCTGATCAGTTTCATCGGATTGATCATCGCCCGTTATGCCATGCGGTATCTGCTGGGTGATCCAGGTCAGGGACAATTCTTCCGCTGGATGTCGTTGACGCTCGGCGCCACGCTGCTGCTCGTGATGAGTTGCAATCTGGTGATGTTGACTGTCGCGTGGATGCTCACCAGCTTCGGATTGCATCAGTTGCTCACGCACTATCCAGAGCGGGCCTGGGCAGTCTGGGCGGCTCGCAAAAAGTTTCTCATCAGCCGCCTCGGAGATGTGATGCTTGTCGCGGCGCTGATTCTTACCTACCGCTGCTTCGGGACAACGGAATATTCGGAGATATTTGCAGCGGCGGACGCGATTCGCGCGGGAACCACGCCCGGGGGTTGGACGCCCCACGGGATTGGCATCCTGTTCGTGCTCGGCGCGATGACCAAGTCTGCTCAGTTCCCATTCCACAGTTGGCTGCCGGACACGATGGAAACGCCGACCCCGGTTTCCGCCCTGATGCACGCCGGGGTCATCAATGCCGGTGGCTTCCTGATCATTCGCCTCAGTCCGCTCGTGTCTCTATCGCCGATCGCACTCGACCTGCTGGCCGTAATGGGGGCCATCACGGCGCTCCTGGGAAGCGTGGTGATGTTGACGCAGACGAGCATCAAGCGATCCCTGGCATACTCCACGATCGCACAAATGGGGTTCATGATGTTGCAATGCGGATTGGGAGCGTACTCTGCGGCACTCCTGCACATCGTGGCTCATTCGGCCTATAAAGCTCATGCCTTCCTGAGTTGCGGAAGCGTGCTGGACGCCGCCGCGCGGATGAAAATCCCGGCAATGCGTGCGGCGTCAACAACTCGGAATGCGGTAGCGTTTACCGGGGCGATCGCCATCGGAACGCTGATCGTCTTCGGCACCTTCCAAATAATCGGGATCGACATCATCTCCAAGCCAGGGGGCATTGTGCTTGGTTTGATCATGACGCTGGCTCTCACCCAGCTCGTCTGGAACGGCCTTGCAACCGGTGTCGTGGGATTAGCGCTCCGAAGCATCGCCAACGCGTGGCTGGTCACGGTGATGTATGCGGTCGCCTACCTGGCAATGGATCGCCTCGTCGCGAGTTCCATACCGCATCCCGAGGTGGTCTCATCGACGCTGGATGTCGCCGTGCAGATTCTTGTGGCCCTGGGGTTCGTCGCGATCTTCGCGCTCCAGGCTCTATCGGAATTGACTGCTAAACCCCGGTGGGTGCGGGCTGTGTACGTCCATGCCATGAACGGTTTCTACATCGACATTCCGGCGCGACAGCTTACGGCCCGCTTCTATGGTCAAACCGCGCCGGTCCAGTAGTTCCCGTCCTGCCCCCCAGCTCACAACCATTCTTACAGACAGAGGAGAGCACAATGTCCAGTTCATCGATATTAATCCATTCCGACGAAACCGCGAACCATTTGCTTGAGGCCACGCGGCCGAGCGACACCACCGACCAGTGGCTGGCGGAGGCACTGAAGGATGTCCATGCGATTGTGCCGCCGCTGTGGCCACTCGCTGATTATGTCGCCGTGAATCCATGTCTGGGGCTGACCGCGCAGGGATTTCTGGATGCCAATCAGTTGCTGAGCACAGTGCGGGACTGCGAGCTGCTGATGTCCCGCGGTTACTATCAACAGCTGTTTGCTGAAGGGCGAATCAAGGCCGAGGATCTCCAGGCCGCTCATGCGCAGTGTGCTGCCGAGTATCCCGAGTGGTACCGTCACTTCGATCTGGGCGAACTGACGGAATTCCTGACCCTCCCGCCGCTCACCACAACCATAGGCGAAATTCGCTTCCGCACCGTCGCTGAAGCGGTGGATGAACGGGAGGGAAGTTCCTGGTCGAGTCATATCATTAACGACATCACCCGGCATTGTGCGGCACATTATGACGAAGGTCAGGCCGCCTGGACCAGTCCCTGGGCCGAGGCCACGCTCTATACGGGCTGGCGGGAAGCGGCGCAGCTCAGCCGACGCATGGACCTGCTTGGTTTGCGGGGATTTCAAGCGTTCGTCGCGAACTTGCCCGTGAATCCGCGGGAAGCAGTGAAAAAGCTGTTGGTCACGCTCGATGTGCCACCTTCGCACTGGCGACTGTTCTTGCTCTGCACAGCGTTCTCGGTGGCCGGATGGGCTTCCTACATTCGATACCGAGTCCGCGAAGCGGGGTTTGCGGGCGAGCAGAATGACGACCTCATCGGCCTGTTGGCCATTCGACTGACTTATGACGTCGCCCTGGCACGCGCACCGGGAATTCCCTGGCCCTTGCCGATGTGGCCAGCCGAAGCTGACGTCGAAGAGGGCACCCCCGTACCACCGATACCCGGGACTGATGTTCTGGCACGTTACGCGCTCCAGGTGGCATCCGAGCGAGCCTACCGCCGGGAACTTTTCCAACAGCTCGCCACGCGCTCCGCCCCCACGCAACCCCTGTCGCGCAAGTCGTTACAAATGGTCTTCTGCATCGACGTCCGGTCAGAGGTCCTGCGGCGAAACCTCGAGTCGGTCCACGATTCCATCGAGACTTTCGGGTTCGCCGGGTTCTTCGGCATGCCCCTGGAATATGTGCCGGTTGGTTTCGCACGCGGAACCCCGCAGTGTCCGGTGCTGCTGCAACCCAGTTTCCAGGTTCACGAAAGTCTGCGTGAAGTCAGCGACTCTGTCGAGCATGAAGTAACGCAGAAACGGCTGGCCATCCGGCAATCCCGGAAGTTGTGGAAGTCGTTCCAAAGCTCGGCGACATCGTGCTTCGCGTTCGTCGAATCGCTGGGGTTGCGCTACATCGGCAAACTGCTGAGCGACTCGCTGCAGTGGACTAAGCCGGTCGCTTCCGCTGATACAGACGGTCTGGCCGACAACCTCATTCCGCAGCTGGGGCCGGACATTCACGCTACCCACAACCGTGGACTGGATGCCCAACGCCGGATTGACCTGGCCGAGGGACTGCTCCGCAATCTCGGTCTCACAAGTGGCTTTGCACGTATCGTGTGCCTCTGCGGGCACGCTGCCGACGTCACGAATAACCCGTATCGGGCGGCGTTGGATTGCGGCGCGTGCGGAGGACACTCGGGCGAGCCAAACGCCCGCGTGGCCGCCGCACTTCTTAACGATGTCGATGTGCGGATCGGATTGTTTTCTCGCGGCCTCGCGATTCCCAACGACACCTGGTTCCTGGCGGCGGTCCATAACACGACCACGGATTCGATCGATCTCTGTGATGTCCACCAGATCCCGGACTCCCATGCCGACGACCTCGCCCAGATTCATGACTGGTTGCAGGAAGCGGGCCGGCTCAGTCGGGCTGAGCGGTGCCCGCGACTCGGTTCGCTGGATGTTTTGCCGCGCAGTCGTGACTGGGCGGAACTCCGGCCGGAATGGGGACTAGCCGGGAATGCCGCTTTCATCGTCGCCCCCCGGTCGCGCACGGCCGAACTGGACCTTGACGGTCGGACGTTTCTGCACAGTTACGACTACCGGCTCGACCCTGAACTTAAGGTGCTCGAACTGATCATGACAGCGCCGATGGTCGTCACGAACTGGATCAACATGCAATATTACGCGTCGACCGTCGATCCAGTTGCCTTCGGCAGCGGAAACAAGGTCATCCACAATGTCGTTGGCCAGTTCGGTGTTCTACAAGGCAACGGCGGCGACCTGATGACCGGTCTGCCCTGGCAGTCAGTCCACGACGGCAAGAAGCTACAGCACGAACCGCTGCGCCTGTTGGTCATCATTGAAGCCCCGCGCCTGGCCGTGGAACGAATCATTGCCAAACATTCTCTGGTGCGGGATCTGGTCACGAATGGCTGGGTGACGCTTGCGGTGCTCGACGAGACCAAGTTCTACCGCTGGACAACTCCGGGTAAATGGGTGTTAGAGCGAACGGGCTCCCCGTCGGGAGCGGTCCCTCCAAACTTCGGATCTTAATACAGGAACTCACCATGTCCCCAAACCAGAATCAGAAAAGACTTGAGCTAAACGGACAACCTGAGAGTTTATCACTCGCCGGCAG
>CAZQUW010000383.1:2913-5046 GCA_964596215.1 uncultured Planctomicrobium sp. | reverse complement strand
GATCGCGTTCGGCCCGCACGCGGATCGGATAGCCGCCGGGGCCATGGCCGCAGGCTTTCCGCGGCATGGGATTGCGACCTGCCGGGAAATGGACGCCGTCTTGACGGTTCTCGATTGCTGGCTCGATACGGATACGACGGTCCTGATCAAGGGCTCACGCGGCATGCGGATGGAACGCGTGGTCGAGTGGGTTCGACAGAAGGCCGGATTTGCCCCGGAAGGCCAGCGCCGGCTGAAAGCAGTGGCTTGAGATTTCATACACACACTAATGCTGGAGAACTCACCTTACAAAGAAATGTCGGTTTGACAGTGTGCATCCAGGATTTGCGGGAATCCCTGCACGGCCCTCTGGGTCTGGGCCGAAGCACTTTATGACATTGGAAAATGTGGTCTCTGGGTCGATCACCCCAACGTCGCTTCACTGTTGAGCCAACACCGGGTGTCGGGAACCTCCTCCGACACCCGGGCATACAATCAACCGGGCGTGCCCTGCCATCCTCCCCCCTCCAGCAGGGCACGCCCGAGTTGAACTCTCTGCGCGATTCTTCGCCGCTCCACTTGGTCGAAGCATAGTTCGACCGCAGGTTGCACTACGAAGACACCGTAGCACACCGGGAAGACACCGTAAAACACCGGTGCCTGGATCGAAATCGCCGGCCGGCATCGTGATTGTTGCCCTTGATGTCACCGCACGCTGGTGTGCGGGCGTCGGCATCTGACTTCCCGAAAACTCTGTGTTCGGGGAGGCTCGGTAGGGCAAATCAAATCCTTGAATCGGGGACGCCGATGGGGACTTCGAGACGCGGTCTGGAACTCAGACTGGTGTTTGCTATGATCCCGCCTGCTCGCGACGGAAATCGTGCTGTCGATCGAGGCGGACAGACCCACCCGGATCCTGAAACCTGACTTGCCTTTATGCTCGTCTTCCTGCTGCATTACTTTGGTCCCCTGCTGGAGCGTCTGGAAGTGTTTGCAGCGGGCGATTCCCGCGTCTTCCTGACCGCACGCACGGCCCTGGCGAGTTTATCCGCATTTCTCTTCGCATTGCTCCTGGGCCCTTACGCGATTCGCTGGTTGAAGCGGCATGCGCGCGAGCGAATTGCCAGCGATTCCGAGCGTCTCAACGAGATTCAGAAGCATAAGCAATCGACCCCGACCATGGGGGGCGTCTTTATCATGGCGGCGTTGCTGGTGGCCGTCCTGATGTGGGGCAATCTGAGTAACGCATACGTTCTGCAGGCCATCGCCGTCGCGGTCGGCTATGGGCTGATCGGCGGTATCGATGACTGGGTCAAGCTCAGTACGACCAGGAATGGTTTGACGGCCAGGCAGAAGTTTTTCTGGCAGTGGGTGGTTGCTTTGGGGGTCACCGTTGCGTTGTACCTGGTCAGCCAGCAAGTGCCGCAGGGAACTGATCTGGTCCTGCCGTGGCGCAATCATATTATCCCGCTGGGACTGCTGTTTATTCCCTGGGCGATGTTCGTGCTGGTGGGCAGTTCAAATGCGGTGAACCTGACCGACGGCCTGGATGGGCTGGCGTGTGGCTGCATGGTGTTTGCCGGGACGGCGTTCGCCGCGTTGACCTACCTTGCCGGACATCGCGTGATGGCGGAATACCTGCATATTCCCTACGTCCCCGGAAGTGGCGAATTGTCAGTCGTCACGGGGGCGATGGTGGGAGCGGTCCTGGGTTTCCTGTGGTTTAATTGTCATCCCGCCGAAGTCTTCATGGGAGATACCGGTTCGCTGCCGCTGGGTGCGCTGATCGGCTACGCGGGCCTGGTGACGCGGCAGGAGTGCCTGCTGGTCGTGGTCGGAGGGATCTTCGTCGTCGAGACACTCAGCGTCATGGCCCAGGTCTTCTGGTTTCGCCGCACCGGCAAGCGGATCCTCGCCTGCAGTCCGCTCCACAATCATTATCTCTTCAAGGGGCACCACGAGATGAAAATCGTGGTCCGCTTCTGGATTTCGGCCGCGCTGCTCGCGATTGCGGCCCTGGCGAGCCTGAAGCTGCGATAGCACTCACGGTACGGCACATCCTGCGCCACGCAGCGGCAGCCAGTCGGCACTGACATGACGAGCGGCATGGCGCGAGGCTCTGTCGAAGCCAAGAAGCGTAGTGCGCCACTGGCA
>CAZQUW010000383.1:0-2813 GCA_964596215.1 uncultured Planctomicrobium sp. | reverse complement strand
AGCGCGTGCCGCTCATGAAACCAGCCAGCGAGGATGGGACGGACGGGCCGGGAGACCCATCCCACGAACTCGCGGGTCAAGAAGTCGCGCACTGCTGGTTGGGCCGAACTTGAATGTTTCTCGACGAGGGATCGCACGAAAGTCTGCCAGCGAGCCACAATTTCAGACGCAAGATTTTATCTGACAATTATTTAAAGCAAAACCCAGGCAACCAGGCCGAACTTCCGCGAAACGTACGGAGGGTTTCGCCCCACTACCTTCGCTACAACCGATTCTATCCCTACAACCGGCATAGATTGAAGATCTTGCCTGACCGTTACCGATGTTACGGATGGCAGCTCATTTTGGTGAGCTCCCGCGTCGCGGGTCTGTAGAGACGGCTTCTTTGACCTAGGTTTGTCAAGGAGACCTCCTGGTCGCAGTGCCAGGGGGATGAAGTTCGTCTATGCAGATCCGAGAAGGGAACTGCCATGCGTGGCAAGTCATTATTAGCTTTTGCGTTGGCCATCGCTTGCGGCCTGGTGGCGATGGTGGGTGTCCAGCAGGTTTTGCGGAAACAAACCGGAAACCCGGATGCGGACAAAGTCACGGTGTTCGTGGCGGCGACCGAGATCCTGCCAGGCACGACGATTGATGTCACGATGTTAGAGAAGCGGAAGTTCCTGAAGGGATCCGTCCCCAAGGAAGCCGTGATTGATCTCAAACAACTGGAGAATCGTGCTCTGACCTGCAAAGTCATGCCAGGGGACATCATCCGGATTGATAAATTGGGGGCCGAGGGGAAGACGGGGGCGTCCATTTCGATTCCAGCTGGAATGCGAGTGGTCTCATTGCCCACGAATACCACTCAAGCCCATAGCGGAATGTTACAGGCTGGTGACCGAGTCGACGTGATGGTGTCGTATCGCGTGCAACCACCGTCAGGTGGGGGACGTGATTATCCAGAGACGAAGACGATCCTGGGCTATATCCAGGTGTTTGCGACAGATGCCGTCCGAGATTCCAATGCACCACCGGCAGACGGTGGCAAAGTGGCGGCCATGAAGAACGTCTCGTTGCTGGTGACCCCCGAGCAGGCGCAGGTCCTGATGATGGCTCAGAGTGTCGGGACGCTGCATTTGTCGTTGCGGAATGCCGGCGATATGAAAGAAGTGGAGATTGCCAACCTGACCCCCGATGAATTTCGGGACCAGGTCGTCCTGAACGGCCATCCAATGGATGAACCCGATCCCACCAAACAAAACCAGCTACAGCCTCCTTACGAGGGGGAACCGGCCAATGATTTGAACAATTTCCTGGATGACGCTGCGGGTAAGTCAACGCAAGTCGCAGCGGCTCCTGCACCGGAATCGAATACCGAGTCCTGGGATATCGCCTTCTACAGCCGCACGGGAGTGACCGTCGAAACGTTGGAGATTCCACGCCGTGAAGTCCCCGTGAAAGCGGCCGCCGAAGACCAGGGCGCTTCATCGGTGGTGAATTCGTTGTTCAAAATGTTGCAGCCCGCGAACGAGTCCAAGGCAGAGAAGAAATCGGGTGCCGAGGCCAAGCCACAGGGAGCGACTGGCGGTCCCGATGTCAGTAAGAATTCGAAGCAGAAGACCAGCGGGAACAAGACCACCAGGACGACCAAGACCACAAAGCAGCTGCCGAGCAAAGCGGTAACCAGTTCGCTGGCCAAGTAAGTGCGACAGCGGCTACGGAGTCAGCCAGTTTTTGAAACCAGACGACCGCCGCGCCCCGTACCAGCCCTGGTGCGGAGCGCACGTTCTTGAGACGGCAGCCCGCGGGCGGCCTGCACAAGATTCGCAGCGTGTTGAAGAAAGAGCCTTGGCCATGAATGGCCGAGAGAAAGTCCACGGAGGGTTTGATGATGCGTCGACATGGTTGGTTCCATGCACTGCTGGCCTGCTTGCTGTTGGGGACATCCCTGTGTGCCCCCGTGATGGCGGAGCGCAAGCAGGGCACACCCTCGAAAACGGACGTGATCTATCAGCCAACGGGTCCCCAGGGTGAGATTACCCTGATGGAAGGGGACACCCGCCTGATTCAGATTCCGAATCGCATCAAATCGGTGGACGGGTTCGATGAAGCCCTGGTGAAGGTCCTGGCCATCCAGGGGGTGGCCAATCAGATTCGCATCACCGGAATGGCCCCCGGGGCGACCAAGGTCATCCTGAAGGACGAAACCGACCAGTATTACACGATCGACGTGTATGTGACCGGTGATACCCGCCAGCTGGAATCAGTCATTCGCAATGCCTTTCCCGAGGCCAGCATCACGGCGGTCAAGGTGAAGGATGCAGTGCTGCTGACCGGCTGGGTGAATCAACAGGACCAGCTGACCCCCATCGTCTCGATCGCCGAACAGTACTTCCCCAAAGTGTTGAACTACATGAAGGTCGGGGGAGTTCAGCAGGTGATGCTGCGCGTCAAAATCATGGAAGTGCAGCGCTCACGCATCCGCAAATTTGGATTCAACTTTCTGCAGCTGAGCGAACATGGCTACGTCCATAGTTTGCCCGGAGCCCTGGCACCGCTGGCGGGGACCTCGTCCCAAAGTCCGCTGGCGGTCCCCTTCGCGGGCACATCTTCCGGTGGCATCAGCACCTCGGGTTTCAATAACAGCACGGTGACTTTCGGCATCTCCGGCGGTGGCAGTTATTTTAACGGTTTTCTGGAGGCCCTGAAGCAGGAGCGTTTGCTCAAAGTGTTGGCGGAGCCGAACTTGGTCACAGTGAACGGACGACAAGCCGATTTCCTCAGCGGGGGGTCATTTCCTGTACCAGTCCCCCAATCGTTGGGAACTGTCA
>CAZQUW010000382.1:0-5065 GCA_964596215.1 uncultured Planctomicrobium sp. | reverse complement strand
CAGCGCCCCCAGCCGGCAATCAACGACTATCAACAATGTTCCGCGCCTGTTAGGATACCGGCGATCGGTTTGGCCGTCGAATAGCGGCATTTTTGCTGACGGTTCGCGGGTTTGTAATCAGGATCGTTTCCACTATCACAGGGAAGCTCAACCAAGGATGAGTACACCGATGAGACGTCGTATTTGTTTACGTTGGACTGCTGTGGTTTGTTCGCTTGCTCTTAGCTTACAGGCACTCTGCACTATGGCTGATACGCCCACCCCGAAGAAGATCGTCACGATCGAAGGCATTACGGAATACCTTCTCGATAATGGTTTGAAGGTCCTGCTGGTACCGGATGATTCACGTCCGACGGTGACCGTCAATCTGACCGTGTTCGTGGGATCGCGACAAGAAGGCTATGGCGAAGCGGGGATGGCTCACTTGCTGGAACACATGGTGTTCAAGGGAACGCCAACCCATCCCAAGGTTCCCGCCGTGCTGCAGGCGCGCGGCGCCCGGTTTAACGGGACGACCTGGGTCGACCGCACCAATTACTATGAAACCATGCCCGCCACGGCCGAGAATCTCGAGTTCGCTATTCGCCTGGAAGCCGACCGCATGGTCAACAGCTTCATCAAGGCCGAAGACCTGGCCTCGGAAATGACGGTCGTCCGCAATGAATTCGAACGGGGTGAGAATTCTCCCGACCGGATTCTCGGCCAGCGGATGATGGCCACGGCGTTTGAATGGCACAATTACGGGAAATCGACCATCGGCAATCGCAGCGACATCGAACGCGTGCCGGTCGAGAAACTGCGCGACTTCTATCACAAGCACTACCAGCCGGACAATGCGATGCTGGTCGTCGCCGGGCAGTTCCAGGAAGCCCCGACCCTGGCGATGATTCAGAAGTACTTCGGGGCCTTGAAACGCCCCGATCGGAAGCTCGATCTGACCTACACCGAAGAACCCGCCCAGGACGGCGAACGAACCGTCACGCTGCGGCGCGTCGGTGACGTGGCTCTCGCCGGGCTGCTGTATCACATTCCTGCCGGTCCCAGCCCGGAATTTGCCGCAGTCGAAGTGCTGGAAAATCTGCTCACGAGCGTCCCGTCGGGGCTGCTCTATAAGGCCCTCGTGGATACCAAGAAGGCTGCCAGCGTGTCGGGTGCCGCGTTCGCGTGGCACGATCCCGGTGCGATGCGGATCATGGCGGAAGTCAGTGTCGGCAACGACCCGCAAGTCGTCCTCGATACGATGACCGACGTGATTGACAAGGTGGTCAAAGATGGGGTCAGCGAAAAGGACGTCGAACGCTCGAAGATCCAGTTGCTGAAGCATCGCGAACTGGAAGCCGCCGACACCAGCGGGATCGCTGTCGAACTGAGCGAATGGGCCGCGCAGGGGGATTGGCGGCTGTACTTCCTGCATCGTGACCGCGTGGAAAAGGTCACGGCAGCAGACGTCAAGGCCGCGGCGCAGAAGTATCTGCAACGCAATAACCTGACAATCGGCCTGTTCCTGCCGACCGAGAAGGCGCAGCGAATTGAAGTCACCCCGACGCCGTCACTCGACGAAATGCTGGCCAACTACAAGGGCCGTGCAGACCAGTCGCAGGGCGAAGCGTTTGATGTGTCGCCGGCCAACATTGAAGCCCGGACCAAGCGACTCAAGCTGGCCCCCGGAATCGACGCGGCGCTGCTCGCCAAGAAAACGCGGGGCGAAGTTGTCGAATTGCGGTTGGCCATTCGCTACGGCACAGCCGAGTCACTGGCGAAGCTCAGTACGGCCGCCGAGTTCCTGCCCGAGCTGATGACCCGCGGCACCAAGCAGTTGACCCGGGCCGAGCTGCAGGATGAACTCGATCTGAACCGGGCGTCGTTAAGCGCCGCCGGCATGGCCGGGGTCAGCATTTTCACCGTCCAGACCAAACGTGCCAACTTCGCCGCGGTGATTGACCTGTTGCAGCAGGTGCTGCGTGAACCGAAGCTGGAAAGCACCGAACTGGATGTTCTGAAGAATCGTCATCTGGCGACTCTGGAAAGCCATCGGACCGATCCCCAATACCTGGCCGCACGGACGATGCAACGCCTGTATGCCCCCTACCCGCCGACCGACGTGCGGTACGTGGCCACCATCGACGAGGAAATCGAACGGGTCAAAGCTCTCGATGCCGAGACGCTGCAGAAGATGTATCGCAACTTCCTGGGCAATCAGTCGATCCAGTTGTCGGTGGTCGGCGACTTTGATGAAGCGATCATCACTCCGAAGCTGAAGGCCTTATTTGCCGACTGGAAGGCCGCTGAGCCCTACGCCCGTATCGAACGGACCGCCCCTGAAAAATGGGTGGCTGGAACGCAGGCCATCGAGACCCCCGATAAAGCCAATGCCGTCTATTATTCAGGCCTGTCACTGTCCATGAAAGACGACAATCCCGACTACCCGGCACTCGTGATCGGGGACTACATCCTCGGTGCGGGGGCCTTGTCGTCGCGGTTGGGTGATCGCATTCGCCAGCGTGAAGGCTTGAGCTACGGCGTTCGCTCCAGCTTCACCGCCGATTCGCTGGATCCCCGGGCGTCGATGTCGGTCATGGCGATCTGCAACCCGGGCAACATCGGCAAAGTTGAGACGGCCGTGCGGGAAGAGATCGAACTGTTGTTGAAGAATGGTCCGTCGGCCGAAGAGTTGACCAAGGCCAAGGCCGGCTACCTGCAGCGTGCTGAAGTCAGCCGCACCGACG
The DNA here is from genome assembly GCA_964596215.1 of uncultured Planctomicrobium sp. Lineage (GTDB taxonomy): Bacteria > Planctomycetota > Planctomycetia > Planctomycetales > Planctomycetaceae > JAKFVC01. Next base: position 2,339 of record CAZQUW010000382.1, on the reverse strand, counting down.
ATGCGACATTGGCCCAGCAATTGAATGCGTCGCTGCTGGCGGGACGCACCCTGGAGTTTCAGCATGCCATTGAAACGAAGATCTCGGAACTGACGCCAGAACAGGTCGTCGCGGCACTGCGCAAGTACATCGACGTCAAGAAGCTGTACGTCGTGACGGCAGGTGACTTCGCCAAGCAGAAGAAGTAGTTCGCCCGACAGTAAAACCCAGCCCGGTTGCCGCATGGCTGCCGGGCTGTTTTTATGCGCAAATGCACTGTCAAAGCCAAGAAGCAGGGTGCCACTGGCTCGGCCAGCGCTTTTACGAATCAAACGACACGCGGCACGGGCAGAGCCAGGGCACCCGATCCCGAAATCAAACGTTGACAGAGCCCACCCAGACTTCAGGGCAGATACCAGCCCGAAGCGCAAGCGAGTGGATCTTTCCGTTTTCGAGCGGACTGCGGTGCCACTTCAGCATCGGCCACGACGCGACGCCCCTGATTGTCATGGAGCAAGGCGGCGTCCGTAGTGCAGGCGGATTCATTCGCGATTGGAGGCGTGTTCCACTTGCTGAACTGCGGGCTGGTTGCTGTGACGCGGCCGTGAGGCACACACGGGGAACGTCAACTGGCCCAGTTGACGATTTCCGCACCGTGGTAATCCGTGTCGAACAGGTTGTGCGATCTACCCCGGCAGCCAATAACGACGTCACAGAAAGACGTCCAGAAGGCTGCCATCGCTCCAGAATCTCTCGTGGGGAGAGACCACCTGCCTGAAGCCAGGGGACCGTCAGAAACCGTGTTTAGCGGGTCACGTCGATCGAGTTATCCACGGCGACGCCCGGCATCAAATCGAGCACGGCGTGCGTGGCCAGCTGCTTCACGTAATAGGATTCGCTGCGACCGCGGAGGGTCACGCGACCTGATTCATGTGCGACATGCAAGTCGTGAACCTGTCGAAATGTCTTGCTGTCGATCCGGCGGGTCAAGTCGGAATCCCGATCGCTGGTCATCGTGGCGGGGGTTGTGAGGGCTACCATGCTTGCAGTTCCATCCATTGTAAAAGTCATACTCATGTTCAGTTTTGTCTCGGTCTGGTGCGGCGTGATTAGGGGTTATTCACCGACCAGATTTCACCGCGAGCGAACTTCCTGTTGATTCAAATTGGACCCGAAGACTGTGAATTGCGTGTGAATCACTGACCAACTTTGGGTTTACCGAGAAGACAGTGGTCTCACCCCAGCGGTTCAGTCAGGCAGCAGCTATTCACATCCTCAATCTTGTCAATCGCTCGTGGAAGACGACCGGACAGCGCTTCCTACGCTGTCATCGCAAATTCATAGCGAATCGTGTGCCCGAATGCTCGGGAGGTAAATAAAGCCACAAATCACCGCATGTTGATAGGGTCCAGGGGGACCCTGCGGAGGTTGGAGCAGAAAACTTCAGTCAAAAAAAACTCAAAACAAACAATCACTGCACAGAATGCGAGCACTTCAGCCAGCCAATTCAGCAATATTCGATGGAACTCCCTCGAACATTTCGCCAAGCCAGTTTTTGCGAAGAACGCCAGTTTTTGTTCATGGCAGATGCCGGCTCAGCTTGGAGTGGATGCAGCGACAATCTTACAATCGCATTGAAATGGCAGACACCAAAGCATAGGCCAGATTCGCGGTCCTGCCGGCAAGATGTTGCAAAATTTCAACACTCTGGGAAGGCTGCACAAAGGCTTGCTGACAGGCAGTCTGGGGTAATTCGGATTCGGCAGCATGGAGACCTGCTGCACTACGCGAGCCGCTGCGGACGGTGAGCTTGCGCGCCAGCCCGCTGAGAGGTCGCCACGACCAGCGATCGAGCAGGATCGACCATCTGGGCGGCAGCTGCCTGAACTCCATCCGACACAAATGCACCCAAAACAAAAACACACCGGGAGCAGAGTGACCCCTGCTCCCGGCGTGCTTTATGAGATTGTCTCGATCTGGCAGATCGAGTGACTCAGCGACTAACGCCGTGCATCGGCGGTGCCCATGAGTTCGAGTTCGCGCGGCCCGTGTTCGTAACAGTCTTCATTGTGCCACAATGGCAATCCTGCGGCATACCGCGCGGAGAGCATCAAGACTTTGGCCTCAGAACCGGGCTTGGCCCTGGTTGGTCTGTACGGGTCAATGCCGAGCGCGGCAAAATCCTCCGGTTCGAATTCGACGAGCTCGCCGTCTTCATCGAACGCTTCCTCGCCCAGAACATCAACGCCCAGGTCGAACTCGTCCTCGAGGGTATCTTCCTCGAAATACTTCGACATCGTCCACTCCGGCTAAAACAGGCCCCAGAAACAACAATTTCCACGTGATACACGCCGAAAATG
>CAZQUW010000381.1:0-5067 GCA_964596215.1 uncultured Planctomicrobium sp. | reverse complement strand
GGTTATGACGGTTGGTATAGCCTCGAGTGGGAATTGGCCTGGCATCCGGAATTGGAGCAACCTCTGGTTGCTTTGCCGGACTTTCCGAGAAAACTGATTGCGCTCAGTGCTGCGGTACATGCCGGCATTGCTGGCCGATAGTTGGATGCGGGTCGTTCCGGCGCGCGAAAGAGGTTGGACTGTAGGTCTGACAGCGACTGCCCGGATTGTGGGGCGTGTAAACAGCATCACGCCCCCATTGCGGCTCACCGGCGGTGACGGTTCTGAAGTCAATGTTGCCAATTGGAGTGAAGAAACTTTGATACACCTGTCTTCACCACTACAGCCCGACAAGTCTACGTCCCATGACAACTTCGACTGTACTCCTGTGATGACAGGTTGAAAAAAATCTTCACTAAAAATGGATTTTCCAGGTGCTATTGAGATGTACTTAACCTGACAGTTTGCCTGCTGGGATCTGCTTTCCCTGTCTGCGTTTGTGAATCATCAGGAGTCTTCCGAGATGGGCGTGTCGAACTGGAGTTCTGTGCTGGCGATGTGGGCTTATCGCTACGCTCCGCAGTTTGACCACCCCCAAAATGCGTTCTATAGTCAAGTTGTCCGTGTCACGTTCAGTTTCTTGAACAATTCTCGGGCAACACAAGACACGCATCAAGACGGCGCGTTACCAATCGTCACGTTCGGCAAGATCGATCTGGTCGGTCAATCTTCTCGAACCCGGTAGCGAAAGGCGTCGTCGTATGGGGGAGCTTATGCGGATCGAGACTCAACTTAGGCGCTGGATCGTTATCCTTGTACTGTGCGGGGTTACCTCCTGGACTTATCGCTCCACACTTGGGGCAGGTCCAGTGAAGTTTCGCCGGCCCGGTGGGGGAACTGATAAGGCCGTCACGTCAGGGATCGAACTCGAAAAATCCCGGCAATGGCTCGAGGCCATTGAACACTACGAGCGGGAACTGAAAGATCACCCTGGTCAGGAAGACCTGAAGCACGGGTTGCGACGCGCCAAGTACCACTTCGCGATTGATCGCCGGTACGCCGACGGCAGCTTCTTGCGTAACATGCTGCCGATGAATCGCTCCGAGGCCCTGGGGGTCGTCAATGAAGTGATGAATCAGGTCCAGCGAAGTTACGTGGACGCCCTGCCGGAAATGTACTTTGTCGCTCATGGGACAGAGAGCCTGTACCTGGCCCTCGTGAATCCCAAGTTCCTGCAGACCAACTTGCCGGGTGTTTCACCGCAGCAGGTTCAGAAGGTTCGTCTGGTGCTCAAGGAACGTTATTGGAATAAGCCGGTTGAAGATCGCCGGGCGACCGTCCGGATTATTAATGAAGTCTGTGACCTGGCCGAGCGTGAAATCGGATTGCAGTCCGGGGCCGTGGTGATGGAATACTTGTTCGGTGGTTGTAATGCCCTGGATGAATATTCCTCCTATCTGACACCGACGCGACTGAAAGATCTGTACGGCAATATCGAAGGCCAGTTTGTCGGCCTGGGGATCGAAATGAAGGCCGAAACGGGTAAAGGCCTGTTACTGGTCAACGTGCTGCCCGACAGTCCGGCCGCTGAAGGTGGTTTGTTTGCCGGTGAGCATATCGTGGGGATCGATGGCACCAATTGCCGCCTGATGACCACTGACGAAGCCGCCAACATGCTGCAGGGCAAGCCCGGTTCACAAGTTCGCCTGGATGTGGAAGGTCGCAATTCGCAAGTTCGCAACAGTACTTTCTTACGCCGTGCCGTGCATGTGAAATCGCTGCCGATCGTCAAGATTATCGATCAGCAGAATGGGATCGGTTACATCAAGATGACCGGATTCCAGAAGAATACGAATGAAGAAATGACAGCCGCCTTGCAGGAGTTGCAAGCCCAGGGAATGAAATCACTGATCTGGGACGTACGCGGTAATCCCGGTGGATTGCTGACCGCCGCGGTCGAAGTGCTGGATCACTTTATCGCCGATGGCACGATCGTCTCGACGAAGGGACGCATCGCCGATCAGAACTGGAATTACTCGGCCCATCGGATGGGGACCGTCAACATGCCGCTGGTGTTGCTGGTGGATGGTGACAGTGCGAGTGCCAGTGAGATCGTGGCCGGAGCCATCAAGGATCATCGTCGCGGGACTCTGGTGGGCCGCAAGACCTACGGGAAGTGGTCGGTACAAAGCATCATTCCCCTGCACCACAATGCGGGTCTGCGACTGACGACGGCCAAGTTCTACTCGCCCCGCGGTGAGACCTTCGGCAAGATTGGAATTGCACCGCACATCACCGTTGCGGAATCCAGTCCCACCCGGAGCTACTTCCGTGGTCCGACCGACGTCAACCTGGAAGAGGATCTCGACCTGAAGAAGGGTGTGGAAGTTCTGCTGCAGAAGGAATTGGCTCGCCCGTAATTCCCGGTTCGCAGACGCTCCAGATCAGTCCCTGGTATCTCGACAGCCCGGTGACTTTAGCAACGTTCGCAAGACCTCGACAACAACTCGGAACCGCGTCGTTGACTGCGGTTCCAAATTGTTCGCGACCAGTTTTGCCAGGCGTTCTAAAGTCACCGGGCTGTTGTCGTTTGAGGCGCGGGGCCGTCAATCTTGCTTCGGTCGATGCCTTGCATGCGTCACACAGCCTGCCGGCGCGCGATTCGGAGAACCGGGCCCGCAGTGCCATCCGGTAGCCGGTGACCCTCGTGGGCGCGATCTGTGAGTCTCAGGACCGTCGCGGAGTCGGCGATCCGCGGGGGAACCGGGTAAGGAGTTATGGTCGATCCCAAGCAAACTCATCAGCGCACCGCGGGGATCTGGAAGACTGTCATGAGTCGGATGGCTACGGGCCCGGACGGGACAGGAGTGGTGTGCTGACAAGCAGGCGTGATTTCAATTTCCGTAGCGGATGCCATGGACCTGAAAACTGTTTGTATCGCCGATCGGCCAGCAGTAATTACGAATCCAGAGTGGTAGCGCTCCATCGACTGAAATGAACGCGTGACGCCGCTCAGCAGGCGAGAGCCCGTCTTATTACGGCCGGTCGGCGGCGAGCTGAACCCCGCCTTCGCTATGCGACTTCAGCAGCCAGGCCTTCCATTCGCTTTCCAGCTTGGTGAGTGACACGCCAGAGAGTTGCTTGTCGAGACCCCGCTGGGCATTCTCGACGAAGCGGATCACCCCTTCCTCGGAGTTCGAGTTCTGGGCCAGCAGGAACTCGACCAGCGAGCCACTTTGAGCATAGAACAGGTCACCCAGGTGCTTGTTCTGGGGATACTGCTGCATCGACAGGAGTTGCTGCAGAGTGAAGCCGCGTCCCTGCTTGATTTCCCCGGCCAGCCAGCCGCGCATATCCCGTTGACGAGTCGCGGGCTCGGAATTCAGGGCGATCCCTTCGTCTGCCCAGCGCGGGATCTGCTTATGAGCAAACCGGTCAGCCAGAATCACGTGGGTCAGCTCGTGGACGGCGACATTGAAGACCCGGGCTTCGTTATCAGACCGCAGATCAAGCCGTCGCATCCAGACCTTGCCGTCGCCGATTTCGAGATCGGCGAAGCCCCAGGAATCGGCTGGGAAACGCGTCTTCTGTTGGTACTCAGTCGGCGTCGGGTAGAGAAAGACGTCGCACTTGATCGACCAGTTTGCAGCACCAAATGCCGCGAGCCAGCGTTGTCGAATCGCAGTGCGTGAGTCTTCGCACAAGACTGCCAGGCGGGCGACCAGTTTCGACTGGCTATGGTGATGAAACCGAAAATTGCGACTCTCGGCCACGTGCCAGCCATTGGCCTGACTGTGTCGCAATGCCTCTGCCCGGACACGCGGAGCTGGGACACTCTCTGCAGCTCGCAGGACGGGAGCGAATCCAGTGGCCACGGACCACGCCGTGAACACGAAAATCAGTGGGAGGCACCGTCGGCAGCTGGCAGTCATCTATTTCACCCGTCACTGTTGCCTGAGCGACCATGTCGATCGGCCATCGATCAGACGCACGCGGTGTGCCGGATTTTGCGGAAATTGATTGGTGCGCGGTGTAACGTATTGTTTTAAAATGAGTTGTGGAGAATTTCCTGGGCTGGATTCGCTGCCGAGTCGCTTGGTTCAACAGAAGATTGCTTAGATTCCCAGCGTGAATGCCCGTCGGGAATGCAGTTCATCGAGGTTGGGAATGCCGGGCAACTTATCGGCTGGCGGGCCCGATGGGTGGGGAGTTCTTGGCAACTGATGGGTAGCGAGGTGCCTCGCCATTCGGTGCAGAAAGGATGCTTACCAGGTCTGGACGTGCTGCAGAGCTGATGATGAGGCGGAGATTACTTCTTTGTTAAACAGGTCCAGATTGGTTCTGAAACGGGCGCTAAATCCCGTTTTCGCCTCAATGTCTTTTGTGGGAAGCAGTTTTCGCGGATTGACAATGAACTTCCGTGGGGGACACTTAAGGGTGAGGCTAATTGCGGCTGTTACCAGTCCGCAGAGCCCCCAAAATATCTGGAGCAGGAGGGACGGTGGTTGCGGCAGGGTGGCCGATGCATGGTTTTTTGAATTCTGCGGAGCTGAATGGTGATATCCTGGATCTCGAGAGTCGGCTCATCCATGTGAAGGTCCGCTGGTCTCGGATCCGTTTCAAAAAGAGGTATGGATCATGAACAGCTTGTTGAGAAACTGTGGATTGGCGGCCCTGATCGTGAGCGCGGCTGGTGTGTCAGTGACCACTGCGGAGGCGGGTGGACGTCGCAATTGTTGTTGCCAATCGAATTATTACGCACCGGCGACGACCGCCTATGCGGCTCCGGCACCCGCAACGGCCAGTACGACCGACGGTCATCAACGTTATCAAAGTGCCTACCAGGCGCCCGAGTATGCCCCCGTTTACGATAACAGCTACTACCAGGCACCGCCCAACAACTTCCTGTACGGTTCGGCTCACTATGGATATGGGATTCCCCTGAATTTCCAGCAACGCAGCTTCCATGACCAATGGGATGCTGGCCGCAAGATTCGCGGGTACTAAACTCACGGTGACATCGCTCAGTCAGCCCGATCGGTGCTGACGGAGTCCGACGACAATTCTGGAGAGGGGTCAGGCAAAGAG
>CAZQUW010000380.1:0-5110 GCA_964596215.1 uncultured Planctomicrobium sp. | reverse complement strand
GGCACTTTGCGTGGGGTAAGCTTCTTGGGCAGCGGGTATCCCAATGTATCAAAGTTCGGTTTGAATCCGCCGCCATTCACATCTACGAACATGGGATTAGAAACTGCCACCGGCCTGACGTTGCCATAGGTTGGCCCCATCACTCGACTGAGCGTCGAGTTTTCCCCCGCGGTCACTACGATGACATGTGCATCTTGCGGCAGCGTCAATTCCAGCTGCTGGTCGAACTTCACCGAACCTGCGTCCGCGAAACGTTCGGGGTGCTTCTGACGTGTGAAATCGAGTGACTCGGCCAGTTGGCCATTCACCAGCACGAACAGATGGTCAACATCGAACCAGTTGGGAGTCTGTACCCGCACGTGCAGCTGCAGTTTGCCCGACTGTGCCTGCAGGTCCTGGCCCGCCGTAATGGCATTGTTCTTTCCGACTTCATTTAATCGGACTTCCAGGAAAGGTCCATTGGACATAATCACGCGTCCCTGGGTCGTCGCCGAGACAATGTCCAGGGGTTTGACGGCGGCCGGGTCATCGGTGGCACTCTGCACCCAGTTTCGCAGCCAGCCGGTACCGTGGAAGTTGTCATGCGCGTCGGAATTGACGACGCCTGGAAAACGCTGTCCCTGGTTCAGCAACTGCAGCCAGCCGAACATCGTGTTGTTGAATTCCATACCTCGCCGCTGAGTGAGCGGAGTTCGCTTCAGGATGCAGTCGATCGGATGAACTTCCAGAGCTCCGATGTGCGGGCGCATGCGGTCGTACCCCACGTCGGGTTGCCCGTCTCCATCTTTGTCGTAGAACATCCAGCCCAGATCGGGGTGGTTGACTTGCACCAGTTTCTCGCTGTGTTTGTCCCACAATGCCAGGCGTTCAATCTGTGTGGCCGGGTCTGCATCGGTTAGCGGGCCGCCGCCATCCTGAGCATAGGGGCGGTGCACCAGGGGGAACGCGTTCTGATGGTTCAATGTGAGCGGCTGCCCGGTGAGCTCCATGCCGGAAACCGTGCTCACGAACTTGCCGACCCCGAGTTCCGCGATGATCGGGTCGTAAGTGTCAATGCGGTTATGTTCGGTGCAGGGGACGAACTCGAGGTGTTCGCAGACGTGATTCAACACCCGGCCGACCATGCTGGATGTATTGTCGCCGGATGGAGAACTGTGGCTATGAAAGTCGGCACTGATCCAGCCGGGGGTGGAGACTGTCCGTTTGAGTTGTCCAGTCAGTTCCGATGTCTTCCCGGCTTCGATCGTCAGCGTTGTGAAGATGGCGTCGAACTCTGGTCCATGACTGATCGTAATGTTGTACTGGCCGGCTGGCAGTGTTTGCTCGAAGGTGCCCAGTGGAGCATAACGCAGATTCCGCACGCCGAACTCAGCCGTTACCGGGCCGAAATCGGGTTGCGGGGTGCCGGCTTGCGCGACAAACTCCACCTTGCAGGGCAGTGGTTGCCCCTCCGCATCGGTAATCCGGGCGACGACTTTTCCAGGGCGATAATCTGCGACCCGCAATTCCTGGGTGGTATCGCTGGTCTTTTCCTGCCGGTACTTCAAGTCGCGGGCAATTTCGATGCCCTGCGCATGGACCGAGACGCTGTATTCGCCCGGGGGCAGGGCCGTGGCCAGGAATCCCTGGTTGTCGGTCCAGCCGCTGCCATAGGTTTGATCTCCCCGGCGGAACGTGACTTCGGCCAGTTGGACGGCCCCGTGTTCACCGACGATCCGGATCTGCACCCGGGGCAAGGTTTCGCCACGCATCTCGGCGGCACGGGCCTGCGCTTCCAGCAGATCTTTGCCGACAAACAGCCAGCGCGTGAATTCAAACTCACCGCCGGGCATCAAGGTTACTTTGTCATCCCCCTTGATCTGATACTTGATGGTTGAGGTCCGGGCATCGCTGTTCATCTCCAATGGCACTCCCGCACCATCGATGGCGTAAGCCTGTCGCCAGAAGCGATCATGAGCCCAGAATGTGGGGCCTCTGCCGTTGGCGGATTTGACGAGCATTTCCTTGCCGGCATCGATTCGCAGGTCATCCACCAATGGCACGACCAGCGATTTGGACCCGGGGTTGGTGAATTTTGTGGAGACGGTCAGGAAGGGCTCGTCGTGTTCGAGTTGATAGGTGACCGTGATGGCCGGCTGTCCTTCGGTTGCGGCGGCCTGGAGTTGCACAGATACCGATTTGGCCGTGGTCTGCGATTGTGATTCCAGATCCAACGCTGCGTCCTGGGGGCCGGTGATTTTCCAGTCGCGAAATGCGAACTGCCGCTGCCCGGGGTAATAGGCACTCAATTGGTCGCTGGGGGCTTCGCGGGTTGTGAAATCGATCAAGGCCCCGGCGATCTGCTTGACCGTCATATTGGCGTTGCGTGTCGGCAAGGGCTGCGCAATAACGGCCGTCAGATAGGCATTTCGCAGCACGATGTCGCCGACGATCGCATCGACCTCTTTGCCTTCGGGGGCGAACTGCTGCCAGTTCTCCGCGGTCAGCCGGGCCACTTCGACGGGGGCCGAATTGTCCTGGGCCTGCCCCCAGACGACCAGCCCGATCACCGCTGCAGTGCAGCCGGCAATCCACTGTTTTCTGCGAATCATGCGGATCTCCTCAGGCCCGGTTCGGGCGCTCTCGTCAGTCGTCAAGATGTCTCATCGATGCTCCGCATCATAGCCGCGTGCCGGGCTTGATTCGAACCTGGGCCTCATCAACATGGATTTTTCATCAATTGATCCGGCAGTGCATTGCGAAACCCTCCCTGGCTCCCTCGGAAGGGAATGGCAGACGGAGCAGTTCCGACTCACAGAGTCAGACTGAAAACTCAATCGAATTAGCGCGACCGCGACCACGCTGGCGTAGCATCCGCAGTGCGGGCAGGGCATCATATGCGAGATGCTTTCGCGATCGGTTCTCGACGCTCGTCTGATTAATCTACTCGATGTTCACCAGGAGTCATCCATGTTGCGCCGCACTCTGTTGACCTTCTCGTGTGTCGTCCTGGCGGGTGCCATGCCCGGCCTGGCTGCGAGCCCCGAGCCCACTCCGCTGTGGCCGGATAAAGTGCCCGGGGCGACCGGTGTTGAAGAACCTGATCGCCCGTCGGTGCGGATTCACTTGCCGTCTGAAGGCAAGTCGAACGGGGCTGCGGTGGTGATTTGCCCCGGGGGTGGATATGGGATTATTGCCATGGACCATGAGGGCTCACAGGTGGCCAACTGGTTCAATTCGCAAGGAGTCACGGCGCTGGTGTTACGGTATCGCCTGTCGCCGAAATATCGTCATCCGATGCCGCTCCATGATGTGCAGCGGGCGATTCGTTATGCTCGGGCGAATGCCGAGAAACTGGGGATTTCGCCGCACAGAATCGGCGTGATGGGCTTCTCCGCAGGCGGACATCTCGCTTCGACGGCGGCAACTCACTTTGATGCTGGCCAAAAAGAGGCTGCCGATCCGGTGGACCGTGTCAGCTGCCGGCCTGATTTTGCCGTCCTGGGATATCCGGTCATCAGTCTGAATGCGGAGTTTGCCCACAAGGGATCGGGACGCAACCTGCTCGGTGAAAATCCCGATCCGCAGCTGCTCGACAATCTGTCGAACGACAAACAAGTCACTCCTGAGACGCCGCCGACATTTCTGTTTCATACCAACGAAGATACCGGGGTTCCTCCGGAAAACAGTGTTGCGTTCTATCTGGCGCTGCGTAAGGCCAAGGTGCCGGCCGAACTCCACATCTATCAGCAGGGACCGCATGGCGTGGGGCTGGCACCGGGCAATCCCGCCCTCAATTCGTGGAAGGACCGCCTGTTCGACTGGATGCGCCAGAACCGGTTCCTGGCCGACGGAGAGGCCACGGCCGTGCAGGGCAAGATTGCGGTCAATGAGCAGCCGTTAAAGTGGGGCCAGTTGACCCTGGTGCCTGTGGATTCCAGATACAAGCCGATCGGTTTCGCGATGATTCACAACGGCGGCTATACCATTCCGAAGGAGCGGGGTCTCCTGCCAGGTGAATACTCGGTGCTTGTCGTGAATCAGGGGGATATCACTCATCGGCAGACGCTGGATGATGCCCAGGAAGTGGCACGCGAGAATTCCGGTCTGCGAGTCCGCATCGTGAGAGATCAGCCGAACACGTTTGACTTCAATTTGACGAAGTAGTCCCAGGCTACGTTTGCCTCAGAATGAATCGCACGCTGCAATGGTTCGCGGCAGATTCTCCCGGGTTGTGTGAAGATTACCTGCGACGGGGCGGAGTTGGTCCTGCCGAGGGAGCGGCTGACGTTCCGTTCGTGTTGACTGCTGCTCGCTTTTTGGGCACATGGACTTATTTTTGCGCACGCTGGACAGCGTCTCGCCGAGAATGTTATAGTAATTTTTCGCGAATTCCGTTCAGGCTAAGGAGCGCTCTCTCCATCTGGTCTGAAACGTTCGTGAAGTCTTTAAGCTGTCATCGGATACGTCTGTCTGCCGCCACGAGGTGAAGCGTGGTGCTCGTCAAGAGCGGTCGTGGACAAACAACCTCCATGTAGCGTATGTTCGAATACTGTTCAGTGCCGCCCAGGCTCGCGGGTGGCAACGTAAGGCGAGGGTGGCTTTTTTAAAGTTGCTTCGATCGCTGGTGTTCCTACGCGCTGTAAGGAGTTCCTGATGTTCGGTGGTATCGGCCGTTCTGGCCTGTTCTTGGCTCTTATCCTGTTCTCCGCGAGTTTCGCCTGGGCGGACCCCGCACCTGCTGTGGAGGCAGGTTCTGTGGCGTCGTCGGCTCCAGATCCTGAGGCTGCGTTTAGTGCCGCTGATACGGCGTGGATTCTCGTATCTGCTGCCCTCGTATTAATGATGACGGCTCCCGGTCTGGCCCTGTTTTACAGCGGGCTGGTGCGGAAAAAGAATGTGCTCGGCGTCATGATGCAGTGTGTCTTCCTGATGGGAATGATGTCGCTGGTCTGGGCGACCTATGGCTATAGCCTCGCGTTCGGCTCCGATGTGCTGGGCGGGTTTGTGGGTGGGGGCGATTATCTGTTGCTCCAGGGGGTGCTGCCCTACTGGGATGCATCTCAAGGCAAGCAGATCACCCCCATGGAGCTGACGATTCCCAAGTCGTTGCACATGGTCTACCAGATGA
>CAZQUW010000379.1:0-5159 GCA_964596215.1 uncultured Planctomicrobium sp. | reverse complement strand
TGACGGCACTGGGCTCACCTGCAGCTCTGGATTAGTCTCGCACGTTTTAAGGAAAAGCCGAATGACGCCGCAGGATCTCGACAACTGGCCGCTGCTGGTCGATGCACTTCCCGAGCCACCTGCTGGTCTGGATCCCGATGCCCATCTCGATTGGCGAGCCCTGTGGTGTGCTCCGCAAATAGATCCGACGGCGTGGGTCGCGCAGAATGCGGTGGTCATGGGGCGTGTGCGTCTGAAGGCCCGCAGTTCGGTCTGGTACAACTGCACGGTCCGGGGGGATGGCGATTACATCGAGGTCGGCGAAGATACCAACGTGCAGGATGGTTCGATTCTGCATGTTGATTTCGGCTATCCGTGCGTGCTGGGCAACCGAGTCACCCTGGGACACGGGGCGATCGTGCATGCGTCGATCGTCGAAGATGACGTGCTGATCGGGATTGGGGCCACCGTGCTGAGCCGCTGCGTGATCGGGGCCGGGGCGCTGATTGCCGCGGGCGCCGTGGTGATGGAGGGGACGATCGTCCCGCCGGGAACGCTGTGGGCCGGCTGTCCGGCCAAGAATTTCCGGCAGTTGACCGCAGAACAACGGGCCCGTCTCGAACACACCTGGCGGCACTATGTCGACAACGGCCGGGCCTGCCTGGCTCGTTTTGGCCGCGAACACATCGACGCACTGACCCGCCGTGAGACAGGACTCCAGGTCCGTCCGGGGGCTTCACCAGCGCCGTGATGCGGGATGGGCGCGGCGTCAATCGCCACAGTCCAGATATCTCTGGGAATAAATCCGCAGTAGGATGACTCCTAAGAGATGGGCCGAACCTGCTCTTCCCTTGAGGTGTGCGCCATGCGAGCTCTTCACGCCATTTTGATTGCGGTAGTGTGTGCCTGGTCGGCCGGTTGCGATTCCGAACAGTATCGGGCGGAAACGCGGCTGCTGGCGGATGGAACGATCGAGCGCATTGCCTATCAGCCGCTGGCCCGCACCCCTGAAAAGGCGCGGAAAAGCACAACCTGGCAGGAATCCAGCCGCGTCCGCAAAGTGGAATCCGGGGAGCTGCACAGTCTGCCGTTACACGACTTGCTGCGCGTTTTGAAGTCGGATATTCCGCCTGCCAATCAGCAGTCCCAGGTCCCATACTGGATTGGCCAGGGCAAGTTTGCGGACGCCCAGGCGATCCCCGATCACCTGGTATTTGAGGCCCCCGCGGGGTTGTCGGACGGCCGCCTGGTGCGACAAGTCGAACGGCGCGAGGCCGGCTTTGTCACCGAATGGATCTGGCAGGAAACGCTGACCGATACGATCAATCTGACCGATCATCGCCTGGCACGGACTGAAACGGCCGACATGGTCGTGGCGCTGCTGCTGACCGCCTGTGCCGACGCCTGGGGGCCCGGTTACGATCTGAAGAACTTCGAGCAATGGCTGCGGCAGGATGTTGCCGGCAGCTTTCAAGAGTTATGCGATGCGACGCTGCAATTGGGGCTGAATAAACACAAGCCGCCTGGCGAACCGTCGGACTTCCTGGTGCAGGCGGCCCAGATCCTCAAGCGCCGGGGTCTCGATCTGCTGGATGCTCAGCAGCAACCGATCAAAGATCAGGAAGAGATTCGCCGGCGCGTGCAGGCTTACCTGACGGTGACGTTGCAGCGGCTGGTCCGGGATGAGCAGGATCGGCCACTCCAGGATGAACACCTGCAGGATGTGTTGAAGACATTCGCTCCCCCCGCCGGTGAGGACTCGAACGGCGGGACCCGGTTTACCAAGGCTTTCAGCCGGGCTGCCGTGGCCAGGTTCGGGACCGCCAAGAAATTTGAAGAGCAACTCAATCTCCTCGGCGTCCGGATCCTCGGGCTGTATCAATGGCCCATCCTGCATGGCGAACGAAATTTTGACTACCGCCTGGAAGTCCCCGGGATCGTGATTGAAACCAATGGAACGTTGCTGGGTGACCGCACCCTCCGCTGGAAATTCCCGGCGTCTGATGCGTTTCCGCTGGGCTATTCGATGCGTGCCGTCGTGGCCGTGTTGCAGCCCGAGGCGCTGCAGAAGCATTTCCCGCGGGCCCGGTTCGACCGTCGCGAGATCATCGTCGAGTACCTCGATCTGGTGTCCGAGGATGCCGATTTGAGATCCGCGTTGAACGATCTCGTCCAGCGAAACGATGCGACGACCTGGAAGTTGTGGCAGGTCGACCACCTCGAGGCCACGCGGCTGTTTGAGCTCTTGCAGCCTTAGTGCACTGTCACAGCTAATTAGTGGGGTGCCACTGGCTCGGCCAGTGCTGTTTTCGAGTCGAATGACATCCGGCACTGCACAGCCAGTGGCACCCAATTCAAAAATCAAACGTTGATCAAGCAATCGTATTGCACGCGCTACGGTACGCGTGGGCCGGACCGGGGGATTCACCCCACAGATTTGTCCGGTGCCCCATGAGTCGCTGGAAGCTTCTTTCGAGCCGCTAATCTCGGTACAACAGAGTCGCAGCCGCCGCTGGGTGGTATCCGCTTTGTTCAACCCCGGGAGATTGACCGTGACTCGAACTTATCGCCCCGCCTCGCACTTGGTGTCACCGGCCCGACCCGCTGTGTATTTAGCCGCCATCGCCGGGCTCTGGCTGATAACTGGCGATGTCACTCGGGCTGCGGAACCGGCAGTGCTGCCTTACACGGCGAAAGCGGAAGTGGCCTTCAAAGAACTGAGCCCTGCGTTCTGCTGGTTTCATCCGCGGGTGGCTCCCCTGCCCGGCTATGGGAAAGAGGGTGGCCCGGCGGTCATCATGACCATTCAAAAGCACTTGTCGGCCGACGATCATTACTCGGGGCTGTATTTCCTGCGGACGAACGATCTCGGTCAGACCTGGACTGGCCCGACAGAGATTCCTGAACTGGCTTGGCAGAAGGGGCCGAACAACGAAACGATAGCAGTGTGCGACGTCACTCCGGGCTGGCATGCGCACAGTGGAAAGCTGGTCGCGATTGGCATCAAGCTGCGTTACAGCCCCAAGGGACACCAGCTCCTCGACCAGCCCCGGTCTCATGAATGTGCGTATGCCACGTATGATCCCAAGACTGACAAGTGGACTCCGTGGAAAATGCTGGCCATGCCCGAGACCGACAGCAAATTCTTTCTGGTCGCCCCCGGCTGCGTGCAATGGCTCGAACAGCCTGACGGGTCGGTGCTGGTCCCCATGTATTTCCGCGGGCCGAAAGATTCGAGCCAGTATGTCGCGACCGTGATGCATTGTGCGTTTGATGGCAGCGAGCTGAAGTATCTCAAGCATGGCGACGAGATCAGCACGACCAGCGGACGGGGCTTCTACGAGCCTTCCCTGGCAATCTTTCGCGACAAATATTTTCTTACGCTGCGGAACGACTCGGCTGCATATGTGACGTCCAGCACCGATGGGCTGCATTATGCTCCCGTGAAGAAGTGGACCTTCGAGGATGGCCAGGACCTGGGCAGCTACAACACGCAGGCGCATTGGCTGTCGCATAGCGGTGGACTGTTCCTGTCTTACACGCGTCGCGGCGCCAACAACGATCACATTGCCCGCCATCGGGCTCCGATCTTCATCGCCCAGGTCAACCCCGAGACCCTGCAGGTCCTGCGTCAGACGGAACAGGCCTTGTTGCCGGAACGTGGTGTCATGCTCGGCAACTTCGGTGCGGCGGCGATCAGCCCGGGTGAGTCGTGGGTCACCGATGCCGAATACGTCTTCGGAACCAAACCGCATCCCAAGGGAGCCGACGGTACCACCTGGCTGGGCCGCGTGAAGTGGTCGAGCCCGAACAAGATGATCAAGTAGAGAATTTTGATCGGTCATATTCCTCATGAAAGAGAATATCCCATGAGCTTGAACACCCGGATTCGCCTGTGGGCCTGTCTGCTGCTGACTGTTGTGACCTGCGGACCATGGCGTGAAGCACGCCTGGAGGCGGTGGAGAAGTCGGTTCCCGGAGTTACCGTGGCGACGAAGTACCCAATGCATCCGGTGCTGCTCCGCAACGTCCACGGACCATTGATCCGGATCACTCTCAACGTCGCTGCCGAGCAGCCGGTGACGTTGAAGTCGGTGTCGTTTAAGCTGGATGGCACTGATCTCGAACGCGATGTCCTCAACCTGGCGCTCTATACGACTGGCGAAAAAGACGACTTCGTGGCCCCCCAGGAACTTGGTAAGCCGGTGGCACCGGCGGCAGCGATTACGATCAACTATGAGCAACCATTAAGTGCCGGCAAGCATGTGTTGTGGTTGTCGTGCCGCCTGAATGAGGGGGCCGTCTTATCGCACGATGTGGCGGCAACGTGGACTGCGATCGAAACCACGGCCGGCACGATCACTCCCGCGACTGTGCAGCCTGCCGTCCGCCATCGGATCGGTGTCGCGGTCCGCAAACATCAGGATGATGGCGTGCACACCTACCGGATTCCCGCGCTGGCCCTGTCGTCTAAGGGAACGCTGCTGTGCGTGTACGACATGCGGCGCCGGGCCAGCCGTGATCTGCAGGAAGATATCGACATCGGGCTCAGTCGCAGCCGGGATGGCGGGCAGACTTGGGAACCGGTCCAGGTCATCATGGATATGGGTGAATTCGGCGGCCTGCCGCAGGAGCAGAATGGGTGCAGCGACCCGGGGATCATCGTCGATCAGCAGACGGGCGAGATCTTCTGCTTTGCCGTCTGGATGAATGGGAAGCCGGGCAAACACCAGTGGCGCGACGATGGCTCGGAACCGGGATACGAAATTGGCAAGACTGCGCAGTTGCTCGTGGTGCGGTCGACGGATGACGGCAAAACCTGGACCAAACCCGAGAACCTGACCCGGACACTCAAGCCCGAAGCCTGGTGGTTACTGGCGCCGTCTCCGCAACAGGGGATCAATCTGCCCGACGGGACCCTGGTCATGCCGATCCAGGGTCGTGACGCCAAAGGTGTTCCGTTTTCCACCATCATGATCAGCCGCGATCACGGGGCGAACTGGATCGTCGGTCAACCGGCCTATCGCGGGGGCAGCGAATGTCAGGCGGTCCAGTTGGGTGACGGATCGATCATGCTGAATATTCGCAACAACCACGAGAAGTATCGTGCGGTGTACGTGACCAAAGATCTGGGCCAGACGTGGCAGCCACACGCGACCAACCGGCATACCTTAATCGAA